>JAKBCR010000046.1 GCA_021807675.1 Pseudomonadota bacterium
GATGTTGGAGGACGGGCAGGGAAGGTGGAGGTTGAATCCACCTGGTGCCCGGGGCCGGACTCGAACCGGCATGGGGTTGCCCCCGAGGGATTTTCTTACCACTACAGCTTTCGCTGCTGCGCCATGCGACCGATCGCCGCGCCACCGCGCATTTGTGGTCTGGACTTTACCTTCGCCCTGCCGCGCGGCCTTTGGACCGGGCGGTTTAGGCGGGGGCCGTCAAGTCTCTACACTTTCCGCGGATCTCCCCGCGGCTTAGCTCGGTATTGCAGCCACCGTGACGTGCTGCTGGTCCACCGAATTTGACCCCATTCACGCCGGCCGTTTCCGTGCCGGGTGCTCAAGCTCTCTCAAGTCCCTTGCGTCTACCGATTTCGCCACCCGGGCAACGGGTGCGGGGTGATTCTACCTAAGTTGCGGCTGCCGGATTCGCTCGGCGGAAGCACTACGCATCGCTACGTAGGCATCCATGCCTATGGTGATAAGCTTCTGAATTGGCAGAGACTCGGCTCTGCGCTACCCAGGCTGGTGCCTCGATAAAGGGGGTCATGTCCGATTTCTGTCTCAAGGGGGAGAACGTGCACCTCTGGCGCGGCGATCATCATGTGCTGCGCGGTGTTCGGTTTCAGGTCGGGGCGGGGGAGTGCCTGCAGCTCACCGGGGCGAACGGTACCGGCAAGACGACGCTGCTCCGTACCGCCTGTGGGCTCGCCTATCCGGAAGGGGGGGAGATCACCTGGTGCGGAGAGAGCATCCGCAAGGACTTGCCCGCCTTCCATGCGCAACTCGCCTACCTCGGGCACGAGCCGCCGCTGAAGGCGGAGCTCACCGCGCGAGAGAACCTCGGTTACTGGGTCGGCGTGCGGCGCCGGCTGGAGCAACAGGAAGTGAATCAAGCGCTGGAGCGCGTCGGGGGAGATCATTGGGCTGACCGTCCGGTGCGGACGCTCTCAGCGGGGCAGAAGCGCCGGGCAGCTCTCGCCGGACTCACGCTGATGCGGGTGCCCCTCTGGATGCTCGATGAGCCGACGACCAATCTCGATGCCGAGGGCCAGAAGCTCGTGGGCCTGCTGATCGATGAGCATCTGCAGGCGGGAGGCGTGGCGCTCGCGGCGGTGCACCACGAGCTCGCCGTGTCGGCACCCCATGCGCTGCGGCGGATGGAGCTCACGCTTGAATGACTCCGGTGCGATGAGCGCTCCCCTGAGACCCGCGCTCGGCAGCAAGAGCGATCCGGGCGGGCCGGCCGTTTCGGCTCTGGCCGCCGCCCGCCTGGTGCTCGCGCGCGATCTCAAGCTGGCCTTCCGCAAGCGTAGCCAACTCGTGCAGCCGCTCGCCTTCTTTGCCATCGTCACCACGCTCTTTCCGCTCGGCGTCAGTCCGGAGCTGACGGTGTTGAGGCCCCTGGCGCCCGGTGTGGTCTGGGCGGCCGCCTTGCTGGCATCTCTGCTCGCTCTCGAGCTGCTCTTCAGGGACGATGCGCAGGACGGGACGCTCGAGCAGTACGCGCTCTCGGGGCGCTCGCTGACTTGGCTGCTCGCGGCGAAGACGGCGGCGCACTGGCTGCTGACGGGCCTGCCGCTCGCCCTGATGGCGCCCCTGGCCGGTGTGGCGCTCGGCGCGCCCGGCAGGGCCATGGCGGGCATCGTTGTTTCGGTTGCGGTGGGGACCGTCGCGCTCAGCTTGATCGGCTCGATCGGCGCGGCGCTCACACTGGGCATCAGGCGGTCCGGGGCGCTTCTCTCGCTCCTGACGCTGCCGCTCGATATCCCGGTGCTCATTTTCGGGGCGCGCGCCACGGAACTGGCGATCGGCGGCGAGGCCTATGGGGTACCGCTGCGTTTGCTCGGGGCGCTCGCCGTGCTGGGTCTGACGCTCGCACCGCTCGCCGCCGCCGCCGCGGTTCGGATCAATCTGGAGTAGTGCCTGTGCCTGATAACGGCTTGCCATCGACCGGTGCTCGACCCCGATCCATGAAGCGGTACAACCCCGTAACCAGGCACAGGATGTGCCCCGCCGCCGTAGGTGGCGGAGCTTTGGGCAAAAACCACGCTTTTTGCCCAAAGCCGCGCTGGGCCGGGCAGGAGCCCGGATCCAGCGCTCTAAAGTAGAGCAATGGCCTGGACCTGGTTTCACCGACTTGCCTCACCGCCCCATGTCTACCGTGTGGCGGGGCGCCTGACGCCCTGGCTCGCCTGGCCGGCGGCCCTGCTCATCGTCGCGGGCCTCATCGGCGGGCTGTGGCTCGCTCCGCCGGATTATCAGCAGGGGGATGGCTACCGGATCATCTATGTACATGCCCCGAGTGCCTGGATGTCCCTGTTCGTATATACAACCATGGCAGTGGCGGCAGGCATCGGACTCATCTGGCGGATGAAGGTGGCGCACGCGGTCGCCGCGGCCTCCGCGCCCGTCGGGGCTTCGTTCACCTTTGCCGCCCTCGTCACCGGCTCGCTTTGGGGCAAGCCCATGTGGGGCACTTACTGGCAGTGGGACCCGCGGCTGACTTCGGAGCTCATCCTGCTTTTCCTGTATCTTGGCTACATGGGGCTGCGGTCCGCATTCGACGATGTGCAGCGGGCGGACCGGGCGAGCGCGGTGCTCGCCGTCGTGGGGGTGGTGAACGTGCCGATCATTCATTATTCCGTGGTCTGGTGGAACTCTCTGCACCAGCCTCCCTCCCTGATGTACCTGGGCAAGCCCACCATGCCCCCCTCGATGTACGTGCCGCTCCTCCTCATGCTGCTCGGCTTCACGCTCTTTTACGGGGCCGTGCTCTTCGTGCGGCTGCGCGGGGAGGTCCTGAGCCGCGAGCGGACGGCGAGCTGGATCCGGGAGGCGGTGCGCCCGTGATGGCCTTTCTGGACATGGGTGGCTACTGGCCATACGTGTGGCCCGCTTATGCGGTTACGTTCACCGTGATCGCGCTCAATATCATCTGGGCGCGCCGGCTCCTCAAGCGCTCGCGCAAGGAAGCGTTGCGCAGGCTCACGATCGGAGGCACAGACAAATGACCCCACGACGCCGCCGCCTGGTGCTGGTGCTCGGCATTCTTGCGGGAGTGAGCGTAGCCGGTGGGCTCGCCTTGAGCGCGTTCCGCCAGGACGTTACCTTCTACTTCGTGCCGACCCAGGTGGCCGAGGGCAAGGTCCGGCCTGGCGAGGAATTCCGCATGGGCGGCCTCGTCGAGAAAGGCAGCGTCTATCGCAAGCCCGGGAGCATGTTGGTCCACTTCACCGTGACGGACATGAAGCACCAGATACCGGTCGTCTATGACAAGGTCCTTCCCGATCTCTTTCGCGAGGGCGCGGGCGTGATCGTTCACGGACACATGCTCGCCAACGGGACCTTCGTCGCCGATGAGGTGCTCGCCAAGCACGATCAGTATTACCGCCCGCCCGGCATCGGCAAGAGCGTCCTCGTTCACGGCGAGCCGCGCGACCCGGCGCTGCGGATGCCGCCTGCGACCGCGAGCGTCACTTACCCGCTGTCCGCGGTGGAGCAGCCGTAGATGATCCCCGAGCTCGGCGAATTCGCACTCATCCTGGCGATGCTGCTTGCGGCGCTGCAGGCGTTCTTCGGCATCATGGGACCGGCGCTGAGGCGTGATCGTTGGATGGCGGCGGTGACACCGGCCGTCTCCGGCCAGTTCGTCATGGTCGCGACCTCGATGGGGTGCCTGATCACCTCATTCATCAACAATGATTTCTCCGTGAAGTACGTGGCGGAGAATTCCAACTCGTCGCTGCCGCTCTTTTATCGCGTCGCGGCGCTCTGGGGCGCGCACTCCGGCTCGCTCATCCTCTGGATCTTCCTCCTCGCCCTCTGGTCGATCGCGGCAGCCATCGGCACCTCGCGCCTGCCGAAGCCCTTCGCCTCGAGAGTGATCGGGGTGCTGGGCGTCATCAGCTTCGGGTTCCTCCTCTACACCCTGGCCACCTCCAACCCGTTCCTGCGCTTGGACCCGCCCTGGCCCGACGGCGAATCCTTGAATCCCGTCCTGCAGGACCCGGGGCTCGCCGCCCATCCGCCCGTCCTTTACACCGGCTATGTCGGCCTTGCGGTCGCCTTCGCGTTCGCGGGCGCGGCCATGCTCGAGGGCCGGCTCGATCGGGAGTGGGCGCGCTGGACGCGGCCCTGGACCACGGCCGCCTGGGCATTTCTCTCCTGTGGCATTGCGCTCGGCAGCTGGTGGGCCTACTACACTCTGGGTTGGGGCGGGTTCTGGTTCTGGGACCCGGTGGAGAACGCTTCGTTCATGCCGTGGCTCATGGCCACCGCGCTCATCCATTCGCTTGCCGTGACCGAGAAGCGCGGGCTCTTCAAGAGCTGGACGCTGCTCCTTGCGGTGCTCGCCTTCTCGCTGAGCCTGGTCGGCACCTTCCTCGTGCGCTCGGGCGTTCTGGTCTCGGTGCACTCCTTCGCCGCGAGCCCGGGCCGAGGGACCTTCATCCTCGCGTTTCTCATCGTGATGATCGGCAGTGCGCTCGCGCTCTACGCGTGGCGGGCGCCGCTGTTGAAGTCCGAGGCGGGCTTCGAGCTCACCGCGCGCGAATCCTTCCTTCTTTTCAACAACATCCTGCTCGTGACCGCCTGCGCGACGGTGTTCGCCGGCACGATCGCCCCGCTCATCGCAGGGCCGCTCGGGATCGGCAAGCTCTCCGTCGGGCCGCCTTATTTCAACCCCACGTTCCTCCTCTCGATCCTGCCGCTCCTCGCGCTCCTTTCCGTCGGCATTCATGCCGGCTGGAAGCGGGGCAATCTCGGCAGGCGGGCGCGGATTCTCCTTCTGGCATTCATCGCAGCCGCGGTGATCGGCTGCGGGGTGGTGTTCGGCTTCTTCACCGGCGGACGGGTGCTCTCTCCGGTGGGCGTCGCGCTCGGCGTATGGATCATCCTGTCCTCACTCATCGATCCCATCGATCGGCTGCGGCGCCACATCTCGATTCCGCGTGCGGTCCTCGGGATGACGCTCGCGCACATCGGACTCGGCATCTTCGTCATCTCGATCACTTCGGTCGAGGCGTTTACGGCCGAACGCGACGTGGCGCTCTCGGCCGGCGGCATTGCGCAGCTCGGCGCGTATCAGTTCCAGTTCCAGGGCGTGAAGCCCATCGAAGGGGCCGACTACAGCGGGGTCGCCGGCACCGTCATCCTCAAGCACAACGGCGCTCTCGTCGATGTGATGCACCCCCAGAAGCGCGAGTATTGGGTGCAGCACACCGTCACGACCCACTCCGCGATATACATGTACCGGGTCAGCAACGTTTTGGTCGCGCTCGGCCAGGACCTCGGTGACGGCCGCTGGAGTCTGCGGCTGCAGGTGAGGCCGCTCGTGACCTTCATCTGGCTGGCCGCCTTTATCATGGCCGCAGGTGGCATGCTCGCCATCTCTGACCGACGCTATCGGCTCGAGCGGGAGCCGGCTGCCGCGCTCACTCCGGCGGCGCTCGCGGCAGTCCCCGCAGTCACTCGGAGTGAGGCCGGATGAGACGCCTTCCCATTCGCTTCATCCTTCCCCTGGTCCTATTCGGGTTGCTGGTCGTCGTGCTCGCGATCGGCATCAAGAACTCGCCGGAGAAGGACATCATTCCCTCCCCGCTCATCGGCAAGCCGGCACCCACTTTCTCGCTGCCGAGCCTGACCGATCCGGGACAGAAGGTCACCTCCGCGCAGCTTCGCGGCCACTGGTATCTCTTCAACGTCTGGGGCACCTGGTGCATCTCCTGCCGTATGGAGCAGGCGATGCTGCTTAGAATCAAGCAGACGGGACTCATCCCGCTCGTGGGCCTCGACTGGAGGGATGATCCGAGCGTCGCGCGCTCCTACCTGAAGCACGAGGGCGACCCCTATCAGACCATTGCCGTGGACCAGGATGGAATGGAGGCGATCATGTGGGGCGTGTACGGTGCGCCGGAGACCTTCCTCGTGAACCCCGCGGGCATCGTGGTGTACAAGTACATCGGGCCGATCACCGAGCGGGCGTGGGAGCGGGACATTCTGCCGCGTCTGCCCCTCACTTCAGAGCCGGCCGCCACCTCGAGCTCCTGACGATGCGCGCCGGCTATCTTCTCATTGCCGCCCTCATGGCCTCGCTCCTGCTTGCAGCATCGGCGGCCTACGCGATCGCGCCCACGCAAATGCCGACGCCACAGCTCGAGGCGAGGTATCTCAGGCTCATCCGTGGATTTCGCTGCATGCAGTGTCAGGACGAGTCGCTGGCCGACTCGCCGGTGGACCTCGCGGCCGATATGCGCCGCGATATCCGTGACATGTTGCTCGCCGGCAAGACGGACCAGCAGATTCGCGATTTCATGGTCTCGCGCTACGGCTACTTCATCCTCTTCAAGCCGCCTTTCGTCTGGAAGACGGCCTGGCTGTGGCTGACCCCGGGCGCAGTGCTCCTCGTCGGAGTGATCGTGGCGCTCACGATCATCCGCAAGCGCGCGGCGCTCGCCGCGACCGACCCGCAAGATGACGACCTGGTGGATACCTAGCGGATGATCGTTTTCATCGTACTGGCCGCGGCGCTGGCGGCCATCTGCGTGGCCGTGATTGCCGTGCCGCTGCTCAAGCCCGTGCCTTCGCAGGCCGCCGCCTCCCCCTGGGCGGCGCTCGGCGCGGCGGCTGTGTTGGTCGTGGGCTCCGCGGCGCTCTATCCCACCTGGAGCAATTGGTCTTGGGCCAAGTCCCCGGGCGTCGCTTCTCCCGAGGGCATGGTCGAGCGGCTCGTGCACGAGCTCAATGACCACCCCGACAACGTCGCCGGGTGGCTCATGCTCGGGCGCTCCTACGTCGTGCTGCAGGAGTATCCTCTCGCGGTGCGCGCGTATCGCAGGGCCGATCGCGCGGCCGGAGGGCGCAGCGCCGATGCGCTGGTCGGCGAGGCGGAGGCCCTCACGCTGATCAATGATTCGGAGCTCAATGGCGAGGCGGGCCGGCTCATCGAGCGGGCGCTCGCGATCGATCCCACCTCGCCCCAGGCGCTCTTTTTCGGAGCGGCCGCGGCGATGCGCCAGGGGCAGCTGCCGCTCGCGCGTGCGCGCTTCACCAAGCTGCTCTCCCTCAATCCCCCGGCCCGTGTCAAGGCGATTCTCGAGCAGGAAATCTCCGGCATCGATCGCCAGTTGACCGCTTCCCGCCCCGATCCCTCTGCAAAGCAGCCCTGACCGACCCAACCGGAGTTTGGAGTAAACGGCTCGCCCGCGCGCAGTCCCAACCGGAGCGCGATTGCCGCCGGCATGGCTCTTGCTGGGTCCTGACTGCTCGCAGGCCGGGACATTCTCGAATCCTTGGGGCGCACATCGATTGCTGCCGCTGTGGTCGCCCGCGAGCCCAACCCAGCTTGTGTGAGGAGAGAAGTGATGGCTCAGGTATCAGGTCACGACGGACGCACCTCGGAAGGCCGTACGTCCAATCGGGGTTTCGCCTCGATGAATGCGGAGCGGCAGCGTCAGATCGCCAGCATGGGCGGCAAGGCCGTCCCGGATGAGAAGCGCAGCTTCTCGCAAAATCGGCGCCTGGCCGCCGAAGCAGGCCGCAAAGGCGGGCAGAGCGTGCCCGGCTCGAAGCGCAGTTTCTCGCAAAATCGCGAGCTTGCCGCCACCGCCGGCCGCAAAGGCGGGCAGAGCGTGCCGGATGAGAAGCGCAGCTTCTCACAAAATCCGGAGCTCGCAGCCGAGGCCGGTCGCAAGGGCGGGCAGGCGAGCCACGGAGGAGGCGGAGCCGACTCCCACCGCGAATCGAGGTCCTAGCGAAGAGCCTGTCAGCACAGCTTGAAAGCAAGTGACCAAGCGGGCCAAGGCCGATCTTGGCCCGCGAGGTCCTCCGGGTAAGTTGGCCGTGCCCGCGCAAAGCACCGCAGGGGTCTTTGCGCCCAGGGACGATAGTCTTGCAAAGATTGCCCTCCCGATTGCAGTTCTTACCGGTCCGCTCATGTCCAAGGTGCCACCCTCGCGCCTTGACCCCCGCCCGTCCCGTGGACTATGTTTGTGCCAGCCGACAACTAGGGGAGCCCCGGCAAGGGGCTGAGAGGCCAATGGCGCCAAATGGGGCGCGGCATGGCGACCCTTTGAACCTGATCCAGTTCATGCTGGCGTAGGAAAGTTCCTTTCCGTCCGCTTTCTGACGACGGCTCGCTGGGTCTTCCGCGGTCCAACCGCTCAAGGAGCATCCACGATGAATGCCGTTCCGCTGACCGTCGTCTCCGACTCGCTGCCCGCTTCCCGCAAAGTATTCGAGCCCGGCCGCATCCATCCGCAGCTGCGGGTTCCGATGCGGGAGATCGCGCTGCATCCATCGGCGGGCGAGCCGCCCCTCATCGTCTACGACTCCTCCGGCCCCTATACCGACCCTGCCGTCCGCATCGACATTGAGCGCGGGCTCCCACGCATTCGCGAGGATTGGATCAGCGCGCGCGCGGACGTGGTGATCGGGGAAGGCCGGCCCGTGCGTCCGGAGGACAACGGCGTTGCGGCGGGAAGCGCAGGCGCGGCACCCTTATTTCCCGTGACCCGCCGGCCACTGAAAGCGCGCGGGACGGCCGCCGTCACCCAGCTGGCCTACGCCAGAGCGGGGATCGTGACGCCGGAGATGGAGTTCGTGGCCATCCGCGAGAATCTCGGACGGGATCGGGCTCGCGCCGCCGGGACCCGCGACGGACAGTCCTGGGGAGCGGCGATTCCGGACTTCGTCACGCCGGAGTTCGTGCGTGCCGAGGTGGCGGTGGGTCGCGCCATCATCCCGGCCAACATCAACCACCCGGAGTCCGAGCCGATGATCATCGGCCGTAACTTCCTGGTGAAGATCAATGCCAACATCGGCAATTCCGCGGTCGCCTCGTCCACCGCCGAGGAGGTGGACAAGCTGGTGTGGGCCATCCGCTGGGGAGCGGACACTGTCATGGATCTGTCCACCGGCCGCAACATTCACACCATCCGGGAATGGATCATCCGCAATTCTCCTGTGCCGATCGGTACGGTGCCGATCTACCAGGCGCTCGAGAAAGTGGGCGGCGTCGCCGAGGGCCTCACCTGGGAGGTCTTCCGCGACACGCTGATCGAGCAGGCGGAGCAGGGGGTCGATTACTTCACCATCCACGCGGGGGTGCGCCTGCACTACGTGCCTCTCACCGCCAATCGCGTCACCGGGATCGTCTCCCGCGGCGGCTCCATCATGGCGAAGTGGTGCCTCGCGCACCATCGCGAGAGCTTCCTCTACGAGCACTTCGAGGAGATCTGCGAGATCTGCCGCGCGTACGATGTCAGCTTCTCCCTGGGCGATGGCCTGCGGCCGGGCTCGATCGCCGATGCGAACGATGCCGCGCAGTTCGCCGAGCTCGAGACCCTGGGCGAGCTCACCCGCATCGCCTGGAAGCACGACTGTCAGGTCATGATCGAAGGACCCGGTCACGTGCCGATGCACAAGATCAAAGAGAACATGGACAAGCAGCTCGCCACCTGCGGCGAGGCTCCGTTCTACACCCTGGGTCCACTCACCACCGATATCGCTCCCGGGTACGACCACATCACTTCCGCCATCGGAGCGGCGATGATCGGCTGGTATGGCACCGCGATGCTCTGCTACGTCACGCCGAAGGAGCATCTGGGCCTTCCGGACCGCAAGGACGTCAAGACAGGCGTCATCACCTACAAGATCGCCGCGCATGCCGCGGACCTCGCCAAGGGCCATCCCGGAGCGCGCGAGCGCGATGACGCGTTGTCGCGGGCGAGGTTCGATTTCCGCTGGGGCGATCAATTCAATTTGTCCCTGGACCCCGATACCGCCTGCGCCTTCCACGACGAAACGATGCCGAAGGAGGCTCACAAGGTGGCGCACTTCTGCTCCATGTGCGGCCCGAAGTTCTGCTCCATGCGTATCTCGCACGAGGTGCGTGCGGAGGCGAAGCAGCAGGGCATGCAGGAGATGGCGGTGCGATTTCGAGCCTCGGGGGGCGAGCTCTACGTGCCGTCCGGGGAGTCACAGGGGTAATCCATGCGCGCCATCGTCCTCGGTGCGGGGGTGGCGGGGCTCGCCTGCGCGGTGGAGCTCGCCGAGCGCGGCGTGGTGGTGCAGGTGCTGGAGCGGGGAGAGCGGTTGGGTGCGGGGTGCTGCTCCTGGTTCGCCGGCGGCATGCTCGCGCCCTGGTGCGAGCGCGAGAGCGCGGAGCCGGTAGTGGCGACGCTCGGCGCGGAGAGCCTCGCGTGGTGGCCGGCCAAATTTCCGGGCACCCTCCTCAAGGGGAGCCTGGTCGTGGCGCATGGACGAGACGCCGGGGAGCTGCGGCAGTTCGCTCGCCGGACCGAGCGCTACGAGTGGCTCGATGCGCAGGGGATCGGTGCGCTCGAGCCTGACCTGGCCGGCCGCTTCAGTCAGGCGCTCTACTTCCGCGAGGAGGGGCATCTCGATCCTCGCGCGGCACTCGCGGCGCTTGCGGCGCGGCTGGCGGCGCTTGGCGCTCCGGTCCGCTTCGGAGCCGGCGCGCAGGCTTCTCGCGAGGCGCTGCTGGCGGCGCAAGCGGCCGGCGGGACGCTCATCGACTGCCGGGGTCTCGAGGCGCGCGATGCGCTGGCGGATCTTCGCGGCGTCAAGGGCGAGATGTTGGTCGTCAAGCTCCCCGATATCCGCCTTTCGCGGCCCGTACGGGTCCTGCATCCGCGCGTGCCGGTGTACATCGTCCCGCGAGGGGACGGCCATTACATGATCGGTGCCACCATGATCGAGAGCGATCAGCCGACGCGCATCACGGCGCGCTCGATGCTCGAGCTCCTGGGAGCCGCTTATGCTCTGCATCCGGCATTCGGCGAGGCCGAAATCGTGGAGATAGGCACCGGCGTACGGCCGGCCTTTCCCGACAATCTGCCGCAGGTCAGGCGGGTCGGCGGTACGGTTCACGTGAACGGCCTTTACCGGCACGGCTTTCTCCTCGCCCCGGCGCTCGCGCGCCAGGCTGCAGACGAAGTGCTCGGCGCAGGTCATTCTCCCGAGGTGATGCATGCGGATTCTCGTCAACGGCGCCTCGCGTGAAATCGGGGCGGCGGATCTCGGCGGTGCGCTCGAGGAGCTGGGCTATGGCGGCGCGGTGGTCGCGACCGCCATCAACGGCGAATTCGTGCCGGCGGCCGAGCGGCAAGCCGCTCGCCTGGCCGATGGCGATCGGATCGAAGTGCTGGCGCCCATGCAGGGTGGGTAGGAGCGGGAGCGGCCATGTTGCGACTCTATGACACGGAGCTGCGCTCGCGGCTGCTGCTCGGCACCGCGCGCTATCCGTCCCCGTCCATCCTGACCGAGGCCGTGAAGGCGAGCGGGACTCAGATCGTCACCGTGTCGCTGCGCCGGGAGTCGGGTGGCGAGCGTGCCGGCCAGGGATTCTGGTCGATCATCCGCGATCTCGGCGCGCACGTGTTGCCCAACACGGCCGGCTGTCACTCCGTCAAGGAGGCCGTGACCACAGCGCACATGGGACGGGAAGTCTTCGGCACGTCCTGGGTGAAACTCGAGGTCATCGGCGAGGACGAGACGCTGCAGCCGGATGTCTTCGGGCTCGTGGAGGCGGCTCGCATCCTCTGCAAGGACGGGTTCGAGGTCTTCCCCTACACCACCGAGGATCTGATCGTTGCGGAGCGGCTGCTCGAGGCTGGCTGCCGCGTGCTCATGCCCTGGGGCTCGCCCATCGGCTCGGGGCGCGGGCTCAACAATCTCTTCGGGTTGAAGGCGCTGCGCGCCCGCTTTCCCGAGGTGCCGCTGGTGGTCGACGCCGGGATCGGCATACCCTCGCATGCCGCGCAGGCCTTGGAGCTCGGCTTCGATGCCGTTCTCATCAACACGGCCGTGTCCCAGGCGCGAGATCCGGCTGGAATGGCCGGCGCGTTCGCGCAGGCGGTGGCAGCGGGAAGGGCCGCGTACGAGGCCGGACCCATGGAGCCGCGTGACCTGGCGGTACCCTCGACCCCCGTCATCGGCAAGGCGTTCCTCGGATGAGGACCCTGCCTCGTGTCTACCCGATCGTTGACAGTGCGGCATGGATTCGCCGACTGCTGCCCACGGGTGTGCGTATGGTGCAGCTTCGCATCAAGGACCGCTCCGCCGGGGAGCTCAGGGCCGAGATTCGTGAGTCGAAGGACCTCTGCGCACGAGCTGGCGCGCTGCTCATCGTCAACGATCACTGGCAGCTCGCCCTGGAGGAGAGCTGCGACTTCGTTCACCTGGGGCAGGGCGATCTCGACACGGCGGACGTGGCCGCGCTGCGCCGCGCCGGTGTCCGGATCGGAATCAGCACGCATGATGAGGCCGAGCTCGCGCGTGCGCTCGGCTTCACTCCCGACTACGTCGCGTTGGGACCGATCTATCCGACGCTCCTTAAGGTCATGGCTTTCGCGCCCCAGGGTCTCGATCGTGTCGGGCAGTGGAAGCGTCGGATCGGCGCCATCCCGCTCATCGCCATCGGCGGGATATCACTCGAGCGCCTGCCCGGCGTGCTGGCAGCAGGAGCCGACTGCGCCGCCGTCGTGACGGACATCGTCAGGAATCCTCAGCCCGAGAGACACATGGAGGCCTGGGTTCGGGCCGGCTCGGCCGCCCCGGGCGGCCAGTGGCAGGGCCCCACCAATGTCTGACCGCTACGCCCGTCAAATCGTACTACCCGAGGTCGGCACCGAAGGCCAGGAGCGCCTCGGGGCGGCCACGGTGCTGGTGGCCGGCGCCGGCGGACTCGGCTGTGCCGTGCTGCAATATCTCTGCGGCGCGGGTGTCGGGCGGCTTCTCGTCATCGATCACGACTGCGTCGATGAGTCCAACCTCCACCGCCAGCCACTCTACCGCATGAGCGATCTCGGTGAGCCGAAGGCGAGCGCCGCGGTCGCTGCCATGAGACGCCTGAATCCACAGGTGAGCGCGAAAGGCGCCGTGCAGCGGCTGACGCCGGCGAATGCTGCCGACTGGGTATCGCGTGCCGACGCCATCATCGATGCGGCCGACAGCCTGGCTTTGACCTATATCCTGAGCGATGAGTGCTTCCGGCAGGGCAAGCCGCTCGTCAGTGCTTCGGTGTTGGGACTCTCCGGGTACGTGGGCGCTTTTTGCGGCGGGGCGCCGAGCTACCGGGCGGTCTTCCCCGAGATGCCGCGCCAGGCCGGCTCCTGTGCGCAATCCGGGGTCCTCGGCACCGCCGTCGGAGTCATCGGTACAGTGCAGGCGCATCTGACCCTCGCGCTTCTCCTCAAGCTCGAGCCGACCGTGCTGGGCCAGCTCATCAGCGTGGACTTTCGCACGCTGCGCTTCAGCGGGTTCTCATTCGCCGCGACGCGCGAATCGGCAGGGCCGCCACTGCGTTTCATCGCGCCGGAGGAAGTGGGCGCTGGCGATCTCGTCGTAGACCTGCGCAGCCTGACCGAGGCACCCACATCACCCTTCCCGGGCGCACTGCGAATCGGCGTCGAGGATGTCGAAAGAGAAGGGCTTCCCGAGCGATCGGCCTCACGGGTAGTGCTTTGCTGCCGCTCCGGCATCCGGGCGTGGCGGGCCGCGCAGGCCCTGCGGCTCGCAGGTCACGCCGATCTTGCGCTGATCGCCCTCGGAGACTGAGTCCTTGAGCGGGCGGCGCGCCGTGCTCGTGATCGCCGGCTCCGACTCGAGCGGCGGTGCCGGCATTGCGCGCGATCTTCGCGTGCTCTCGGACTTGGGTCTGGAGGCGGCTTGCGCCATTACCGCCGTAACCGCTCAGACAGACGGCGAGGTGGCCACCGTGCACCACGTTCCACCTGAGATCGTGCGCGCCCAAATTCTCACCGCGCTCGACGGCGCCGCCGTCGGCGCCATCAAGATCGGTATGCTGGGTCATGCCGCAACGGTCCACGCCGTGGCCGACAGTCTCCCTCGCGCCGGGAGCCTCCCCATAGTGCTCGACCCGGTGCTGCTCTCCTCATCCGGGGGAGTGCTGCTCGATGAGGAGGGGCGTGCCGCAATGCGTGCCCGGCTCTTCCCGCTGGCGACCGCGTTGACACCAAACATCCCGGAGGCCGCAACGCTCTGCGCGGCGCCGCTCGCCGCGAGCCGTGACGAGCGGCTTGCGCAGGCGCGTGTTCTTCTTGCCACAGGCGCTCGCGCGGTGCTGCTCAAAGGCGGACACGCCGAGGGTCGTGAGGCGGAGGATCTGCTGCTCACCTCGCGCGGCGGTCCGCTATGGCTCTCCTCACCGCGCATCGACGCCCGATGTCGCGGTACCGGGTGCGCGTTGGCGTCGGCCATTGCCGCGAGTCTGGCGGGCGGCTCCTCAGTGGAGGACGCCTGCCGAAAGGGAAAGCAGTACGTGGACTCCATGCTGGCGGCGGCAGCGTCCTGACAGCGCCGGCGCCATCTGTCGGCTGCCCAGCCGCCAGCCCGCGAACCCGCCGGCCGATGCCACGCCGGACGGCACTGGACCCTCGTTCCTCGCCAATCACGATCTGGTGCGTGGCTTCAAGGTCGAGGTGGCCATGGTCGATCCGCTGGCGAGTCCACTCATCGCGAGGTCGACCGCTCCGGCAGCACGGTATCGGTGAGCCCGATCGATATCACTTCGGCGGGCGGCCTGAGCGCGCTGAGTGGCACGCTCGTCGCGGGCACGCCGGTGAAGGTCTACGGCAGGCACTGCGCAACCGGACGGGACGGCGGGCCTACGTACTGCCTCATTTCACCGATGCCCAGCCGGGGGACTGAGGGGTTGCGGGGCGCCCCCGTTCGGCTATAGTGGACCGCGTACTACAACTAGACGGCGCCGCGAGGCCCTGAGGGCCTTCCGCGGCGCCGCGTTGTATCGGGAGGTCACGGATGCTCTGGGTCGCACGATCGCGGGCGGCGGTCGGGACACGTTGGGTGTTGGCGCTGGCAGCGCTTCTTGCGCTGTCCGCGTGCGGTGGCAGCGGGGGCTCGCCCCTGTCCACGGCAGGCGGCGGAGCATCTTCGGGAGCCGGCGGCAGCTCGAGCTGGACTCCGGGAGTCTTTCAGCCATCCTCGAAGTACGCGAACCTCTGTGCCGCACCGCGCTCGGGCACCGATCCTTACACGAACCAGCCTTATCCCGATCTTCCGGGCTCGACGCTCGATGAGAACAACTGGCTGCGCTCCTGGACTCATGAGCTTTACTTCTGGTACGACGAGGTTCAGGACGAAAATCCGGCCCTGTACACGACTCCTCAGTACTTCCAGCTCATGAAGACGATGCAGACGACCTCTTCGGGAGCCCCGAAGGACCGCTTCCATTTCACGTACCCGACCTCGGAGTGGGAGTCCTTATCGCAGGCGGGAGTGCAACTCGGGTACGGGGTGCGGTTCGAGATCGTGCAGTCCACACCGCCGAGAAGTGTCAGGATCGCCTATCTGGAGCCGGCGGCCGACCTGCCGGCCGACACCGTGGCGGCCGATCTGGTGCGGGGCGATACCCTCCTCGCCGTGGACGGTGCGGATGTCGTCAATGCCGCCGACCAGGCGAGCATCGATACCATCAATGCCGGGCTCTCGCCATCGACCGCCGGAGAGACCCACACGTTCACCGTGGAGGATCCAGGCTCCAGCACTCCACGGACGGTCACGCTGCAAGCGCAGAACGTGACCTCGACTCCGGTGCTGATCGAGAAGACGCTGACCGGCCTCGATGGCAGCGCGGTCGGGTACATCCTCTACAACGACCAGATCGCTACCGCGGAATCGGAGCTGATCAGTGCGGTCGATGACTTGAAGGCGAAGGGCGTCACCGATCTCATCCTCGATCTGCGCTACGACGGCGGCGGGTATCTCGACCTCGCGAGCGAGCTTGCCTACATGATCGCAGGACCCAACCAGACCGCGGGTGAGACGTTCGAGGTCGAGAAATTCAACAATCAATACTCGACGACCAACCCGGTCACCGGCCAGCCGATCACTCCGACGCCTTTCCATACCACCACTCAGGGCTTCTCCAGCACGGCTGGTCAGCCTCTGCCCACGTTGAACCTCACCCGCGTGGTGGTCATCACCGGGCAGGATACCTGCTCGGCGAGCGAATCCATCATCAATGGTCTCGAGGGCGTCGGCGTCACCGTCTATCAGATCGGCTCGACCACCTGCGGGAAGCCCTACGGCTTCTATCCCCGGGACAATTGCGGTACGACGTACTTCTCGATCGAGTTCCAGGGCGTCAATGCCAGGGGTTTCGGGGGCTACGGCGACGGCTTTTCCCCGGCGAACACCACGCCGGCAGTCGGGGTCCCGGTCCCGGGCTGTTCCGTCGCCGACGATTTCAGCCACGCGCTGGGTAGCCCGCAGGAAGCCCGATTGGCGGCGGCGCTGGCCTACCTGGCCAATCCGCAAGCCTCCACGTGTCCTTCGCCGCCCACCGGAAACGCGGCGCCGAGTGTCCTGACGCAGCGGCGGCTGCTCGAGCGGATCTTCGTGCGCTCGCCGCTCACGCAGATGCGGATCCTGCGCAGGTGACCGCGGCGTGGAGCACCACGCTTGCGTAAATACGCTGCGGCGCGCTTGCCGGTCAATCGATTCTCATGGGGGCGGGTCTTGAGGCCTTGGGCCGCGATACTGTTGGTATCGACACTGGCGGGGCTGCCGGCGTGCCGCACCGGGTCCGCGGACCGCGGCGCCGCGGCGATCATCACGCATCCCACGGCGGCGAGCCGCGAGGATCTCGAGCTTGCCGTCTCCCGGGCGCTCGGCGGAATGCCGGTGAGGCTCGCTGCCGATGCGCTGACACGTGACAGTCTGCTGATCGTCGGGCGCGCGCAGGCGCGTGATGCGCGCGGGCTGCCGCTCAATGGGCGCGAGCTCGGGCGCCCGCAGCATTTCCGGCTGTTGCGGCACGGCGCGCAATGCGTGCTGCTGCACCTCGAGACCGGGAAGTCTCGCGTCCTGGCGCACACCACCTGCCGGGCGTTGCCCGCGAGCCATGTGCGGCTGACGCCAAAGGCCGACAGCTTGCGACCTGGGTCACGTTTGCGTTGAGATATGTCACCCGCCGGCGTGTGCCGGTCCAGCGGCGGGAGCATCGCAGCTCCCATCTGGAGGCGTCATGCAGACGATGAGTGGAAGCACTCGCGACTCTCGGCTAGAGTTGTACGTTGGAATAGTGTTGGTGTTTCCGGCGCCACTCGTACTGGAGAGCGTGGGGCTGTGGCTGGCGTTGCGCCCCTCGTCCCACATCGCCGCAGGCGCGTTCGTGGCGATCGCGAGTGGGACGTTGCTCTGCCTCATCGGTGGGCTGCTGACGGCCGGCTCGCTGCTGCGCGAGCGCGGTGTGCCCGCGAAGGCGGCTCCCGGTCCGGGGGACATCCCACGGCCCCGCAGCGCCGAGCAGGCGGCTGCCCTCGCGCATGGCCAGAAGATGGAGGCGCTCGGCCTCCTCGCCGGCGGCGTGGCGCACGATTTCAACAATCTCCTGCACGTCATCCGCAACTCTCTCGAGATCCTGCAGCGGCTGGGTCCGCAGCCCGAGGCGCATCGCTCTCTCGAGATGATCCGCCGCAGCGCCGATCAGGCGGGGCGGCTCACTCGCCAGCTGCTCGTGTTCTCGCGGCGTCAGCCCATCGAGTCGCGGCCGATCGATCCGAATGACCTGGTGATGCAAGTCGTGGAGCTCTTGCGCCATTCGCTCGGGGAGCGGATCACGATCGATACGGTCCTCGGGCGGGGAGTCTGGAGCGTCGCGGCCGATGCCGGGCAGCTCGAGACCGCGCTCCTCAACCTCGCGATCAACGCGCGCGATGCGATGTCGCAGGCAGGCCATCTCACCATCGAGACGGCGAATGCGATGCTCGATGAGTCTTTCGCGGCTGTGCGCGCCGGGCGGGACCCGTACGTGATGATCGCCGTGTCCGATACCGGGACGGGCATGTCTCCTGAGGTCGCCGCGCGGGCGTGCGAGCCTTTCTTCACCACCAAGGAGCCCGGCCGGGGCACAGGTCTCGGCCTCTCTCAGGTGGCGGGCTTTGCCCGGCAGGCTGGTGGGCATATCACGATCTTGAGCGAGCCGGGGAAGGGAACGACGGTTCGGGTGTACCTGCCCAGGTCGTCCGCCGGCGGATTCGTGCAGCGTGCGGGCTTGCCGCGAGCGCGGGATGCGGCTCGAGAGGCTTCCCCCTCTGCGGTGGCCCGCGGTACTCGTCCCGAGCGCGATTGCACGCCCCCTCGATGGCCTGCCTGGTCCATCCAGGAAGCCACCAAGGGCGTGCCGCTGGCGGTCGGAGGCGGCCCGGAGAGATAATCATTCGCTTCGCGGCGAGGCGCGAAGCGCGGACCGGTTTCTGCGGACACAGGCTCAGGACGGGCCGAGTAATTCCGAGCGGGCGGCCTTGTGGCCTGGCTCCGTGCCCCAAGAACTCTGGCCGGAACCTCGGCCGGTGCCGGGTGCCGAATGGGTACGGTTTCACCCGGCCCCGATGGAGAGCTTCGATCCTCATGACAAAGCGAATCACCCTGTCTCTCGGCGCTCTGCTCCTTTTCGCCTGCGTTCTGCCGGCGCTCGCCGCTGATCCGTCCCCCGCTCAGGTCTATCAGGCGGCGCGCAGCGGCAACCTCGCCCAGGCTCAGCAGATGATGGCGCAGGTGCTGCGTGATCGCCCGCAGAGCGGTCAGGCTCACTATGTGGCGGCGGAGCTCGATGCGCGCGCCGGCAACTACGGCCTCGCGCGCCAGGAGCTGCGCACCGCGCAGTCTCTCGAGCCTGGACTGCCATTCGCCAACCCCCGCGCCGTGCGGGAGCTGCAGATGCAGCTTCAGCGGGCCGCGCCCGGTGCCCCCTTCGCGCAGCGGCCGGTCCGTGCGCGCCATTCATCGCATCTCGGGCTCTTTCTGCTTCTCATCGGCGGGGCCGTGGTGCTTTGGCTCGTGTTGCGACGGCGCACCGCGGTCGTGGGGTACCCGCAGTCCCCCGGGCAATATCCGGGCGCCCCTCCCGGGGGCCCTTCCCCTGGCGGGTACGGCCCGGGCGGGTATCCGGGCGGCTACATGCCGGGGGGCTCGGGGATCATGGGTGGCGTCGCCTCCGGCCTCGCCCTCGGCGCGGGAGTCGCGGCCGGTGAGGAGCTGGTGGGACACATGCTGGGTGGCGGCGTGAGCCCGGGCGGCGGCGGTTTCGTGCCGTCCGCGGACGCCGGCTCGATGCCCGATTCCAACGCCGACATGGGCGGCAATGACTTCGGCCTCAACGATCCCGGGTCGTGGGATGGCGGCGGTGGGGGTGGAGGAGGGGACGACGGCGGAGGCGGTGGTGATGGAGGAGGGTGGAGTTAGGTCCTAACCCTTCTGCCTCATCCACCGTCGGGCCAGCGGCTCGACGGTGGTCGCCTGGACCAGGATGCTGAAGATCGCGATCAGATAGGTCGCGGTGACGATCAGCTCCTTGGGCGGACCCTCGGCCAGCGACAGGGCGAGCGCCACCGATAGCGCCCCGCGCAGGCCCCCCCAGGTGAGCAGCTTCACCGTGTGAGGCTCGAAGTGCTGGAAGCGGCGCAGCACCACGACCGGCACCCCCACACTGATGTAGCGCGCTATCAGCACGATCGGCAGAGCCGCCGCCGCGGGGATCAGATACTCGCGCACGGTGCCCGCAAGAGCGGTGAGCTGCAGCCCGACGAGACCGAAGAGGATGAGGTTGAGCAGATCATCCGCGAGCTCCCAGAACATGAATAGCCGCTCGCGCGTCAGCTCCGACATCGCGTACTCGCGCCCGCTGCCGACGACAAGACCCATCACGACCGTGGCGATGGGCGCGGAGACTTTGAGACTCTCCGCCGCCGCGTAGCCACCCGTCGCCATGGCGAGAGTGATCAGCGTCTCGACCGGGTAGCTGTCGACGCTGCGCAGCAGCAGAATGCCGAGGTAGCCGATCCCCAGTCCGAACGCGGCGCCTCCCAGGACTTCTTGCGCAAACATCGTCGCCACCGCGGAAGGGCCAGGCAGAGGTGGGATGGGGCTCG
Source organism: Pseudomonadota bacterium (assembly GCA_021807675.1). Taxonomy (GTDB): domain Bacteria; phylum Pseudomonadota; class Gammaproteobacteria; order Steroidobacterales; family Steroidobacteraceae; genus 13-2-20CM-66-19. The sequence goes on from JAKBCR010000046.1 coordinate 19,938, forward strand.
CTCCGTGGAGAATCGGCCCCACGCCGTGTGCGCCACCTGCCACGCCGAGCAGCACCACGAAGGCGACGACGCCCGTGCCGTCGTTGAAAAGTGCCTCGCCCGTGATCTTCGTGAGGAGCGAGGGAGGAACTCCGGCTTTGCTGAGAAGCCCCGAGGCCGCGATCGGATCGGTCGGGGAGATGAGCGCCCCGAAAATGAAGCTGTCGAGCAGCGTCAGCTGCATGCCGAAGAGGTGGGCCACGTAGAAGAATGCGAAGCCGACGAGCACCGTCGAGATCACGACGCCAACCGTGGCGAGCACGACCACCAGCCATCGCGCTCGGGCGAGCCCTGCCACATCGACATGGAGACTTCCGGCGAAGAGCAGCAGGCCCAGCAAGCCGTGGAATACCAGGTCGGGAAAATCGAGCCGGTGAACGGCAAGCTGACCCCAGGCGCTCACCTGAGGCACCACCTGCCCCACCGCCACGATCGCCACCGAGATGAGGAGGGCGATCGCCGTGATGCCGACCGTGTCGGGCAGATGTACGAGCTTGTAATTCGCGTAGCCGCTCAAGGCGACCACGGTGATCACCGCCGATATGATCGGGAATACGGGCATGAAGCTCCCAAGATATAGGCTTCAGGGCAGTGCCGTCGAGGCGGTGGCACCCACGGGGGCTCGGACTCGCGAGGCTGCGTTGCGCCTGCACCACGGCTGCAACACCGTGCTGATCTGCACTACATCGGTCTGCGCTGCTGCGGACCGCAGAGCACGCAGCCGCGGCTGAAATGCTTGTTCTGGGGAGCCTTCGACGGGCCTCCCGGGAAGGCGAGCCCCGTCGGTCGGTGGACGGCTACCAGGAGTTGAAGATGCTGCCCACGAGATCGCTGGCGAGGCCGAAGCCCGCGCCCATGCCGAGTCCCGACATGATGTTGCTCATGAACCCGCCGCCCGTGCCGGCATAGGGCTGGGCCGCCCAGCCGCGGGTCTGGTAGGTCGGCTGCGGCTGGGAGTTGACGTGGGTCTCGAGCGAATGGATGTACTCCGCCATCTGCTGGATGAGCATGAGGGCCGACTGGTTCTGGCGCTGGATGGCGAGCGCCGCCTCCCTGAGGTCGAGCATCAGTTCGCGCGCGAGCGTCGGATCGGACACTTTGGACTGGAGCTTCTCGGCGAGCGCCTTTACGCCCTGGCCGACCTGATCGGCTTGCTTCTGCAACTGGATGGCCTGGTTCTCGGCGGTCTGGTAGTCCACGATAAGTCCTCTCTTGAGTGCTTGAGCTCGGCTCGGTACCGGCTTCGACCGGTGAATTCTACGGCCGTTCCGGCTCAGAAGGCTTGGACGGCCGCCGGGTCTTGGCGAATTCTCCCGCCTCATCAGCAGTGCCGGGCGCCCCGGCGTAGCGACGGATGACCTTGACGAACCAGCGCAGGCCAAAGAGAGGAAGATGCCGATGGGTCCCCTGATCCGGCCGATGTCGGCCCGTACGGCCGCAAGCCCGACGCCGGTCACCGCGACGACGGGAAGCGCAGGTGCTGCCGCTCCGCTCCCTCGGTGCCAGCCGATCGTGAGGGGCACGGCGAGGACGATGATGAAGGCTTCCACCCGTTCGACGGCGGACGCGAGGCAGCTTGCGCTGGAGCCACCCCATCGGGCGGCTGGCATCGCATCGGGTGCTCCACAGGGGGCGCGGCGGTGCCACGGCGCCGGGGCCTGCCGCGGGGCGCCCCACGGCCTGCCCCGGGTCGATCGGGGGGCCGCCGTCCGCTGGCGGCCCTGACGAAACGGTCAGAACCTCGCCGAGATCGTGCCGTACACCGCCCGCGGGGGGCCCGCGTAGGCGAGCGGGTACCCGGCGCTCGCCGTCCCGTAGAGGCCGCCAGCGGATATGTACTCGAAGAAGTTGTATTTCTTGTCGAGCGCATTCATGACTTCGAGCTTCAGCTTGATCGACTTCGCGAAATGCCCATACCAGGACGATGGCAAGGCCGCTGCCAGCGCCACGTTCAACACCCCGTAAGAGGCGATTTGCCGATTGCTGGGCGCACCCGCGTTGTTGTCAAAGACATACTGCGGGCCGACGTACTGGTACCACGCGCGCGGCTTTATCGTGAACCCATCACCAAACCGGTAGGTCCAGTAGGCACCCAGGTTGAACGTGCTGTCCGGTGTGTCGGAGACGGGCAAGCCGGAGTAGTCGGTGGGGCCGCCGCCCGGAGGAGTAAACGCGTAGCTGTTGAAGTATGCCTTCTCGATATTCAAGTTGGTGAATACCTTCAGGTCGCCCCAGTTGGCCTCGGCGGAGAGATTCTCGCCGCGATAGACCGAATCACCCGTCCCGAGACCGAGGAAATCCCCATTGGTGCTGCTGACCCCGATGATCTGATTGCTCAGATGATCGTGGTAATAGTTCACGTTGACGAGCACTCTCTGGAAGTCGCCGAGGACCGGCCAGAAGAGCTTGAATCCCGCCTGCCACTCGAGGCTCCTCTGCAGGATATCGCCGCCGACGGGCTCGCTTTGATACAGTCCGCCGCCGCCGCCCACCTGGGGCAGCCGATACGCCGTGGCCCAGTTACCGTAGAGCGCGAGCCAGTGGAGGGGCTGCCAGCGCACGCTCACCGAAGGCTCGGTCTTGTCGTAATTCGTCTGGGCGGCGGGCAGCTGGCCCTGGTCGTGGCCGCTGAACAGGCCCAGGCCGGTGGGGTTCGACGGAGTCGGATTGCTCAGGGCGTCCGAGAGCTGAAACTCAGTAGGGCCGTACGGATAGTAATCCGTGTGGAAAGTGACGGCCCTGATGCCCGGGGTGATGGTAAGCGAAGGCAGGGGCGTAATGGCGTCCTGGAAGAACGCGGCAAGATCCGTTACGTGCCAGTAGTCGCTGCGATGATTGGCGTTGGGGACCGTGGCGGAGCCGCACACAGTGCTGCCAGGCGCGATGCTGGTGCCGTTCGAGAGCGCAATCGGGTTGGGCCCCGGGGTTACGACGCATACGCCCGGGTTGTAGAACGCGTTGCGGGAATTGTACACCGAGTTGATGAAGTATCCGCCGACGCCGATCTGATTATAGGGCAGATAGATGTCGCTCCAGAGCTTGTCGCCGTACATGTGCGAGGACGGATTGTTGTGCTCGTACAGGTTCCCCGGGCCGGTGCTGCTCAGCCCGAAGTTGTTGTAGTGCCAGTGAAGACGATCGCCGCGCCGGTACCACAGCTGGTTGTGCAAGGTGGTTCGATCGCTGACTCGGATGTTCTGTCTCGCGTAGAGAATCCAGGTGCGGTTGTTGTCGTACTTGCGCCAGACGTTCTCGTTGACGGTATCGTAATACCCGGTGGTCGCCTCGCTCAAGAGCGGGCCCGGCGCGCCAATCCCGTTGACGCTCAGGCCCGGAACCGGGGTGAGCGGCAGGGGCACGGGCCGCCAGCCCCCGCCATCGCCGAGGTAGCCGCCGAAGCTGATGCTGCTGCCGTCATCGAATTCCTTGCGGGTCTTGATGAATCCCGCATAGTTCTGGGTGGGCCAGGCGAAGCCGTCGGGCGAGGTGTGGAAGCTGTCCGCTTTTCCGGCGCCGCCCGCGATCACCGTTTCCCAGCCGTAGATCTTGCCGGTCTGCAGGATGAGGTCCGCGTTCTTGGTGTTGAAGCTGCCGTAGGTGAGCTGGGCGTAGCCGCCGGCCTTGTCAGTGGGCTGAACCGGCACGAAGTTGACGCCGCCGCCCTGGTTGCTGTACCAGCGGGTCTCCGGATCGCCGGGCCCGTATGTCACACGCGCGCCTTGCAGCAGTGCGGTCTGCGGAAGCTCGGGGGTTTCCCAGAGGCCGGTCGCGGGATTGACCATCGGTATGCCGTCCAGGCTGATCGACAGATTGCCATTGTCGACCGTTCCGGGAGAGACACCCGCCCAGCCCTGATTGAAGCCGTTGATGCTGATGCTCGCCTTGGTGCCGCCGGTTTGCCCGTAGCCGGTGACGGCGATGCCCGGAGCAAACGACAGTGCCTGCGCCGCGCCGCCGACGACACCCGCGGACTTCAGCTGCTGCCGATCGAGGGCCTTGTCGCCATAGGCGGATTCGTAAATCGACTTCTGCTTCAGGCTCTTCAGCTGCAGTTCCTTGGCCGTGACGACGACTTCCTGAAGCTGAAACGCGGGGTCCCCCTGCGCCGAGGAGCCGGGATCCGTCGCCGTGGCCGCGGATGCCGGCGCGGCTGCGGCTACGAATGCAGTTGCCGGTCCAGACAGCAGCAGAGCGGAGCAGACGGCAATATCGATGGGACGAATGCGGCGCCGGTGCGCATCCCGGATGTGCATGACTTGAACTCCACTCGTTGTTCTTGAACTACGCGAGCAACCCTGGGAAGGGAGCGCCCGTCGATGGGGGCGGGAGAGTACGCGGCGAATATTTCGGCTCCGTTGCGGATTTGTTGCAGCGCTGACTTTGTCTTGGGAAATCCTGAGATTGCGGGTCGGTTGCGAGCGCGCCGCCGGGGG
>JAKBCR010000258.1 GCA_021807675.1 Pseudomonadota bacterium
ACACGAATACGGTCCTCTCCGGTCTTCTCTGGCAGGGAGCGCCGCGTCGCCTGCTCGACTTGGCCCGCGAGCGCAAGATCACCCTCTGCACGAGCTTGGTGCTGCTTGCCGAGCTTGCCGAAGTCATGACCCGCACAAGTTCGCCGAGCGCCTGCGCGCTGCCGGAGTCTCCGCTATCGAGCTCGTGCAAGACTACGAGCGCTTGGCCGAGACCGTCACACCTGAGGCACTTCCCACTCCGGTGATCGAGCGCGATCCGGACGACGATCACATCCTCGCCTGCGCCGTCTCCACCGAAGCCCGGCTCATCGTCTCCGGCGACTCCCATCTCCTGGACCTCAAGGCCTATCAGGGCATCCCCATCCGCGCTGCATCTGTCGCTGTCGGCGAGATCGTCGCAACACCGAAGTAATCAGCCTTCTGCGCTCAAGCCGCGATCCACCCGGAAGCGCCAAGCAGGAGGCGCTGCTCTGAGTCATCGCAGGTGCGTATTGCGGTCCATTGCGACCGCTGATTCCGGCTGAACGTGATCGCTCCGCTGACTCTCGGTTCTGATCGTTGTCCTCGACCTGTGCGCCGCCGTCGGCACACACGCTCACGCTGCTCGTCCATCGCCGAGTGTGGCAGCCGCTCCATCAGGTACCGTGACCGCGCTCACCAAAACCCATCAGGGACGCTCCGCCGTTAAGGCTTGAGCGCCACAACCTTTCCCTTCTCCCAGACGTAGATCGGCACCCCATGCATGCGGGCAGTTCGGCGCGCGTCCTTTGCCGCTCGGCGCAGGGCGCGACCCACCTGCGCTGCAAGCGTGGATTCCACCTTTCGGGTTCGCTTACCTGTCACTTGCTCGATTCCAGTATTCGAAGGGATCTGGTGCATGAAGGTACTCGGACGCGTTTGACCTGGCTCAGGTCCCGCCAAGTTCATGCCAGAGCTCTATCCCACTGCTTTTCAACCACCAACAGCTCCACCTGCAGGGACTTGGCCCGATTGGCTCAGTCATTGTGTTCGTCGACCAGCTTCAGAAGCCTCTTGCCCTGCATCCGCTCAAGCCAGCGCAGCGGCGCCTTGCCGCGTCCGATGGTCTCGATGGTGCAAGTGCCGCTCGAGCGCACTACGATGCGGGTCTTGATCCGTCGTCCGCGAATGTAGTCGGCATCGAAGTGCAGCTCGCCTCGCACGAAACTCAATCCTTCGATGAAGTCAGCGAGCTTGAACTCATCCTTCTCTTGATACTCGAGGGCCGACATTTCGCGGGGCTTCGCGTCCTCAAACGACAGCGCCCCGAGCACGAACAGGAAGCCGAACGAACCCCACTCCGCGGTATCCTCGGCCACCTCGTCCTCGTCACGCTCGTCCTCCTCTTCGTCGGCCACGAACTTCAGCTGCAATCTCAGTCCGAACTCCGCTTCATCGGGCGCAGGCAGCACCTTCTCCTCGAGAATTCGAAACGCAACGAGCGCGCCCGTCTCGAGCAGCTTATATCCGATGAACTTGGCTTCGCTGGACATCGATGTGCAACACCGCAAGTTCGAGCAGATTATCCGAAGAAACACGCATGGCGGTCTTCCGCGACCAAGGACAGAAATTCATCTATTGACTTTACCTCACTCGCCGGCTGGTAGCTGTGCCACTTCAAGTCGCGACGCTGCCAGAAGACTCGCCAGAGGTTTCGGCTGCGAACGAAAGTTGCTTTTGCGACGGCAGACTCATGGCGCCCGTGTGAGCGACCATCCCATGCCGGGCGAATTTCGAAAATCTCCACACTGTGCCCGGAAATACGATAGCCCAGATCGAGTTGCGGACGGATGTGCGGCGGCGGCCTGCGCATCTGCATAAAGGAGTCCAACGCCTTTTTCACCCGTGCGACTTCAATCTCTGATAGCGTCATATGCAGGGATCAAACTCCACCTCGCAGCATGCATATTGCCGGAGTCCAGCATGATGCATTCGAACATCTCGTCACGGTGACCTTGGCGGATGTCGAGCGCAACATCGGACTTTACCAGGACGAGGCGCTGAGGATGCCGGTCGTCATCACTGAGAATAATCGCCCCTGCACGGCACTGATTTCGGCGAAGGAATACGCGCGGCTCAAGCGGCGCGATCGCCAGGTGATCGCGGCGGGCGGGGTGTCCGAGCGACAAGTCGCGGCAATGCGGGAAGCCAGGGTGCCGGACCGGTTTGATGACCTCGATGCCGAGCTCAAGGACTGGGAGCCATAACCTTTCCGGAGGGTCAGCCGGGTCTCGCCTGGACGGCGGAAGAGACCTCCGCTACGGCTCGGTGAAATACAAAAGCTGAACTTAATTGACTTTTAAGGTCAGGTATTTTCGTTGAAATATTCAATTCGCCTATATCGCGCGGCATATTCCAGGAGCTATACTTGTCCTCATGGCGCAATCTAAGCGTAAATTCTCATTCAAGGAGGTCTTGGCCAAGCTACCCCGTGGTGAGCCGCTGAGCACGGCCGCGCTCAGGGAGTACGGGGTCAGCGAATTCCGGGCCTCGGACCTTGCGCGCAGCGGATGGCTCACCCACCTTGGCCGCGGGGTCTACATGCTGCCCGGCGATACGCTCTCCCGAGACGGCTGCCTCGCATTCTTCACCCACCGTGTGGCCGACTTTCACGTCGGCGGCAAGACGGCCCTCGACTGGCGCGGAGTCCGCCAAAACGTCAGGTTCCGAGAAGTGCTGACCTTATGGGGAGACGAGCCCAAGCGCCTCCCCCCGTGGTTCACTGAGCGCTTCCCCAGCCGTTATCAGGCAACGCGCCTATTCGATGACCAGCTCCCCAAGGGATTCGGCCTGCAATCGCTCCCGACCGGCCGCCCGGACGTACTCGTCTCCGTACCCGAGCGCGCGCTCCTCGAGCTCCTGAGCGATGTGGGGAAAACTCAGCCGCTCGAGGAAGCGCGGCAGCTCGTCGAACTCCTCCACACTCTACGCGAAAAGGTGCTGGACCCGCTGCTCGCACACACCACCAGAATCAAGGTCATCCGCCTAGCCGAACTCCTCGCAAGAGAGTTGGATCTTCCATGGGCCGCGACCGCAAAACGGCATAGCCAGCGTATCGGCGGGGGGAAGCGCTGGGTGGCCGTTACCAAATCCGGCGAGCGTCTGGACCTGAGGCGCCCGTGAACCAGCAATACGTCGACACGGTGCGCTTGCTGCTGGCCGTGGCCCCGGCAGTATTCCGCTCGCCTCGCTTTGCGCTCAAGGGCGGCACTGCCCTGAATTTGTTTGCGCATGACATGCCGCGGCTCTCCGTCGATATCGACGTCGTCTTTACCGATCACACCCTCAATCGCGAAGATGCGCTGCGAGCGATAGCGGCCGATCTCAAAGCCGCCAAGTCTGCGATCGCCGCGCTGGGCTTTCACGCCCACCTGCCCATCGCGAAGGGAGGCGAAAACGTCAAGCTGCTCGTCGAAGGAAGCGGACAAAAGATCAAGGTCGAAGTCAATTTCGTCCTTCGCGGGACCGTACTGCCGGTCACCCAGCGTCCTCTGGTACCGAAGGCGCAAGAACTCTTCACGACCGATATCACCCTGCCCATCCTCGACCTTCCCGAGCTCTACGGCGGCAAGCTCGTCGCCGCGATGGATCGGCAGCACCCCCGGGACATGTTCGACGTGTTGCAGATGCTGGAGCGCTTCGGCTGGCGCTCGTCTTTCATCGACTGCTTCGTCGCGTATCTTGCCGGCCACAATCGCCCGGTCCATGAGGTGCTGTTTCCGAACCGATTGCCGCTCTCGCCCGCCTTCTCGAACGAATTCGCCGGCCTAACCACCGATGAGATCGCGCTGGCGACGCTCGAGCAAACCCAAACTCGCCTCATCGAGGAGCTTCCACGTGCTCTGACCCCGCGTCATCGTGAATTTCTGTTGTCGCTGGTGAATGCCGAACCGGCATGGGATCTGATGCCGTTCGCCAACCTTCAGCATCTCCCAGCGCCGCAGTGGAAGCTGATCAATCTGCGCAAGCTCAAGAAGAACAATCCTGGTCGGTTCGCCGCGCAACGTGACGAGCTGCTTTCACGATTTGCGGATCTACCGGAACCGGCCGAATCGGCGCCCTAAGGAAAACTCGTCCGAGGTCCCAAGCAATGACGACTGAGATAAAGGAGTCGGACTGGAAGGTGCTGCGACGGGTGCATCCGATCGCCGTTGAGCGCTTCTGCGAACGCATACTCGGCGAAATCGAGCGGCTTCTCCACGATAGTGCGCAGAGGCTTCACGAGCGGTACCTGCGGATATACAAGCTCATGGAACAGCGTGATCGGGAGATGGCACGCCTCTTCAACGATCCGAGGCGCTCGCGGGCACTGACCATGATTGCGCAGTTTCGTGCCGAGGGGTTGATGACAGATGAAGAATTCGTCAACCTGACTGATGGCACCCGACACATCATCGAAACCCTGGTCCGCGGACGGCAGTCTCCATGAACCGCCGGCCGGAACACCCGGAGCGCACCGGCGTGCACGTTGCGATGCCGGGCGTAACAGGTTGAGCCATGGCCACAGTGAAGCTCTACCGCGGACATTGGGTTGTCGATTATCGAGATGCCACCCGTCGGCGACGCATCGAGAGGCCCGACGGTGACTTCGAGGATGAATCCCAAGAGAAGCACGCCGCTGAGGCGTTGCTCGCGGAACGGCTGGCGGAACGCGCACAGGGCATCGTACATGTGGGTCATGGCACTTTCGAGGATGCGGCCACGCGGTGGCTCAAGAGCAAGGTCCGGATTCGGCCCTCCACAAGGCGCAGCTATGAGCAACTGACCATCTGCTATCTCATTCCGTATTTCGGCAGCCGCAAGCTCCGTCTTATCCAGGTGAGCGACATCGAGCGCTTCCGCACCGAGCTCGGCCAGTGCCTACCGCAATCCATCCAACAGGCGTTCATTGAGCGACAGCTGAAGGCGAACACCGATCTCGCCACCGCCCGGCTGAAGCAGCGAGCGCAACGGGTGAGCGCAGGCCGACCCACGATCAACAAAGCGCTCACGGTGCTCACGATGATTTTCAACTACGCGATACGCAATCAGTGGGTAGCGCGAAATCCTGCCGACTATGTGGAGCACGCGCGGGATCCGCGTCCCGTCAGAGAGCGGCCCCTGGACTTCGATATCCTTACGCCCAAGGAAATCACCGCGCTGCTCGATGCCGCGCGCCCGCCCCTCTACCGGGACGGCAAGCCACTCACCAACAACTACCGGCTGCTCATCTCGTTCGCCCTATTCACGGGGTGCCGGATGGGCGAGATACTCGGCGCCGCGTGGAGCCACATTGACTTCGAGAGGGGCCAGTTTCACGTCTGCCGAGCATTCAAAGAAGGCCGGTTCCAAGAACCAAAGACCCGAACTTCGTACCGGCGCTTGACCCTCCCAGCGTTCTTGCTGAATGAGTTGAAGGTATGGCGGCAAAGCTGTCCCCAGAGTCCGTACGATCTCGTGTTCCCCAATCTCGACGGGCAGCCCACGAGTCACGCCAATCTGCTGCAGCGGGGGTTTTACCCGGCGCTCAAACGCGCCGGCTTGCGACGGATCCGCTTCCACGATTTGAGACACACCTTCGCGAGCCTGCTGATCAGCAACGGCGAGGACATCGTGCGCGTATCGCGACTGATGGGCCACGCGAACGCCTCGATCACGCTCAACATCTACAGCCACCTGATGCCGCGCGAGCACGATCCGAGTGCTGATCGGCTGGCGGCGCTCGTCTTTGGAAACAACATGGAAACGCCCACGATCTAGGCTACGACGCCGCTAAAACATTATCTTACGGATCAATGCATTAGTGGTGGCCAGGGGTGGAATTGAACCACCGACACGCGGATTTTCAGTTATTAATCAATGACTTGCAGCGCTTGCCCAGC
>JAKBCR010000047.1 GCA_021807675.1 Pseudomonadota bacterium
GCATGGCCGGGTTCAAGAGCGCGGCGCATTTCAGCCGTATGTTCAAGTCCGCCTATCACCTGTCGCCGAAGGAATATCGCGCACATCAGACGGCTGGCGAGAGCGACCCTCGGAGTGCCGCTTCTTGCGAGTCCACAGGGAAACGGCAGGCGACGAAATGAAGCGGATCGTACTCGTACATGGCGCAGGGCACGGCGCGTGGTGCTGGGAGGAGGTGGTGCCGCTGCTGGCGGGCGAAGGATTCGACGTTGTCGCAATCGACTTGCCCGGCCTCGGCGTGGACCGGACGCTACCCGGGGATGTGACCCTCGACGGCTATCGAGCCGCCGTCATCAGAGCCGTAGTGGCGGTGCCGGAGCCGGTGACGCTGGTCGGCCACTCGATGGGAGGGATGGCCATCTCGGTCGCGGCGGAGGCGGAGCCGCGGCGGATCGGGAATCTGGTTTATCTGGCGGCGCTGCTGCCGAAGGACGGCGAGCGGCTCATCGATCTGGTACAGGAGGATCAGAGCCCCTCGGCCACTCGAACGGCGGGCTCCTGGAGCGAGGCTGACGCGCTGGAGCTGGAGCCGCTGATCGCTCGCGACATGTTCTACAACACCTGCAGCGAGGAACAGGCCAAGAGCGCCGTGGCTCGGTTACGTCCACAGGCCACGCGCCCGATGTACGAGCCGGTTCGACTCTCCGCGGCCCGTTGGGGAAGCGTCCAGAAAACGTATATCGTGTGCGAGCAGGATCGGGCGCTGCCGCCGCAGAAGCAGCACTGGCTCTGCGAGCGCATGCCCCAAGTCAAGAAGCTGTCGATGAATACGGACCATTCACCGTTTTATTCCGACCCGCGGGGGCTCGCCGCGCTGATCGCGGCCGAGGCGAGGACCGTGTCGCGTTAGCTCGAGCGAGCGGACGCGCGTCTGCGCAGTCGCACCGGCAGGCGGGTCAGGCTGCGTAGAATGATCATGCTGCTGGTGAGGTCGAGCTGATCCTCCGGCACCGCGAGCTCGAGAGACTCGACACTGTTGATGATCTCCCGGGCCGCGCACTTGATCTCCTGGCGGGCGAGCAGCGCTCCGAGGCAGTAGTGGATCCCATTGCCGAAGGCCACGTGGAGGTTCAAGCTGGGCCGATCGATGTCGAACGTGTCCGGATCGGCGAAGCGCTGCGGATCGCGGTTGCCCGAGGCCCAGCAGAGCATGACGAAGGCCCCCTTGGGGATCGTCTTGCCGCCAAGAACGGTCTCGGCCGTCGTGATGCGCGGCAGCTGCGGCACCGGGGAGTAGAACCGCAAGACTTCATTGACGAAGCGTGCGAGATCCTTGTCCTGCTGCTCGGAGTCGCGCAGCCGCGCGAGCAGACCCGGCTGCGTGGCCAGCGCATGAATGGCGAATGCGATGCCGTTGCGCGTGGTATCCACGCCGCCTGCGATGGCGACGGTCGAGATAGCCATCACCTCCAGGTCGGTAAGCGGCGGCACGCCGGGCTCATCGGAGCGCGCGTGCACGATCTGTGAGATGAGATCGGGGCCGGGCTTGCGGCGCCGCTCTTCGACGGCTTGTTGGACGAAACGCTGTAGCTGCAGGAGATTGCGTGCGTGCTGGTACGCCTGCTCGCGCGTGGCGCCCGCGCCGACCTTGGCCACCATGGAATCCGCCCCGCGGCTGATCTCATCGACGCGGTCCATCGGCAGGCCGAGCGCGTCACAGATCACCAGGATGGGAATGGGCATGGCGTATTCCCGGACCATGTCGGCTTGCGACCGGTCGAGGAATGCGGCTGCCTTCTCGCGGCAGATGGCCTCGATGCGCTGCTCCATGGCCGCGACGGTTGGCCCGGTGAAGGCCTGGGAGACGAGCTTGCGCCGCCGGGCATGGAGCTCTCCGTCCAGCTTGAAGCTGTCCGACGGATCGATCAGCACCAGCCCTTCGCGCTGCATCTGCTCATCGACCTCGTCCTGGTACGGGGACAGAACCGCCTTGGAGACGCGCATTTCGTCCGAGAACGCCTCGGTATTGCGCGCAGCCGCCACGACGTCCTCGTAGCGAGTCACGAGCCAGGTCTGGACGCCTTCGTCGAAGTGGACGGGGTCTTCCGTTCGCAGGCGCTCGTAGTAGGGGTACGGGTTCTGCAGGACCTTCGGATCGCGGAAGGTGTAGCTGCTCAGAGGTTGCATGGTCGGTTGTTCCTGCTGCATTGCTACGACAGAGTCGCAAGAGGCGGCCGGCTTCGCTCGGCGGGCTCATCATCATCGGGCGCTCGTGGCGGCCTCGAGCGCTCGAATCTGTCCATGAGGGCCTCGATCCGTTTGCCGTGCGCGGCAACCGCCACGCTCTTGACCGGACCGTAGCCGGCGATTTCGCGCGCCGCGCAGGCGAGCTCCACGGCGATGTCGATGCTCTGCGCGTCGAGCCGATCGACGATCCGTTCGATGAGCGCGCGATAGTCTGCAATGAGGCGCCGCTCCATGCGCCGCTCCGCGGTGTGACCGAAGGGATCGAACGCGGTGCCGCGCAGCCGCTTCACGCGTGCGAGAAGCCCGAACAGGGGCAGTATCCAGGCTCCAACGGCGCGCTTGCGCGGACGCCCATTGACATCGCGCCCGGGCAGGAGCGGGGGCGCGAGGTGGAAGGTCAGCTTGAAATCTCCAGAGAATTGCTCGCGCAGCCGCCGTCCGAATCCCGCCTCCGTGTAGAGGCGTGCAACCTCATACTCATCCTTGTAGGCCATCAGCCGCGCGAGGCTGAGGGCAACCTCTCTGACGAACCGCTCTCCGCCCTGCAGACGGCGCGCCTGCACACGGTTGCGGATATCGTTGACGAACACTCGATAGATGCCTGCGTAACTTTCGTCCTGGTAGGCTGTCAGGAGTTTCGTGCGGCTCGAGAGCACATCGTCGATGCTCTCCAGGGATGGCAGAGCGGGGCTTGCGCCAACGTCCGGCTCCAGTGCGCCAGGAGAGTGTGCCGCCAGTCGCCCGAGGTCGAGCGTTCGCAGATTCCCGGCGACCGAAGCGCCATTGAGCCGGATCGCCTCACGTAGGGACGCGAGGGAGACCGGCAGCCGCCCCTTCTGCGCCGCATAGCCCAGCATGAGGACATTGGTCGCAATGCTGTCTCCCGTCAGCTCGGTGGCGATCCGGCCGGCGGGGATCTCGGAGGCCGCGCCGTCACCGATCGCTTCGAGGATTGCCGCCCGCAGCCGGTCTTCGCCTGCCTCGAGCCGCTGGTTGCTCTGGAAATCGCCAGTGGGCGTGACGTCGCTGTTGAGGATCGCCGCCGTCCGGCCGGGCAGGAGCGTCTTCAATACCGCGGGACCGGAGGCGACCAGCATGTCGCAGGCCAGGAGCAGATCCGTCATCCCCTCGGTCAGGCGCGAGGCGTATATAGCCCCGGAGCTGCGGCCGATGCGGATGTGGCTCGTGACCGCGCCGCCCTTCTGCGCCATCCCCGTCATATCGAGGATCGTGCAAGCCTTGCCATCGAGGTGGGCCGCCATGCCGATGAGCGCCCCGACGGTGAGCACGCCCGTCCCACCGATTCCGGCGACCAGGATGTTGTATCCATCGGGTCCCACTGCGCGGGTGGGAGGCTCGGGCAGGCTCGCGATGAGCGCCTCGAGGCGGGTGGGCTCGGCCGTGGCTCGTGTCGCGATCTTGGCTCCGGTCACCGTCACGAACGAAGGGCAGAACCCCTTGGTGCAGCTGTAATCCTTGTTGCAGGACGACTGGTCGATCCGGCGCTTGCGGCCGAATTCGGTCTCGAGCGGCTGCACGCTCAGGCAGTTGGATTCCACCGAGCAGTCTCCGCAGCCCTCACAGACCTCGGGGTGGATGAAGATGCGCTTGTCCGGCTCCGCCATCAATCCGCGCTTGCGGCGGCGGCGCTTCTCGGCCGCGCAGGTCTGCTCGTACACAATGGCCGATACGCCTTTGACCTCGCGCAACTGCCGCTGAACGGAGGCGAGCTCGTCGCGATGATGCAGGCGCGTCCCGGGAGGAAGCTCGGCCCGGGAATACTGGTCCGGGTCGTCCGAGACGAGGCGGACCTGCCCGACACCTTCGGAAAGGAGCTGTCGCACCAGACCCACGGGAGTCATGGGCAACTCGACCGGCTGGCCGCCGGTCATCGCGACCGCATCGTTGTAGAGGATCTTGTAGGTGATGGTCGCCTTCGCGGCCACCGCCGCACGGATCGCGAGAATGCCGGAATGCGAGTAGGTGCCATCGCCCATGTTCGCGAAGACGTGCGGCGTATCGACGAGCGGCGCGACGGACAGCCAGTTCGAGCCCTCATGACCCATGGGCATGAACTGCATCGTATTGCGGTCCATGACCACGGCAGCCAGACCATGGCAGCCGATTCCGCCGAGCGCCAGCGAGCCGTCGGGAATCCGGGTGCTCGTGTTGTGGGGGCAGCCCGAGCAGAAGTAGGCGGGCCGCGACCTGGTGCCGCCCATCTCGCGGGCGCGGGACTCGAGCTGGCGCAAGGCCTGATATCGCGACTCGATGCCCTCGTCGCGAATGCCGAGCTGCTCGAGCAGCGTCGTGATCGCCCGACGGACCTGGGTAGCCGACAGCTCGCCGATCGCAGGCAGGAGCGGCTCGCCCCGAAGATCCTGCTTGCCCGCAAGCGCGGGGCGCCGTGAGGCGGGCAGGGAGTAGAGGTGGCGCGCGATCTGATCTTCCAGCACCGGCCGCTTCTCCTCGACGGCCAGTACGGCTTTGCTGTCTGCCGCGAAATCGATGAGTCGCTCGCGATCCATCGGCCAGGTGAGCCCCGGCTTGTAGAGCCGAATGCCGAGGCGCCTGCAGGATTCCTCGTCGAGTCCGAGGTCCGAGAGCGCCTGCCGGACATCGAGGTATGCCTTGCCCGCACTCACTATTGAGAGGCCGCGCTCCGGGCCGTCTATCGTGACGCGGTCGACGCCGTTGGCACGAGCAAAGGCGGTGGCGGCCGGCAGACGGTGGTTGACGAGAAGCTCCTCGTCCGCGAGGGGAGGTTGATTCTTGCGCAGATTGAGCCCGCCATCGGGAAGGCGAATATCGTCCGGCACCGCGTACGCCCGGAACGGGTCCGGCAGCTCGATGGAGGCGGAGAGGTCGAGCGTGTCGGTGATGCACTTCAGGGCGACATACGAGCCGCTGTAGCGCGACATCGCCCAGCCGAAGAGCCCGAATTCGAGGATCTCGGCGATCGTGGCCGGGTACAGGATCGGCAGGAAGGCCGCGATCAGGGTGTGCTCGGACTGATGGGCACTATCGGAAGACTTGCCGCCGTGGTCATCGCCCGCCACGGCGAGGAAGCCCCCCTTGGCTGCCGTTCCCTCGAGGTTGCCGAGCTTGAGCGATTCGCAGGCCCGATCGACGCCGATCCCCTTTCCATACCAGAGGCCGAACACGCCCTCGTACGCCGACTTGCCGAACCAGGCGAGCTCTTGCGTGCCGCGGATGCCGCTTACCGCGAGCTCCTCGTTGAGTCCTGGGACGAAGCGGATGTCGTTAGCCTGCAGGAGCTTGCCGGCCGCCCAGAGTGCCGAGTCGTACACGCCGAGCGGGGAGCCGCGGTAGCCGGAGATGTAGCCGGCGGTCTTCACCCCAGCGGCGCGGTCGCGCCGTGCCTGATCGAGCGGCAGCCGCACGAGCGCCTGGTTCGATGAGAGGAACACGCGCCCGTTCGGTTGCGTGTACTTGTCATCGAGAGTCACGGCGGATTTCGTCACGGCTCGATCCGGCAATGGCGATAGGGAGTCGGGAGGCGCGGCATCGTTTGACTCATGCTGGAATCGGCGGCAGCTTCTTGAGGGTGAAATCGCAATGAGGCGCCGTCTGCTGGATCTCGATGATGTTGCCTTCCGGGTCACGCCCGTAAACGGACTTGACGTGGCCGGCATCGATCGGGCCGGGAGATCCGAAGGTCATTCCCAAGGACTTCAAGCGCTCGTATTCCTTCTCGATGTCGGTCACGTCCACGCAGAAGTGGGTGTATCCCTTGTCGAACGGCTGCAGCGGACGGGTGGAGACGGGCGCTGGGGCGCTGAACTCGAAGAGCTCGAGGTAGGCGGTTCCCGCGCGCATCATGACGCCGCGCGCGGCGCTGCCGGGAACGTCCACAATCCGGTCAATGGTCGAGTCGTCGCGCCAGCCGAACTTCTCCCCCACGACCTCGAACCCGAACGCCTGCTCGTAGAAATGCACCATCCGGTCGAGATCCCGGACGTGGACGGCCACGTGATGGATGCCTCTGATCATGGGTTTCCCCTTATTTGCGAGAGGGCGCATGATGACGCTCCGGAGCCTGCGGCGGCGCACCGCGGGCGCGCCATTGCCGCTCCGGACAAGGCGGCCTGCCACCGAGGTCATTGGCCGCCCTACATCGCGTGAGCGATCGGTCGTAAGGTATTCCGCGCAGGCATTCGCGCCTGCGAAGGCTGAGTTTCCATGGGCAAAACGATCATCGTGGGGCCGAGAATCTGGGACGCCAGCGGCTCCGCGCCATTTGACGGCGAGGTCCTCGTCGAGGGCAATCGGATCCGGGCGGTCTCCCGGGTACCCGGGCAGATCCCGCAGAGCGGCTGCCAGGTCATCGACGGCAAGGGCATGACCCTCATGCCGGGCCTGGTCGAGGGCCATGCGCACCTTTCCTTCGAGACGGTCACCGCGACCGAGGATCTGATCGCGCCCCCCCCGGAGGAGCACACGCTGCTTACCGCACGCGTGGCAAAAACGCTGCTGGACCACGGGTTTACCAGTGCCTACGGCGCTTCCGCCGCCAAGCTGCGGCTCGATGTCGCGGTACGCAACGAGATCGATGCCGGGCGGCTGCAGGGGCCCCGCATCCGCGCGGGGTCTCTCGAGATCACCGTGACTGGCGGCATGGGAGATGAGAGCCGGCTGCACAATTTGCGCTCCGGTCCCTCGCTCGTCGTCGACGGTCCGGAGGAGATGCGCAAGGCGGTGCGCCTCTGCTGCCGCGAGGGTTGTGACAACATCAAGCTGGACGTGTCCGGCGATCCCTTCTACCCGAACACACCCGCTCACTCCACCCCGATGACCCTCGAGGAGATCCGCATGGCGGTGGAGACGGCGCACAGCTTCGGGCGCAGGGTGAACGCGCACGCGCGCTCCATCGGGTCGATCCAAAGCTGTGTGCGCGCCGGCGTCGATGTGCTCTATCACTGCGAGTACGTCGATGAGGAGACGCTCGACATGCTGGAGGCGGCGAAGGAGCGGATCTTCGTTGCGCCCACGGTCAGCCTCTTCCACACCATGTTGCACGAGGCATCCCCATGGGTGACGCCGGATACGGCGCGGGCCATGGGGATAGACAAGCTCCTCGAGGCTTCCACCAAGACGCACACCGAGCTTCGCAAGCGCGGCATCCGTCACCTGATCGGCGGTGATTACGGGTTTGCGTGGAGCAAGAACGGCACCAACGCCCGTGATCTCGGCTTCTTCGTCCAGTACTTCGGCTACAGTCCCGCCGAGGCATTGCGGTGCGCGACGCGTAATGGCGGTGCGCTGATGACCCTGGGCAGTAGCGAGAAGCTGGGCGAGGTGCGGGAAGGGCATCTCGCGGACCTTCTCCTCGTCGACGGCGATCCGCTCGCGGACGTGTCCGTCCTGCTCGACGCCGACAGGCTGGCCCTCATCATGAAGGACGGCCAGATCCACAAGAACACGAGCGCCGCGACCCGACGTCGCGCCGCTGCCTGAATCGATTCGACAGTTTCCCGGAGAGTGCTCCATGTCAGTAGAGATCACCGAACGCAAGCAGTCCGCAGAGGGCGAAGCCCGTTGTCCGGGCGCCCCGACCACGCAGGAGATCATCGCGGCGGATCGCGTCGCGGCGCCGGGGTGGGTGCGCTCGGAATCCTATCAGTACCTGGGCGATGAGGATATTTCGACCGACCGTTACATCGAGCCCCAGTACGCCCGCATGGAGATGGAGCGGTTGTGGACGCGGACGTGGCAGTTCGCGTGCCGCGAAGAGCACATCCCCGAAGTGGGCGACTACTACGTCTACGACATCGGTCCCTATTCGCTCATCGTCACGCGCGTCGCGAAGAACGAGATTCGTGCGTACTACAATGCCTGTCTGCACCGTGGCACCAAGCTGCGCGCCTCGGGGACGCTGGGCAACGCAAGCGAGTTCAAGTGCAGCTTCCACGGCTGGAGCTGGAACGTCGACGGCAGCAACCGCACCGTCGTCTGTCCGTGGGACTTCCCCCACGTGGACCGCAAGAAATTCTCGCTGCCGCAGGCGAGAGTCGAGCTGCTCGGCGGCTTCGTCTTCATCAACATGGATCCCGACGCCCCGACGCTGTCCGAGTATCTCGGACCCGCCGCCAAGGCGCACATCGACGCATGGAAGCTGGAAGACCGGTACGTCTACCTGCACGTTTCCAAGCGTCTGCCGGCCAACTGGAAGCTGGCGGTCGAGGCGTTTCTCGAAGCGTACCACGTGATCCAGACGCATCCGCAGGTGGCGGTCTCCAACGGCGATGCGAATTCCCAGTACGACATCTACGGCGAGCACGTCAACCGCTTCATCTCGACGCTCGGTGTGCTGAGCCCCCATCTCTACGGCAAGCACACCGAGCAGGACATTCTCGAGCAGTTCACGCTGGGAGACAGCGGCTCGGTCACCGGCACGAAGCGCACTCTGGACGATGGGCGGACCGCGCGCGAGGTCATGGCCGGAATGTTCCGGGGCATGTTCGAGAAGGCGACCAATACGGATCTCAGCAAGGTCTCTGACTCGGAGCTCCTCGACTGCTTCTCCTATACGGTATTCCCGAGCTTGTTCCTCTTCCCGGGCATCTCGCTGCCCATGGTCTACCGCTTCCGACCGGATCCCAAGGATCATCGGGCTTGCATCTACGAGGTCCTGTTCCTGCGTCCCGTGCCGGTCGACGGCAAGCGGCCCGAGCCGGCCGAGCCGGTCCATCTTCGCGATGAGCAGTCCTTCAAGGAAGCGGAGGGAATGGACCCGGGCTTCGGTGCGATCCTCGATCAGGATACCGACAATCTCTTCCTCCAGCAGGAGGGGATCGAGGCGAGTGCCAAGCGCGGCCTCACCCTCGGTAATTATCAGGAAATCCGCGTGAGGCACTTCGAGCGCTCGGTGGAGAAGTACGTGGCGATGCCGCCGAAGAGGCCCGATTGGGAGCGTTCGAGGAAGCGCTGACCGGCAACCTGCCCGATCATTGCCCGGATCATCGAGCGGTGGAAGGCTCGTTCGCCCGCGTGCTGCCCGCCGCCGAGCTGCCGCCGGGAGCGAAGAAGGCGGTCGAGATCGCCGGCAAGGAGGTGCTCCTCTGCCACACGATCGATCGTCTCTTCGCGGTCTCGAACATCTGCTCCCACGCGCAGGAGAAGCTCGAGTGCGGGCGCATGTCCAAGGGATGGATCGCCTGTCCCGTGCACGGGGCACGCTTCGAACTCGCCACCGGACGGGCCATGAATCCGCCGGCCAAGCAGCCGATCGCGACGTATCCGCTGCGGGTCGTCGACGGGTGGATCGAAGTGCAGGTGCAAGCGTAGCTATTGATAGCTGCCGCCCGACGGCGGGCGGCCCCGAGCTGCGAAGCGGCACGACACGGTAGCCCGGCACAGGAGCGAGGCGGTGCTTTGCTCGGCCCGTGCTGGGCCTCGCCCCTTCGGGGCCGTCAAGCGCTGAGGCGCTTGCCGTTGCAGATCGCTCCAGGCGATCTGCTCGGGGCCGACGCTGCGCTTCATACTGAAGCACCGCTACACTGCGCATGCTCAACCCTTGCCCGCAGGTGCAACGGCGGGTTGGCGCCCCGTGCGGGATGCCTAGAATGTCGCAACGAGAGGAGGGCTGCCATGTCCTTTGAATTGAACGAAAAGCTGGCGGCGAGACGTCCGCCGCTGCCCACCGCGGCGACCGTGGATCCGGTCACCGCCAGCATCATCCGCGGGGCCTTGGAGACGGCCTGCTTCGAGTCGTGCGAGCACCTGGCAAGAGCCGCCTCATCCGCGATCATCAATCAGTCCAACGAGCGCAACGCATCGCTCATCGATGCGCACGGTCGCCTGGCGGCGGTCGCGATCGGAACGCCTCATCTCACCTTCGTCTCGCAGCTGCCGATCCGCTACGGGCTGATGATGTTGGAGGAATTCGACTGGGGTCCGGGAGATGTGTTTGTCGGAAACGACCCGGACCACGGCGGGGGACATCTGCCCGACTATCTCGTCTATGCTCCGGCGTACGACGATTCGGGAGAGCTGATCCTCATTCAGGTGCTGCAGGCCCATCAGGGCGACACCGGAGGGAAGGACCCCGGCGGCTTCACGCTCGAGGCGACGGACATCTTCACCGAAGGCCTGGCGATTCCGTGCCTCAAATTGCTCCATCGGGGAGAGAAGCGGCGCGATGTCATCAAGCTCCTGGAGCGCAACAATCGCTTTCCGTCCTTCGCCGGCGATCTCGCGGCAATGATCAGCGGCGTGCAGCGCGGCGTCACGATGGTCGAGCAGGCGATCCGCAAGTGGGGCCCGAACGTCATCAAGGCCGCCATCAACCACAACATAGAGCACACCGAGAGGTGTCTGCGTGCGGAAATCGCCGAGTGGCGGGATGGCACGTACGAAGCCGATGTGTTCGTGGATCACGACACGCAGGGCCTCAAGGACGTCAAAGTCCACGTTGCCTGCACGGTCAAGGGCGATCAGCTCACGGTGGATCTGACAGGCTCGGACGACAGACCGGAGCTCGTGGGGGTCTGGAACACTTTCGGCAACACCCGAAGCTATGTCATGACCCAGGTGACCGCCTCGGTGGATCCCTCCATCGTGAAGAACGAGGGGCTGTTCAACGCCGTGGACATCATCGTGCCGCGGAACACCATCCTCCAGCCGCCGCCGAACAAGCCGGCGGCCTTGGGATCCTTCCATCCGGCGGTGGAGATCATCGAGGCGGTCTGTGTGGCGCTCGCGGCGGTCGTTCCGGCACGCAGCTGTCCCCAGGTCTACAAGATCGGGATGCCGAACGCGGTGATCGGGCAGGACGAGAAGGGGCGCATGTGGTTGGACCAGGGCGTCGATGCGCGCTCCATGGATTCGTCAGCGGTACAGGGGATCGACGGTTGGGGCTCCTCCTGTGTCGGGCTCGGCAATTTGCTCCTGGCCCAGGCGGAGGATGCCGAAAGCCGGTTCCCCGTCATCAACCTCAGCCGGGAGATGACGACTGACGCCGGCGGTGCCGGACAATGGCGCGGACAGCCCGGCAGCCTCAACGTGAAGAAGGTGCTGCAACCCACATCGGCGATGGCATGGATGGTGTCGGCCGAGCATCCGCTGCGCGGATTGCGCGGTGGCGACGACGCGGGTCCCTATTCGAACCGTTTCGAGGTCGGGACCGAGCGGGAATACAAGGTGGGGCTTTCCGTGTATGCACGCCTCCCTGCCGGCGCGGTGATCGCCTATCAGCACGGCGGCGGCGGCGGGTTCGGGCCGCCGCTCCTGAGGGATCCCGAGGCGGTGAAGAATGACGTGCTCGACGAGAAAGTCAGCCTCGCCGCGGCAAGGGACAAGTACGGAGTCGTGCTCACGGGCACGCTCGAGAATTATGACTTGGAAGTGGACTTTGCGGCGACCGAAGCGCTGCGGCATGCGATGCGCGCTGCCGGAACGTCCCAGGCGGCATAGGAGGCCGTCGGACTTGCGCGTTATCTCTGCACAGGCGGCCAGAGCCGCGCCTCTGGACGCCGGCAACGAAGGCACGGTCCGCAAAACGGCCGCAGGCCTGTTTTGCCCATAAGACTAGGGGGACGACAGAGTGGGCTTTCGCATCGGCATCGATATCGGCGGCACCTTCACCGACTTTGCGCTTCTCGAGTCCTCCGAGGTCGTCCTCCACAAGAACCTGAGCACGCCGGAGGACAGGTCGATCGGCGTCATGCGCGGGCTCGAGCAGCTGGCGCGAATGCAAGACGTGCCGCTCGGAGATTTTCTCGGGAAGTGCGACGCCATCGTGCATGCGACCACGATCGCCGACAACACCCTGATCGAGATGAACGGCGCAGTCACCGGTCTCATCACGACCGAGGGCTTTCGTGACGAGATCGAGTACCGGCGCGGGTTCAAGGAAAGCATTTGGGATGTACGCCTGCCGCCACCGCAGGAAATCACCCCACGGCGCCGCAGGCTGACTGTTCCCGAGCGAATCCTCTTCGACGGCTCGGTCTATACACCGCTCGACGAGAATGCCGTACGCGAGTGCTGCAGACGCCTGAAGAAGCAAGGTGTAGAGTCAGTAGCCATCTCGCTCATCTTCTCGTTCGTGAATCCGGCGCACGAGACGCGCGTCGCGGAGATCGTCGCGCAGGAGATGCCGGGCGCTCACCTGTCGCTCTCCCATCGAGTGCTGCCTCGCGCTCCCGAGTACGAGCGCACCAGCACGACCGTGGTCGACGCATACGTCGCGCCCCGGGTCACCTCTTACCTGGAAAGACTGGTCGATCGCCTCAAGCGAGCCGGCTACCGGAACCGGCTGCTCGTGATGCAGGCGAGCGGCGGCGTGATGACCAAGGAATACATCGAGGGATCCCCGGTGCGGGTGCTCGCTTCCGGTCCCGCCGGCGGAGCGGTCGGCTCCGCGCATGTGGGCGTGGCAAAGGGCTACCCCAACCTCCTGTGTGTCGACATGGGCGGCACCTCTTACGACATATCCCTGGTGATGAACGGGGCCGCACCCGCGGAGACCGGGTGGAATATGCACCATCGGTACCTCGTCGGGGTGCCCATGGTGAAGGTCGAGACGCTCGGGGCCGGCGGGGGCTCGATCTGCCGCGTCAACAATGGAGCGCTCACCGTGGGGCCGGCATCCGCCGGCGCCGAGCCGGGTCCGATCTGCTATGGCCGCGGCGGCAGCGAGCCTACGGTCACCGATGCTCTGCTGATGCTCGGCATTCTTTCCGCGGATTCGCCATTCGCCGGCGGCAGCTTCTCCTTGAAGCCCGAGGGGGTCGAGGCGGCATTTCGGCGGATCGGCGCCGAAATGGGTTACGGCCCGGAGCAGGCCGCATTCGACTCCTGGCGCATCGTCAACGCCAACATGACGCAGGCCGTCAGACGGACGACCGCAGGCAAGGGGATCGATCCCAAGGACATGGTCATGCTCGCCTTCGGAGGTAACGGGCCGGTGTTCGCCGCCGTGCAGGCCGAGGACCTGGGAATCGAGAGAGTGCTGGTGCCGAAGGCGTCCCCGGCATTCTCCGCGCTCGGCACGCTCGCCGCCCGGCTCAGCATCGACGAGGAGCGCTCGTACATCGCGCCGGCGGACACACTGGATACCGGCCGGCTGAGGAGCCTGTGGAGTGAGCTCGACCGGCGCGCGCGGGGCTTCTTCGCCGATGCGGGCATCTCACCTGAGAAGGTGACGGCCCAATACCAGATGAAGATGCGCTATCCCGGGCAGAACTGGTCGCTGACGTTCGATGCGGCGATCAACAGCGGTCTCGGCGATCTGGCCTTCGTGGATGAGATCGTCACCGGCAGCCGGGCGGCCGAGTCCTTCAACCAGCGGCACATGGAGGAATATGGTCACATCCGGGAAGGCGAGACGCCCGAGGTGACCGGTGTACGCCTGGTCGCCTACGTGGAGATGCCGGCGCCCGCTGTGCGTCGGGGCTTCAGCGCCCCGAAAGTCGCAGCACGAGCCACGAGGACGCGCCGAGCGAATCTGGGGCGCGGTTTCGAGGAGACGGCTGTCTTTCGCAGCTCCGAGCTCAGGCCCGGCCACGAGATCGTCGGGCCCGCCATCATCGAAGAGACATTCACCACGATCGTCATCTATCCGGGCTGGAGAGCCCACGTGGATGACGCTGGCGATTACGAGCTCACACGCACCGGCTGAGCAACGCACTGGCGCGCTGCCCGGCGGTCGCCGGCGGTGCGGTCAACCCCATCCGGGAGAGCAGGGTCGTGGAGTACGCCATCGGCATGGCGGAGACCGACAGGCGCACGCTCGTGAGCCAGCTTGGCGCGCCTGCGGGCTGTGTCAATGCAGTCGATAGGAGACCGAGACTCCGATCGAAATAGGCTCCGCCCAGGCCGCGCCGATGCCGAAGTTGCCGGGGAGAACCTGAGTCAGGTAGTGCGTATCGGTCACGTTGTTGCCGTAGAGCGCGCCGCTCCAGTGACCCGATGCACTGGTCCATTCGGCCCGCAGGCCGAGAGTCGAGTAGGGGTGCTCCTTGAAGGCGTCGGCAGAATCGAAGTAGTAGGAGGAGGTGTAGTAGTAGGTCGCCGACAGCGCCAAACTGCTGCCACCGGGGATGCCGATCGTGTAGACGGGAGAGAAGGTGCCGGTGAACCTCGGCGCGTTCGGCATGTCGAACCCGCTCGCATTCGTCGAGCTGTTCAGGTAGAGGCCGTAGGCGTTTCCACAGGCGGCGCTCAGGCACTCGGGGTAGGTGGGAGCGGCGGTATAGTCCACGTAGATCGCATGCGTGTAGGCGGCGCCGAGGTGTATTTGAAGGGCCGGGATGATGCGGAAGTCCAAGCCCCCGTCGAAGCCCCAGATCCGCGATGCGGCGGCATTGTTGTAAAGCGCCACCGTCACGTTGTTGACCACCTCGTAGCTCTCGACCTGCAGATCGCTGTAGTTGTAGAAATACCCGGAGATGTGCGCTCTCACGCGCGGAGTGGCGAGCTTGTATCCGATCTCATACGCCTTGAGCGATTCGGGAAGGACCGGGGTCTTGGTTCCCGCGCCCAGATCGTAGAGAGCCGCCTTGAAGCCGGTGGAGAAGGAAGCGTAAACGCTCGACTGGGGGTTGATCTGGTAGCGCAGCACGGCGCGGGGCGTTCCGCGGTTGTTCGTAAGCGTGGGGTAGCTCTCCGCGGGAAAATCGGCTGCGTAGTAGGCCGCTTCGCTGACCTCGTCATGCGTGTACCGAAAGCCGCCGGTCAGGAACCACTTGCGAGCGAGCTGATAGGTCAGGTTGAAATACCCGGCGAACTCGCGGTTGGTCGAGGCCGAGCCGGCGAGCAGGGACATGGGGGAGCCGAAGATCGAGCCGTAGGTCGGCCAGAGGTCGCGGTAGTCGAAAATGAACGCGCCTGCCGTCCACTGCAGGCGGGAACCCGGCTTCGAGTTCACCAGGAATTCCTGCGAGAAGGTGCGGGGATCCGACTCGGTGATGTCGAGGTACAGCGTAGGGACCGAGTCGAAACCCTCCTGGATGAACTGCTCGCCGTACTCCTTGCGATACTGCGTGTACGAGGTGAGGGTCGCCACGCCGAAGTCATACTTGGCGGTCAGCTGAAACACGTTCGTGTGCAGCTTGAAGTCCACCGGCTGGTCGGCCGGGTAGGCCGTCTCGTACGGACTCGTCGTGATGATCGAGCCCGGAATGAACCGGCCGTAGACCTGCGGCACGCCATTCTTCTCGTACGCAGAAAACAGCAGATTCGTCGGGTCGCTGCTGCCGGAATGGTAGTAATGCAGCAGGAACGACAAATTATCCGTCGGCGTGTAGAGCAGGCCGAGGCGCACGGCATAATCCCGGTAGGCGCCGGCGTCGCGGTTATCCGCGGTGATGTTGTGGATCCAGCCGTCGCTCTGAGTCAACATGCCCGCCACGTCGAACGCCAGATCGTGCGTGATCCCGGTGGTGAAGTAAGTCTGGTATTTTTGCGTGTTGTAGCTGCTCCAGTCGACCTTCGCCATCAAGTTCGTCGTGGTGCTCGGCGGGCTGGTGTCGACCAGGATCGCACCGCCGGTCGTGTTGCGGCCGAAGAGAGTGCCCTGGGGCCCCTCGAGCACCTGGATGCTCTGCACGTTCAGGAGCTGAATGTCGCTCGCTTCGATGTTCGGCGAATAGAAGCCGTCGATGTAGACGCCCACGTTCGAGGCGCTTCCGTTGGTGATGAGCAGGCTGCCGACACCACGGATCGTCGGCTGCCAGAAGGCGCTCGCATAATAGTTGACCATTCCCGGAGTGAGCGCGGCGATATCGCTCAGGCTCGTGGCCCCGGAGCGCGTCAGCCGCTTCGCGCTGAGATAAGTGATCGCTATTGGCACGTCCTGGATGGGCTCGGCGCGGCGTTGCGCCGTCACAACGATCTCCTGCAGTTGCGAGCTGGAAACCGGTGCCGCCTGGCTCGCCGCCGTCGCTTGGGCCGCGGCCGGCACGGCGGCGATCAGAGAGGCCACGACCGCGGCGGTCGCGAAGGTGGGGCGGGCTTTCTCGAGCTCGCGTGTGCGCATTGTTTCCCCCTCAAGGCGCTTCTGGGAATGACTTCCGATGTCAGAATACAGCGATGATTGGGTCCACGCTTGACAGAAGGCGACACTCGCCGATGCGGCGCTCGACGAGGAATTCTTCGCAGCGGGCAAATGCGAAAGCGGCGAACAGGCGTCTTCCCCGCGGACGGATCGCGTCCAACCTTCTCTGGAGTCTCGGCGACGGAGGACGGATCGATGCTCTGCCACGCGACCCGTGTCTTGATCGCCACGAGGGCGTGTGCCGTGCTCTGACGCCCGGCATTCGAGCTTCACCGCAAATCCCTTGGGACGCTCTCTCGCGAGGGGCCCAAGTTCGACGGGCTCCCCGCCGAGCAATTGTCGCCAAGGGCAACGACGAGCGGCCCGCCCGACAGTATTCTTTGCACGCGCGATCGTCCGCGGACGGCACGTCCATCGGTGAATCGAGCCGCGGGAGTGAGGCTCGGCGACCCTTGCCATCGCCGGGCGTAGATACTAATCTTCCTTAGTTATCCAGCCGTTGAGGTGTAAATGAGCGCAAGTGCCGAATGGGGGCCTGCGGCGCTGCTGGCGGTTTACCGCAAGGCGCTGCTGATCCAGCTGGTGGACGAGCGGATGCGCTCGCTTCTCGTTTCCGGACGCCTGGCGGCCGTCTATTACTCACCCCGGGGTCAGGAGATCGTCTCGGCGGGGATCGCCGTGCACCTCAAGCCCAGCGACTACCTCGTGACCACGTACCGCGGGATCCACGATCAGCTCGCCAAAGGCATGCCGCTGAAGCTCCTGTGCGCCGAGTACTACGGCAAGGCGACCGGAGCCTGCAAAGGCAAAGGGGGGCCGATGCACATCACGCATCCGGCCGCGGGTATCATGGTGACGACCGGGGTCGTGGGCGGCGGTCTGCCGATCGCCAACGGCCTGGCGCTCGCCGCGCAGCTGAAGGGTGAGGACCGGGTGACGGTGTGCTGCTTCGGCGATGGAGCCTCCAACATCGGTGCCTTCCACGAGTCGCTCAACATGGCCTCGCTCTGGAAGCTGCCGGTGATCTTCCTTTGCCAGAACAACGGCTACGGTGAATGCACGCGCTACGACAAGTCGACGACGGCGGCGCACATCGCCGATCGTGCGGCGGCCTACAGCATGCGGGGAGTCAGAGTGGACGGTAACGATCCGGAAGCGATGTGGCGCGCAGCCGGCGAGGCTGTCGAGCGTGCACGCAAGGGCGAGGGACCGACACTCCTCGAGGCGAACACGTTCCGCTTCATGGGCCATTACTTTGGCGATCCCGGGGCCTACATCCCGAAGGACGAGTACGCCGCGGCCCAGGCGCGCGATCCGATGCCGGCCTGCCGCGCCGCGGTCCTGCGCAGCGGCGCGGCGAGCGAGGCGGACCTCACCGCCCTCGAGCGCGAGATCAACGCCGAGCTCGATCAGGCGCTTGCCTTCGCGACCGAAAGCGCGGCGCCCGATGTGAGCGAGATCGACCGGGACATCTATGCCAGTGGAGTCGCAGCATGAGCCCCGCGGCAACCGCTCAGAAGACGATCTCGTTCACGGATGCCTACCGCCTGGCGCTCGATGAGGCGCTCGGAGCGGACCCGACGGTCTTTCTCCTGGGGGAGGACATCGGAGACGAGGAAGGCGGCGGGGTCTTCAAGGTGACCAAAGGCTTGTCGACGAAGTACGGCAAGCACCGCGTACGGACCACCCCGATCTCGGAGGAAGCCATCGTGGGTGCGGCGGTAGGCGCGGCGCTCGCGGGAATGCGTCCGGTGGCGGAAATCATGCTGATGAACTTCGTCACCGTGGCGATGGATCAGATCGTCAACCACGCGGCGAAGCTGCGCTTCATGTCGGGCGGCCAGACCGGGGTGCCGATCACCATCCGCACCCGCACTGGAGCGGGCGCGGGAACGGCTGGACAGCACTCCGACATGCTGGAGGCATGGTTTGCCCACGTCGCGGGAATGAAGGTGGTGGTGCCGTCCACGCCTGCCGATGCAATGGGTCTCCTGACTTCGTGCATTTTCGATGACGATCCTTGTCTTTTCATCGAGGACTCCTTGACGCGTGCCCTGACCGGCCCCGCGCCGCCCCCGGGCCATCGGGTGCCGCTCGGCCGTGCGAATGTGAGCCACGAGGGCAGCGACGTGTCCGTCATTGGTTATGGCCGTCCCATTCGCGATGCGCTCGCGCTCGCCGAGCGCCTGAAAGGAGAGGGGATATCGGTCGAGGTGGTGGACCTGCGGACCGTCTCGCCGCTCGATACCGAGACTGTGCTCAAGTCGGTCGCGAAGACGCGCCGGGCCGTCGTGGTGCATGAGGCGCCACGCAGCTTCGGTGTCGGTGCCGAGGTCACCGCGCGCATCCAGGAGCATCTCTACGACTCCCTTGCGGCTCCCGTGCTGCGCGTGGCATCGCGCGATGTGCCCGTGCCGTTCGCGAAGGTGCTCGAGCAGGAATACCTCTACAAGCCCGCCGCCATCGAAGCGGCGATCCGGCGGACACTCGACTCGAAGGCACGTCGATGAGCATCGAGGTGCGAATCCCGCAGATCGGCTTCGCGGCCCAGGAAGGAAGGCTCGTGGAGTGGCTGGTGCCCGATGGAGGCCGGGTGGACAGCGGTGCCCCCCTCTACTCGCTCGAGCTCGACAAAGCGGTCCAGGAGATTGCCGCGCCGGCGGCCGGCACGCTCAAGATTCACGCCGCGGTAGGTGAAGCCTATCCGGTCGGCGCCCTGATTGCCGAGATTCTTTAACGTCTTCGTCGCCCGAGGGCAGAAGCATGAGCCAGCCACGCAAGTCCGCCGCTGCCGCGCTCGCGGCTCGGGCCGTCTCCGGCGGCCAGAACGACTGGCCCCCGGGCTGGGGATTCAACTCCCACGGAATCAACACCGGCCGATACATCGATCCGCGTTTCGCGCGGCTCGAGCACGAGCGCCTGTGGATGCGGGTATGGCAGGCGGCCGCGCGCCTCGATGAGATCCCCGAGAGCGGGGATTTCACGACCTACGAAATCGGCGATCAGTCGATCCTGCTCGTCAGGATCGATGCCTCCACGGTCAAGGCGTACTACAACGCCTGCCCGCATCGGGGCACGGCGCTCGCGGAGGGCTGCGGACATTTCGGCCGCGCGCGCATCATCTGCCCGTTCCACGGGTGGCGATGGGATCTCACGGGCCGCAATCAATTCGTGCTCGAGCGGCAGGAATTCTGCGACGGCCATCTGCGTGATGCCGACGTGGCGCTCAAGGAAGTCAAGGTGGAGCTGTTCGCGGGGTTCGTATTCATCAACCTGGATCCAGACCCCGAGCCTTTCGATGCCTTCATCGCCCCCGTGAGGTCGGTGATCGAGGACCTGGCCATCGGTGACATGCACCATTACTGGTGGAAGTCGATCTCCGTGCCGGCGAACTGGAAGGTGGCGCAAGAGGCCTTCTTCGAAGCGTTTCATGTTCCGGCGACACACCCGCAGCTCGAGAAGGCCGGGGCGGAAATGATCTTCGGCGACCGCAAGGACGTGGAGTTCTCGCACCGCAACGTCTCGTATGATGTCTATCCGCACGGACACGGGCGTTTCTACGGCGGCAAGAAGACGCCGATGGCGGGCCATGTCCGCGAGGACGCCCGCAAGGGCGATCCGGTGGACGACATGGCCGCACGGCTGAAGCTGCTGGTCGATGGGATGGATGCGATGATCCTGCAGGAAGACATCGATATCCTCATGAGCTTGAAGGGCAAACCTGTTCCCGAAGGATCGAGCCTGGGTGGCGAGTACATGAAAGCCCTGTATGCGCGGGCCGCGGAGCAGGGCCGCCCGATGCCGAAGCCGGTGCCCGAGATCATCGGCATGTGGGGCGGCGAGGTCTTCATCTTCCCCAATTTGATGATCCTCCCCCAGGCGGGCAATGCGATGATCTATCGGGTGCGACCGCAGGGCTCCGATCCGGACCATTGCATCTTCGAGATCCTTTCCACCAAGACGTACCCCGCGGCCGTCACGCCGCCGCGTGCCTCGGTGGAGCGTGTGACCGACATCCGCGACCCCGAGCAGGTCCGGCTCATTCCGCGCCAGGATCTCGGCAATATCCCTCGGATCCAGAAAGGGCTGCATGCTCGCGGCATGAGGCACTCATGGCTCGCGGCCGATCAGGAGAAGATCATTCTCAACATGCACCGCGAGCTCGACCGGTATCTCGGGTCCTGAGGCGCCAATGTTCAAAGGAGAATCGATCCGCGCCGATGTTGCGGAGAATGGCATCGTCGAGCTCTGCTTCGATGCCCGTGACGGCTCGGTCAACAAGCTCGACCGGCGGACCATTGATGAGCTGAAGGCGGCAACGGAAGCGATCAGGAACTCCCCAGGGGTGCGCGGCATCCTCGTCACGAGCGCAAAGGATGCTTTCATCGTCGGGGCGGATATCTTCGAGTTTCCGACCCTCTTTGGGCAGGCGCCCGAGCGGATTGAAGCCTACATCGCACAGGCGAGCGCGGTCTTCACCGCGTTCGAGGATCTCGATGCGCCCATCGTGACCGCGCTCAACGGACTCGCGCTCGGCGGTGGGCTCGAGATGGCTCTCGCCAGTGATGCGCGGGTCATGTCGGACGCCGCGCAGATCGGGTTGCCCGAGGTATCGCTCGGGCTCTTTCCCGGTTTCGGAGGCACCGTGCGGCTGCCGCGCGTGGGCGGCGCGGCGGTCGGCATCGACTGGATCAGCTCCGGCAAGCCGCAAACCGCGCAGCGGGCGCTCGCAGCCGGCGTAGTCGATAAGGTCGTGCCGGCAGCGGCCGTTCGGGACGCGGCGATGGAGCTTCTGACGGGGCTCATGCGCTCAGGCGAATGGCGCGCACGCCGGCAGCGTCGCCACGGCCCGGTTGCCGCCGATCCGAAGGTGTTCCAGGAGGCGAAGCGCAGCCTCGCGCCTCTCTCCTCCAACCATCAGCCCGCGGCTCTCTCGGCAGTCGAGTTGATGGAGCGGGCCGCCGGAGCCCCCCGTGACGAGGCGCTGCGGCTCGAGAGCACGGCCTTTGCTCAGGTCGCCAAGACCCAGGCCGCCGCCTCGCTCATCCAGCTCTTCATCAACGATCAGGCGATCCGTAAGAAGGCCAAAGATTACGCGAAGGCAGCGCCCAAGGCGCGGCGTGCCGCGATCCTCGGCGCCGGAATCATGGGAGGCGGCATCGCCTACACCGCCGCGGCCCGCGGCATTCACGTGACCATGAAGGACATCAGGCAGGATGCGCTCGATGCGGGGGTCGCGGAGGCGCGGCGGCTTCTCGCGAAGCAGGTCGACTCGGGACGCATGAAGGCGGAGCAGGCCGAGCGCGTGCTCGCGGATATCCATCCAACGCTCGACTACCAGGACGTGGGCTCCGTCGACGTCCTGATCGAAGCCGTGGTCGAGAGCATGCCGGTGAAGAAGACAGTGCTCGCGGAAGTCGAGCAGCGAGTGGGCTCCGAGACGATACTCGCATCCAACACCTCATCACTCTCGATCTCGGAGATGGCGCGCGCGCTTGGCCGGCCGGCGAGCTTCGTGGGCATGCATTTCTTCAACCCCGTGCCGCAGATGCCGTTGGTCGAGGTGATCCGGGGCGCGCAGACGGGTGAGCGGGCCGTGGCAGCGGCGGTTGGCTTCGCGAGCGCGCTCGGCAAGACACCCATCGTGGTCAGGGAATGCCCGGGATTTCTCGTCAATCGCATCCTCATGCCTTACATGATCGGATTCCTGCGCGCTGTGCGTGACGGTGCCGATTATCTCGAGATCGACCGTGTGGCCGAGGCATTCGGCTGGCCCATGGGACCGGCCTACCTGCAGGATGTCGTGGGCATGGATACGCTGCGGCACGTGCTCGAGGTGATCTCCTCCGGCTTCAAGGAGCGGATGCGGATCGATTTTCCCCATGCGGTCGAGCTGCTCGTGAAGAGCAACCGTCTCGGGCAGAAGAATGGCGCGGGCTATTACCGTTATGAGAGCGATCCGAAGGGCAGGCCGCGCAAGACGGTCGATCCACAGGCGGCAACGCTGCTCGCCGGTATTCAGCCGGGCGGCACCCAGACTTTCACCGATGAGGAACTGCTCGACCGGCTGATGCTGCCCCTCATCATCGAGGCGGTACGGTGTCTTGAGGAAGGTATCGCCGCGACCGCCGCCGAGGTCGATACCAGCCTCGTGCTCGGCCTCGGGTTCCCCCGTTACGCGGGCGGTCCGCTGAAATATGCCGACTGGCTGGGACTCGAGCAGGTCATCGCCCGCTGCGAACGGTACGCCGGCCTGGGTCCCCTATACACGCCGACCGAGGGCATGCGCCGCGCGGCGAGGAACGGCACGACCTTTTACTGAATCCATGAAGCGGCACGAACCCGGTGACCAGGCACACGGATGTGCCCCGCCGCCGCAGGTGGCGGACGTTGAGGCAAAAACCACGCTTTTTGGCTCAACGGCGCTGGGACGGCCAGGATGGCCGGATCCAGCGCTTCATTCCAACATGGACTGGGTCCATGGCGACTCGATCGGACTCGAGATCCCGGCGCACATCGATGCGCTGCGAGCTGGCGGGGAGACCTTTCTCACCCGCGCCTTCCGTGCCGCGGGCGCTCTCTCGGACGACAACCGAGTAGCCCGCATCACCCGGCTCGAGGAGGTTTCCGGTGGGAGCACCGGCCGCAAGGCAATTCTGTCGGTCGAGTACGAGAGACCCGCGCCCGACCTGCACACGGCGTTGTTCGTCAAGTTCTCCCGCGCGCTCGACGACGAGGCGAGGGATCAGACGAAGGTCCAGATGGAACGCGAGGTATCGTTCGCCTTGCTCTCCCGCAGTCCTGCGTTCCCCATCCGCGTGCCGGTGTGCTACTTCTCCGATTACCATCACGAATCGGGCACCGGAGTCCTCATCACTCAGCGCATCGCCTACGATGCCGAGGGCGTCGAGCCGCACTACCCGAAATCCCTGGACTATCGGATGCCCGATGCGCCAGGGCACTACAGAGCGCTCATCCGTGCCTTGGCTCGCCTCGCCGGCACACACAAGGCGGGGCGGCTGCCGGATATCGTTGAAACCCATTTCCCGTTCGATGCCGGGAAGCTCGTGGTGAGCCGGCGCGTTCCTTTCTCGCCCGAGCAGATTGGCAGGCGGGTCGCTTCGTATGCGGACTTTGCCGCGAAGCATCCGCAGCTGCTACCGGCGAACGTGCGCTCCGGAGCCTTCCTCGCGCGGCTTGCGACGGAGGCGCCGCGCTTCCAGGCGTGCGCGCGCTCGGCAGACATGCTCTTGAAGAGCAGGCCTGAGATGATAGCGCTGTGCCATTGGAACGCTCACGTCGACAATGCATGGTTCTGGCGCAATGACGATGGGCAGATCGAATGCGGCCTGTTGGACTGGGCGAACGTGAGCCAGATGAACCTGGCCATGGCGATCTGGGGCTGTTTGAGCGGGGCGGAGATCGAAATCTGGGACGAGCACCTCGAGGAGCTGCTGACCCTCTTTGCGCAGGAATTCGAGATCTGCGGCGGCCCGAGGCTCGATCTCGAGGAGCTGAGAAAGCATCTCGTGGTCTATACCGCCATGATGGGACTCGGCTGGCTTCTGGACATACCCCATCGACTGGCGCGAATTCCCGGCCTCGGCGAGGCGAGAGATCGCCGCCACCCGCTCATCGAGAGCGACGAGCGCAATCGCGCTCAGCTGGTGGTCCTCACCGCCTTCCTCAATTTGTGGGAAAGGTCGGATGTGGCCGGCGTGCTCGCCGACCTCGACACGTGCGCCGATGGGTGCTGAGAAGAGTGGGTGAGCGGGAGCCAGGCGCCGGGCACAGGTACCCTGATGCCCGGCGGCCCGGTTCTTGCGGCCTATTTCCGCTTGCGCCCCGAGCGGCTCATGCGCCATTCCGCCGGATATTGGTTCTCGACGTCCTTGACGATCGCGGCGATATTGGACTTGCCCATCGAGGCTGCGAAATTGAGATCCCCCGACTCGTGCTTCATGTAAGGCCAGAGGCCTTCGACCATGGCGGTCAGCAGGCTCCCCATGTACTCGCCGCGGTACTGCTTGTAGATCTCCAGAAAGGTCTTCTGGACGGCCACGGTATCGACCGGACG
>JAKBCR010000259.1 GCA_021807675.1 Pseudomonadota bacterium
CTCTCGCGCAGCGAATACCTGTTGCTGGGGGACGGCGCACTGGATTCGTACGATAGCCGGTACTTCGGTCCGGTGACCGCGCGCGCCATCCTCGGGCGTGCCATCCCGCTGTGGACCTGGCGATGAGTCGATCGCCCACCATTGCCGGATGCACGCTGGCTGTGATCGCCGTCCTCTCCGGTCACGACGTTTTCGCCGCCGACCGGCTGCCCTTCTGCGGGATCCGGGATTGGCAGCCGATCATTCGGGAAGCGGCTCATCGCTTCGAGCTCCCGCGCGCGTGGCTGGATGCGGTGATCCTGGAGGAGAGCGCCGGCTGTACGACTCTCAACGGCAAGCCGACCGTTTCGGCGGCGGGCGCGATGGGTCTGATGCAGCTCATGCCGGCGACTTGGCGGGAGTACCGGGTACGACTCGGGCTCGGAGACGATCCCTATCAGGCACGCGACAACGTCTTCGCCGGTGCCGCGTACCTGCATGAGCTCTACGAGCGATACGGAGAAGACGGGTTTCTGGCCGCCTATCAGGCGGGTCCCGGGCGGTACGAGGAATTCATTCGGGACGGACGACCGCTCCCGCGCGCGACGATCGAGTACGTCGCGCGCGTTCAGCGGGTTATTGAGCGAATCGAAGCGAAATCGTCTCCGGTCCCGTTGCCTGCATCTCCTGCCGCGAGCCCGCTCTTCGTCGGGCTCACCTCCAGGCCGACGAATGGGGATCGAACGACGAGTCTGCAGCTCGACACGCGACTCTTTGTTCCGCTCTCACCCGGTCGATGGTCAGCGCCGGTGTCACGCAAATGACCTCCAGAGTGTTCGTCACGATGAGCCTAATGTGCACGAGACGGCGCGCGGATGCCGGAAAGCGTGCGAGGAAGACGGGGAAGCAAGATAGAAGCCGGCGGCACGGACGCGCCGCCAAGCCCTTGTCTGCACATCGGTTTGCGCGGCACGGCCGCGCAGGAGGGGAGTGCTGTCACCCCTCGCAAGTGGCTGTGAGCGAAGGGACTTTCGGGTGCCGCGTACGCCCCGCTGCGCTCCTGTGCGAGGGGTGGCAGCGATGAAGCGAAGTCGCGACGACCGGTTCCGGCCGCGAGTGGGGCCGCCTCGATCGCGCGGAGACGCGAGCAGCCAGCGTTTCATTGGCCGGGTTGTTCGCGCCGCCTCGCGATCAGGGAAGTCACTCGGTTACCGTGCAACGCGCGCCCGGCCCGGAGCCCGGCTCGGGCGAGGTTACGCGGCCGCGCGTCTGGCCGCTCGAGCCCTCGGGCCACGTTCGCGGCGGGTGATCGTGAAGGTCCGCATCGTCAAGCATGCGGAGATCAAGCCGGCCACGCTCCGGGAGAATCTCGACTACGTCGAGCGGGACGGCGTGAAGCCCGATGGCAGTCCCGGCCGCCTTGAGGCCGCGGAGCAAGAGGAAATCGACGCCGAGTCCTTCGCTCGCCGGATCGAGCCCGACCGGCATCACTTCAAGATCATCGTCTCGCCGGAGGATGGCGCCCAGATCGGCGACCTGAAGTCCTACACCCGCGAGCTCATGGCGCAGGTCGAGCGCGACCTCGGGACGCGGCTCGAATGGGTGGCGACGGACCACTGGGACACCGACAACCCCCATATCCACATCCTGCTGCGAGGCCAGGACGAGGCCGGCGAGGACCTGGTCATCGCCGGAGACTACATTGCCCACGGGATGCGCCATCGCGCCGCAGAGCTCGCTACACGCTGGCTCGGACCACGGACGGACCGGGAGATTCGGGAGAGTCTGACGCGCGAGGTGGAGCAGGGGCGGTGGACCAGTCTCGATCGGACTCTCCAGCGGAGCGCCCAGGGCGGTCGTCTGGACCTCACCGACCTGTCGTCCGCTGTCCAGGACAGAGACTACCGAACGCTTCTGATCGGACGCTTGCAGCATCTCCGGGAGCTGGGCCTCGCCGAACGCCTCGCTCCGAACCGTTGGCAGCTCTCACCGGACCTCGAGCCGCTGCTCCGGACCATGGGGGAACGCGGCGACATCATCCGTCGCATGCAGCGTGCACTCGGGGCCGAGCGCCGCGAGCTTGGCACCTTGGGCAATGCCGAGCGCCCCGAGTCCGTCACCGGGCGCCTGGCGGCCAAGGGCATTGTCGATCCCTTGTCCGATCGCGGATACCTGATCGTGGACGGGATCGACGGTCGTGCCTACCACATCCCAGTGCCCCCTCGGATCGACCTCGGCGGATTTCCGGTCGGCGCGGTCGTCACGGTAAGTAATGGTCCGAAGTCTCGCCCGGCGGACCGGACAATCGCGGAACTCACGGCCGGTGGTATCTACCGAACGTCCGAGCACCTCACGATTGCGCGAGCCAACCATCGACCGGGGCGCGATCCCGAGGAATTCGTCCAGGCTCACGTGCGAAGGCTGGAGGCGCTTCGCCGGGCTGGCATCGTCGAACGACTGGAAGAGGACGTCTGGCGGGTGCCCAAGGATCTGGTCGAGCGCGGGCGAGCTTACGACGCGCGCCGTGCCGGAGGCGTTCAGGTGGAGGTCCGATCCTACCTTCCGGTCGAGCGCCAGGTGCGTGCCGTCGGCGCGACTTGGCTGGATCGATTGCTGGTGGATCAATGCGGTGACCTGTCGCCGATGGGATTCGGCTCCGAGGTCCGTGCAGCGCTTGCTGACCGGGAGGGATTCCTTGTGAGCGAAGGACTTGCCGAGCGCCGAAACCAGCGGGTCATCCTCGCACGGAATCTACTCGCGAAGTTGAGGAGCCGCGAGCTCGAGAGCGCGGCGGACAAGATCCAGGTCGAGACCGGACTGGTTCATCGGCCGATGGTCGATGCCGCACCGGTATCGGGCACACTCCGGCGTTCGGTCATATTGGTTAGTGGGCGATTCGCGATGCTCGATGACGGGACCGGGTTCAGCTTGGTCCCATGGCGGCCCGTCCTCGAGGGACGTATCGGTCAGATCATCACCGTGGTTACGCACGGTGACCTCGTGTCATGGGATCTCTCGCGGCGGCGTGGTGTCACTCGTTAACGTCCCGTGCTCGCGTTCTCCGACGTTACGGAAACGAGCGAATTCGTGAGTAGTACTCGCCAGGTGTGTGCATACAATAGCGCCGCGGCCAATACGATGGCCGGCACCGCTTCTGCCGCCGAGGTCCGCGTCAGAATGCTCAGCTCGTGGGTTGACTCAGTGATCCACTCAATCGAACGGAAGCGCTACCGCAGGAACCGCGAGTTTCACACCAATGAAGAGCGAGATTGAACATGCTGGTTCCTGCTTGGGTACAGCGGGCGGAACCGGACGGCTGATCGTCCGCCGCGCCCTGGCGGACGGCCATTCCGTCGTTGTCCTGGTTCCTGGAGGCCCGCCCCCTGGACTTCCCAGGGAGCAGACATGATCAGCTTCCGCTAACGGTCACTGGCGCTCGACAACGGCGCTCCAGGCGCCAACAGGCTCGCAGCGACCCAACGCGACGGCTTACGGTGCGCAATTCTGGGATGCCCCGGAGACATCTGTCCGAGGCTACCACTGAGTCCGTGCGTCCTCCTTATACGTATCGACGGCGACTCGGCGCACGATCGCGGACGCAGGTAGCGCGCGGAGTGCTAGCCGGCCCGCAAGCTCTCGTGAAAGGGTTGGCCAAGTATTCACGTGTAACCTCATTGGTAGGTGCGGGATCGGGGTGGGGTCCCATGTGGCGCGGCAGTGAACGAGCGTCTCGTCGACGAACCACCTGATTTCGCATGGATCCCATTCGATCGTGAATCGATGCAAAGCCTCTGACGCGTCGAATCCCAACTTGATGATAGCGGGCGTTCCCCGGTAGCCGTAGTCGAATTTCGCACCGTCGGCGCCCGGGTTGTAGAACACATTGACCAGAAGGTGGTCCGGCCGATTGCCTAGTATTTCTACATCGATCTCCTGTCGGGGCGAGTCACGGTGGAGAAAGAAACCGGTGACTAGACCCGGAACATTCGTGGCTTGCAGCGTCGCTTGAAAGCGCCCGAACAGGAAACTAGCTCGGCTCGAGATCGCCGCTGCGCTGAGACTCCGAACACCAAGTGGTTCTTCAATGACCGCAAGCGAGAGACCGCCGCTCGCTGCTGCGGTGACGTTTGCCGAGCGAAAAAGTCCAAGGTTTCCAGGAAAGGTATCATTTCGCAGGAGCCACCGCCCGGCCTGGATTTGACCGAAATCGTCGTTGAAGCACACCCGCATAATAGCTGACGAATCTTGCCCCTGGAGGGCGCTCGCGCTGATTCCGGTCCAACCCGTGCGTGGCTTTGCTATCCACGGCGAGGGGTCGTGCCGAAGCCGCCTTGCAAGAGCGGCGATTGCCCTGTCGGGCGATGCTCGCTGCTGTCTTCGCAGTCCAACGTCGCAAACAGTCGGGTATGGCGCATCTGGCGGCGCAAGCCCCAAGTGCTCACAAAGCTCACGCCAACTGTTTGTGTGTTCACGAGGCAACCGAAGGACATCGGCACCTTCCAACGCGTCTCGTACGGCGCAATTTTGGCGATCAGGAGATCTCCCTACCTCGTCGATCACAATGTATTTGGCGCTTGGGTAGCGCTGAGTGAGCACCCGTATCTGCGGTCCTAGGGAACCAATGTTGACATAAGCATCGAAAACCCGATCAGTACGACCTGCGAGCAGGCTCTCAAATTCACACTCCGGAATTCCGTCAAAATCACTACAACAGCGATAACCAAGCATTGAGAGGGCCATTGCAAGCGACGACAGACCAGACCCCGGGGCTCCGAACGCGAAAACCGGAGAATAAGTGGGCCGTCGATGAAACAGCGCCGCGTCGCCGCAATTTAGAACACCAATCCGGGTAAGTGTCGGCAGGATAGAGTATGAATTCGTGGAGTACAGATCGCGACGTTGGTTGATCAGCGAGCGACGCAACGCCCGAACTCCCAGCTCTCGGAACTTGTGATTAATCCAGAGGTCGATTGGGCCTTGGCACGGAAGAAGGTCAAGCAGCGCCTGAGCTCCCTTCCTCGAGAGCACGTAACCGGACAGGTACCAGAGACCGCGCTCGGGGCGAAACACGCTCTTCGAAACTAGTTCCTTTGGAGCGCCGTGGCGCACCTCCTTATAGGACACGTATAAGACATCGAACATTGGAATGTTCCGATTAGCATCTTCCATCTCGCGCCACGCCAGCTCGAGGATCCGCCCGAAGCTGCGCTCGAACCAGACGTCGTCCTCAAGCACTAGAGCATAGGAGACACTGGACTGTGCAATCGTCCTCCAGACGCCGATGTGTGAGCA
This sequence comes from Pseudomonadota bacterium, assembly GCA_021807675.1. Taxonomy (GTDB): domain Bacteria; phylum Pseudomonadota; class Gammaproteobacteria; order Steroidobacterales; family Steroidobacteraceae; genus 13-2-20CM-66-19. The sequence goes on from JAKBCR010000259.1 coordinate 5,272, forward strand.
CGCAACGGCGATCTCTTCCTGAGTCATCCGAATCGGGAGCCTTAGATCGAACTCATCCGGGACTGCATGAGGTTGTGGTTCGACGAATAGCTGATCGCCGAGAGTGTAAAAGGGGTCAACAGCGGCGCCGTCCAGTAATTCTGGAGGATTGACATGCGCGTCACATGCTGAGTATCGAACGGCACGCTGCGAGAGCGGCTTGCCTGCGGCGTCCAAGATACAATCGAGCTCGCGCACCATATCCGTCCATCGGCTCGGCTGTCTGTCCAAGTTGATGACGAAGATCGGACCGATCCGCGACTGCTGAGCATCCGAGTCCGCCCGGAACGTACGGCACCGCTGCCGCGGCAGACGATATCGAGACTGCAGGAATAGGGTATGGAGAAAGCGCGACGCTGAACGCAACGGTTTGGAGAGATTCATTGAAGACTATACGTCCTTATGTTCGAATCTCTTTTGATTGGATAATCGCCAGTTTCTCGAATCGCCACGGTGACTTACTCAGCAGTCACGAATATAGGCGACAGAGGGGAGC
>JAKBCR010000002.1 GCA_021807675.1 Pseudomonadota bacterium
GACTCAGTCACCTGAGAGGCCTCGGTCACCTGAGAGGCCTCGGTCACCTGAGAGGCCTCGGTCACCTGAGAGGCCTCGGGCTCCGCGCTGCTCTGCGGCGGCCCGGTCGGTTCGTGAGGCGGCCTCAAGAGCGCACTGGTGTCGAGCTCAATCTCGATTTCGCCGGCTTCGTCGACCGTGGAGGAGGGCTCCGATGGCTGGGGGGAGAGCTCCTGCTGCGCTGGCGCCTCAGGAAGCGGCGGTGGCACCGTTGCGGCTCGCGGGCGCTCCTCGGAGAGCCGGGCCAGGGCATTGAACACATTGAGGCACCGTCCGCAGCGCACATAGCCTTGCGCGACGCGCAGGTCCGCCGCGGTGACGACCAGGGTCAGGGCGCATTTGGGGCAGACCGTGAACATTCAGTTGTGCGGACGGCCGTTTCGCCGTCCCCAGAGACAGACCCAACTCTCGCGAACGCCGAAAATGCTCATATCAAACCATGCGTCATAGGCGCGTGTCACCTCGGGAACCTCCGGCTCCATGAGACCCGACAGGACCAGAAAGCCCGCTGGCCGGAGGATGTCGGCGAACCGGGGCGCGAGCTCCACCAGTGGTCCGGAGAGTATGTTCGCGAGCAACAGGTCTGCGCCGTGCGGGATCTGCGCCTGGGATTCGCAGAGCCTCACCCGCTCGCCCAGCCGGTTCGCGCTCGCGTTGTCGCGCGTGGCGATCAGGGCCTGCGGGTCGATGTCGAAACAACTTGCGCAACGCGCGCCCAGGCGTAACGCCGCAAGCGCCAACACTCCGGAGCCACAGCCGAAATCGACGATTTCCCCGCCCTCGGGCGGATGCGCATCGAGCCATTCGAGGCACAGAGCCGTCGTCGGGTGGGTGCCGGTGCCGAAGGCGAGTCCCGGGTCCATCCGAACCACTGCGGCCGCCGGATCCTCGACCCGTTGGTGGTGCGGGCAGACCCACAGTCGCCTCCCGAACCGCATCGCGTGAAAATCGCGTAGCCACTCGCGCTCCCAAGCGCGGTCGGCTATTGCCGCCCGTTGCAGCCGGCCCGGATCCAGGCCGAGGGCACGGCTCAGGTCGCTCATGATGCCGTCGCAGTCCGCATCCTCCGGGAACAGTGCCCTGACCCGCACCGTGGGCCACAGCCGGAACTCTCCAGGCGCAGGCTCGAGTACCGGGGAGGCCTCGCGGTCATCCGCATCAACCAGAGTGACGGCGATCGCGCCGCGGGAGAAGCAGGCGGCTTCGGCGTCCTCTGCCGGAAGCGGCCCGAGATCCCAGCTGATCTCGTGAAAATGGCGCGTAGTCGTCTACCTCAGTCCCAGGCGCCTTTCCAGATAGTGGATGTCAGTGCCGCCCTTCTGGAAGGCGGCATGATTGCAGATTTCCTGGTGCAGCGGCACGTTGGTCTTGATGCCCTCGATCACCATTTCGGCGAGGGCATTCTTCATCCGCGCGATGGCGGTCTCGCGCGAGTCCCCATGAGCGATGAGCTTGCCGATCAGGGAGTCGTAGTTGGGTGGCACGTGATACCCGGAATACACGTGGCTGTCGACTCGGATGCCCGGTCCGCCCGGGGCGTGCCACAGACGGATCGGTCCGGGGGAGGGCATGAAGGTCTTGGCGTCCTCGGCGTTGATCCGGCACTCGATGGCATGTCCGCGGATCTGCACATCGCTCTGGACGTAGGGCAGGCGTTCGCCCGCGGCGATGAGAAGCTGCGCCTTGACGAGGTCGATACCGGTGATGAGCTCGGTGACCGGATGCTCGACCTGAATGCGCGTGTTCATTTCGATGAAGTAGAACTCCCCGTCCTGGTAGAGAAACTCCAGCGTGCCGGCGCTTCGATAGCCGACGGCGCGGCAAGCCTCGACGCAGCGCTCGCCCATGATCCGCCGCTGTCGCGCGGTGATGCCCGGTGCAGGAGCTTCTTCCAGCACCTTCTGGTGGCGGCGCTGCATGGAGCAGTCGCGCTCGCCGAGATGGATGACGTTGCCGTGCCCGTCGGCGAGCACCTGGAACTCGATGTGTCGCGGCCGCTCCAGAAACTTTTCCATGTACACCTGATCGTTGCCGAAGGCTGCCCGCGCCTCCGCCCGGGTGATGCCGATGGAATTGAGGAGGGACGCCTCGCTGTGCACTACACGCATGCCGCGGCCGCCACCCCCGCCCGAGGCTTTGATGATCACCGGGTATCCGATGTCGCGCCCGATTCGCAGGTTGTCTTCCGGGTCTTCCGACAATGGCCCGTCCGAGCCGGGGACACAGGGGACTCCATGACTCTTCATCACCCGGATGGCCGATACCTTGTCGCCCATGGTGCGGATCGTCTCCGCGCGGGGGCCGACGAAAACGAAGCCGCTGTTTTCCACGCGCTCGGCGAAATCCGCGTTCTCCGACAGGAAACCATAGCCGGGATGGATGGCCACGGAGTCCGTGACCTCGGCGGCGCTGATGATCGCGGGCATATTGAGATAGCTGGCCGCCGAGGGCGGCGGCCCGATGCAGACGGACTCGTCCGCGAGCAGCACGTGCTTCAGACTGTAGTCGGCGGTGGAATGCACTGCGACCGTCTTGATGCCGAGCTCGCGACAGGCACGCAGGATGCGCAGAGCGATCTCGCCGCGGTTGGCGATGACGACTTTCTCCATCATAGTCGTGCGGCGCTTATTCGACCACGAAGAGCGGCTGGCCGAACTCGACCGGATCGCCGTTGCGTGCCATGACCGAAGTGATCCGGCCCGCGCGATCGGCCTCGATCTGGTTCATCATCTTCATCGCCTCGATGATGCAGAGTACCTGGCCGACCTTGACCTCGTCGCCGATCTCGACGAAGGCCTTCGCGCCAGGGGACGGACTGGCGTAGAAGGTGCCGACCATGGGCGCGGTGATCACGTGCTCATTGGGCTTCGGCTTTGCAGCGTTGTCGCCGGCGCCCGCACGGCCGGCTTCCGCAGGCGCAGCGAGCGGCATCGGCGCGGCGCCTCGCGCTGCCTCCCATCCGGGCTGCCCCGGTCCGAACCATAGCTGTGGCGGCAGAGGCTGTGCCATGACGCCGGCCGGCGGCATGCGGCTTATGCGCACCGCCTCCTCGCCTTCCTTGATCTCGATCTCCGCGATGCCGGATTCCTCCAGCAGCTCGATCAATTTCTTGATTTTTCGAATGTCCATGCCGGGAATGCTCCCCCTGGAATGTGGTCGTGTGAAAAATAAAGGGCGTTGCTCGTTCAGGGCCGTCGAGCGCCGCTTGCAGCGGCGAGATGTCCGCAAGCGGCACGCACGGCGAGCTCATAGCCCAGCGCGCCGAAGCCTGAGATCACGCCCATCGCGATGTCGGAGAAATAGGACTTGCGCCTGAATTCCTCGCGCGCCTGTGGATTCGAGAGATGCACCTCGATCATCGTCACGCCCACGGCGAGGATCGCATCGCGCAGCGCGATGCTCGTATGCGTGAATGCGCCGGGATTGAAGATGAGAACGCCGAAGTTCCCGGCGCCTGCCTGCTGGATGCGGGCAATGAGCTCATGCTCTGCATTGCTCTGGAAGCAGACTAGCTCGAAGCCCTGCTCGCGCGCGACCTGCGTGGCGCGTCGCTCGATGGCATCCAGGGTCTCAGCGCCGTAGATACCGGGCTCTCGAGTCCCCAGCAAGTTCAAATTCGGGCCGTTCAGCAGGAGCAGACGGGTCATTCGAGACAGTGCTTGTTTACTGGAGTCGAAGCGACGCGCGGGGAATTTACCCTAATTCCAAGAAAATCGGTGGATTTTGTGGCGAATGGCGCGAAACGCGTGCCACCCGATTCACAATCGGGCACGCGCCGGCGGTCGTGCGGCCGTCGCGCGACCGACGGCTAGTTTGGCCAGCCCATCCGCAATCTCGCGCCGTGCCGTGGCAAGATCGATCCGGCCACGGTCGAGCTCGGCGACCCTGTCGAGAATCAGTCTGGCCTGATCGGCGCGCATCTCCCCAATCTTCAAAGTGACGATGCGGCCGCGTGCGTCGACGAAGACCGAGAACGGGAAGACCGTCTCCATGCCGAGTGCCCGCACTGCCTGCAGCCCGGAGCGCTCGCCGATCAGTAAAGGATACTGGATAGCCGCCCGCCGCGCGTATTTGAGTACTGCGGCACGGGAGTCCACCGCAACTCCGATGACCCGCAGCCCAGCTCGGGCGCGCTGGCGGCTCAGTCGCTCGAGGAGCGGAATCTCCTGCCGGCAGGGACCGCACCAGGGGGCCCAGAAATTTACCAGCAGCGGGTGACCCTTCCAATCCGAGAGGCGGCGCATCATGCCGTGGCGGTCCTCGAAAACGATGTCGGGTAAGGTGTCCGGAATCGCCCGCTGCAGCGAGCCGGCATCAGGGGATGCTCGAGCTTGCCCGGATACGTCAGCGCCTGCAGGAGGGGAAGGTTCCTGCCTGTAAACCGGCGAGGCCATGGCCCACAGGCTCCCTGGCCTGACCAACCGTCCATACGCGAAGAAGCCCCCCAGACCCGCGGCAATGATGATTGTCGCCGCCGGCAAGGCCCGAATCAGAAACGCTCGCATCGAGATCAGGACGCCGGCGGGGCGCCAATGGCTGCGCGCACTGCGGCAGCGAATTCGGAGCCACCCATATACCCGACCACTCGGTAGCGGGAGCGCTCGCGGCCATCTGGACCATAAAAGGCGATCGTCGGCGGGCCGAAGATTCCGAAACGCTTGAGCAATGCCCGGTCATCCGCGTCGTTCGAGGTGACGTTGGCGCGCAGCAAGACCGTGCCAGCGAGCGCGCGGCGAACGGCGGGATCGAGGAAGGTGGTCGCCTGCATCTCTTTGCACGACGTACACCAGTCGGCATAGAAGTCGACCATGACCGGTCGGCCCTCGCGCGAGGCCTGCGCGACGGCTCGGTCGAGGCCGGCCACGCTGTGAATCGGGGTGAACGTCAGCGGGTGCCCGATCGTCGCCCAAGCTGGAATGGGCTCCAGGGGATCGGTGCCGCCGAGGGCGGCGCCCGTCACCAGGGTCAGTCCATACACCGCCGCTGCCAAGCCCGCGATCCGCAGTGGCCACCGGCGAGGAGATCCGCGACGGGGCGCCCCCCAGAGCACCGCTGCCAGCGTCGCGGCAGGCACCGCCCAGAGCGCGAGGGTGACCCGGGCGGGCAGCAGGCGCGCGAGCATCCACACGGCCACCCCGAGCATCACTGCGGCGAAGAGCTTTTTCACCGCGTCCATCCAGGCGCCCGACCTCGGCAGCAGTCGCCCGGCGGAAGAGCCGACGATCAGAAGGGGGGTGCCCATGCCGATGCTCATGGCGAAAAGAGCCGCCGCTCCGCGAGCCACCTGACCGGTCTGGCTGATCACGGCCAGGGCCCCGACCAGCGCCGGTCCGACGCATGTCGTGACGATGAGAGCCGAAAGCGCGCCCATCACGGCGACGCCCCCCAATGTGCCCGCCGTCTGGCGGTTGCTGAGCTGGGCAATGCGGGTCTGCAGCGCGGCGGGCATCTGCAGGGTGAAAAGGCCGAGCATGGACAGGGCCATCGCCACGAAGAGCGCCGCGAACGACCCGATGATCCAGGGCTTCTGGAAGGCTGCCTGCGCTTGCCCGCCCGCCGCGGCGAACGCGGTCCCGGCTATGGTGTAGGTGAGCGCCATCCCGAGGACGTACGCCAGGGATAATGTGAATGCGCGAGCGGTCGTCACCTTGCCGCCCTGACCCACGATGATCCCGGAGAGGATCGGAATGGTTGGGTAGACGCAGCCGGTGAAAGCCAGCCCGAGTCCAGCGAGATAGAACCAGCCGATCATGGCGAGAAGACTGCCGGAGCGTGCCAGCGCCTCGAACCGGAACTGACTGGGCTGATTCGACGCGGAGCCAGCCTGGGCAGTGGTACCTTGCGCCGGGCCGCGCGCTCCAGCGCTTCCCGCGGCTCCGGCCGGTGGCAGGCGCACATCGATCCTCTTGGTGATCGGGGGATAGCAGAGGCCGGCGTCCGCGCAACCCTGGTAAGTCACGCGCAGAGAGACATCGACCGGACCGGCGACCGGTCCGCGCTCGACGGGCAGCATTCCCGTGACCTCGTGGCGGTAGATCTGCTCGCGCCCGAAGTACGGGTCTATCTTGATCAGGCCTGGAGGCAGCTGCAGCGCGCCGAGCGTGACACCGCCGGCGGCCGCGACCTTCAGCCGGCTGCGGTAGAGATAATAGCCGTCACGAATGCGCCAGTGCAGCCGGACGGAATCCGGGCCCGCGGCGGCTCCGCTCACGTGGAAGACTTCGTCTGGCGGCAGGAACTTGGGCTGGCCGGTCAGGGCGGTCAGTTCCCCGCTCCCGCCTCCCGGGGTCGCAGCCCCTGCGCTCCAGCAGCAAAGGAGGAGCACAGGGAGCGACACCACAAGGCTGAGCCACCGCCTCATGCGCAGGCTCCCAGCAGCCAGGAGAGATAGTCCGGCAGTCCGGCAACCACGGGTAAGGCAATGATTTCAGGCACTTCGTAAGGATGGAGGGACTTCAGCCGCATCTCGAGCTCCGAGTACCGGGCGCTCACGGTTTTGATGACCAGCAGCACTTCCGGTTCATCTTGGATGGCCCCCTGCCAGCGATAAGTCGAGTGTACCGGCCCGACCCGGGTCACACACGCAGCGAGTCCTGATTCCACGAGGGCGCGGCCGATCCTCGAGGCGGTCGCCTCGTCGGGGCAGGTGGAAAGAACCACGACCGGCTCGGCAAGAGGTACCACTGGCGAGCTCAAGGTAGGGGGTGGGACGGCATGATCATAATCCGCCCCAAAAAAATTCTCCCGTACCGGGCTTGAAATCCCACCCTCGCCGCCTATTATTAGCAGCCACGTGAGGAGAGTGCTAATACCTCCCGCGCCCATTTTTCCATAACACAGCGTCCTAGGAGCGTCCACATGAAGATTCGTCCTCTTCATGACCGCGTGATCGTCAAGCGTCTGGAGGAGGAGCGTACCTCCCCGGGCGGAATTGTCATTCCCGACACGGCAGCCGAGAAGCCGATCCAGGGAAAGATCGTCGCGGTCGGTAACGGCAAGATTCTCGAAGACGGCAAGGTCCGTCCCCTCGACATCAAGGTTGGCGACAAGATCCTCTTCGGCAAGTACAGCGGCACGGAAGTCAAGGTAGACGGCGAGGAGCTGCTCGTGATGCGGGAAGAGGACGTCATGGCCGTGATCGAGAGCAAGTAAGCCCGGAGAGAAGACAATGGCAGCCAAAGAAGTCAGATTCAGCGATGACGCCCGCTCGCGCATGTTCCGCGGCGTCAACGTGCTCGCGAACGCCGTCAAGGCGACGCTCGGCCCCAAGGGCCGCAACGCCGTGCTCGAGAAGAGCTTCGGCGCCCCCACCATCACCAAGGACGGCGTCTCCGTCGCCAAGGAGATCGAGCTGAAGGACAAGTTCGAGAACATGGGCGCACAGATGGTGAAGGAAGTCGCGTCCAACACCTCCGACGAGGCCGGCGACGGCACCACGACCGCCACGGTGCTCGCCCAGGCGATCATCCGCGAGGGCCTGAAGGCCGTCTCCTCGGGCCGCAACCCGATGGACGTCAAGCGCGGCATCGACAAGGCGGTAGCCGCCGCCGTCGAGGAGCTGAAGAAGCTCTCCAAGCCCTGCAAGGACTCGAAGTCGATCGCCCAGGTCGGCACGATCTCGGCGAACTCGGACGAGTCGATCGGCAAGACCATCGCCGATGCGATGGAGAAGGTCGGCAAGGAAGGCGTGATCACGGTCGAGGAGGGCTCGGGCCTCGAGAACGAGCTCGAAGTGGTCGAGGGGATGCAGTTCGACCGCGGCTATCTCTCGCCGTACTTCATCAACAATCAGCAGAACCAGACCGCGGAGCTCGAGAAGCCCGTGATCCTGCTGGTCGACAAGAAGATCTCCAATATCCGCGAGCTGCTGCCGCTGCTCGAGGGCGTCGCCAAGGCCGGCCGGCCGCTGCTGGTCGTGGCCGAGGACCTCGAGGGTGAGGCGCTCGCCACGCTGGTGGTCAACAACATCCGCGGCATCCTCAAGGTGGCCTCCGTCAAGGCCCCGGGCTTCGGCGACCGCCGCAAGGCCATGCTGCAGGACATCGCCATTCTCACCGGCGGCACCGTGATCTCCGACGAGGTCGGCCTCTCGCTCGAGAAGGCGACGCTCAATGATCTCGGCGAGGCGAAGAAGATCGTCGTGGAGAAGGAGAACACCACCATCATCGACGGCCACGGCAAGCAGGGCGACATCAAGGCCCGCATCGAGTCGATCCGCCAGCAGATCGAGGAGGCGACCTCCGACTACGACAAGGAGAAGCTGCAGGAGCGCGTCGCGAAGCTCTCCGGCGGCGTCGCCGTCATCAAGGTCGGCGCGGCCACTGAAATAGAGATGAAGGAGAAGAAGGCCCGCGTGGAGGATGCGCTGCATGCGACCCGCGCGGCCGTGGAGGAAGGCGTGGTCCCGGGCGGCGGCGTCGCGCTGATCCGTGCCCAGAAGGCGCTCGATAAGCTCGAGGGAAAGAATGAGGACCAGACGGTCGGCATTCGCATTCTCTCCCGCTCGATCGAGGAGCCGCTCCGCCAGATCGTGGACAACGCCGGCGAGGACGCCGCCGTGATTCTCAACAAGGTCAGGGACGGCAAGGGCACCTACGGCTACAACGCCGCTTCGGGCGAGTTCGGTGACCTGATTGAGCAAGGCATTCTCGACCCGACCAAGGTCACGCGCCTGGCGCTGCAGAACGCCGCGTCGGTGGCGGGCCTCCTGCTGACGACCGAGGTCATGGTGGCGGAGGCGCCGAAGGACGAGGAGCACAGCCACGGGATGCCGCCGGGCGGCATGGGCGGCATGGGCGGAATGGATATGTAACGCCCCCTCGAAAGAGGTATCGATTCCGAAAAGATGAGCCGATAACCTATCGGCACTGGTTAGGGGGGGCGCCCGACCCCAAATTGGGCGCTTCCCTGAAAGACGCGGAGCAAGACCCCCTATTCCGCGCAATCCTTAAGGCCCCGCGCAAGCGGGGCCTTTTTTTGTGCGCAAAACGGCAGGACTGCCGTTTTGCGCGGCCAGCCCCGTTACCCTTTCGACCTCGCGGCCCAGGGAACGGCCCCTCTGAGAGCTGCCACCGCCAGATGAGACGCCCCGGGGAGACGCCCGCTTACTCACTTGCTTTCGCACGGCGCATAATCAAACGCCTACGCGGGCGGCGGGAGCTTCAGATGAATATGCTTTCCAGGCGTGCTGTGACGGTCGGGGCAGCGGTGGCTGGACTGGGGCTGGCTCTTGGCCTGGCGGGGGCGGCGGTGGGGCAGGCGGCGGCCGGAACGGCGTCTCAGGTCGAAAGCGACTCAGCAAGCGGCCCAGGTCCGCAGGACCGAAAGAGTCAAAGCGCCGTAGGGGACGTTGCGCCAACGGAAAATACCGGGCGGGTCATCGCCAAGGGCCCGGGGTACAGCATCGTGGCGACCTCGCCTGGATCGGGCTCCAAGGCCTCCTCGTCGCCCGAGACGAAAGTTACGGATGCGCCGCTTCAGACCTTGCATCAGCCGATCGTCTGTCAGGGGCAGCGGGTGCTGCGCATCGACAACCGGAACATCCGCTTCGACGGCAACGCCATTACCGCCGAGGATGGATGCGAGCTGCATATCATCAACAGCCGGATCAGCGCGGGTGGCATTGCGGTCTTCGCGCGGGATGCGAGCGTCCATATCGAGAATAGCGAGATCGAGGGGCGCAAGGCGTCCATAGATGCCGCCGGCGGCGCGCAGATCTACGCGGAGACCTCGACATTCAAGGGTGCCGCCCGTCGACTGGGTACCGCGGCGATCCACGATCTCGGCAACAACGCGTGGGATTAGCGTTAGGTGCCGGGGCTTCTCGACCGCTTCGCTGCCACCGCGGCGCTTCGGGCGTGCGTGCAGCGGCAGCTCGAGGCGCTCGAGTCCGCCTCCCCGGGGCGCCTGGACTCACTGCCATCCGACGTAAGCGAGTCCCTCCCGCTCGTCTTCGCGGCCAGTGATTTCGTCGCGCAGGCCTGTGCCCGCGACGGTGGCCTGCTGGGCGATCTGATCGGTCATTACGGGCTGACACGCCGCTCGGTGCCCGGCGACTACGCGGCTCGCGCGCCGGCTGCGGGCTCCAGTTCGGACGCGCAGATGCTATCCATCCTGCGGCGCTGGCGTCGGCGTGAGATGGTGCGAATCGCGTGGCGCGCGCTGGCTGGCTGGGCGGATGTCGAGGAGACGCTGGCCGATCTCTCCGACTTCGCGGACACGGCCATTCGGATTTCGGTGGAGCACGCCCGGCACGCTCTCACTGTCCGCTACGGACAGCCACGCTCGGCCTCGGGAGCGGTGCAGCCGCTGGTCGTCGTCGCCATGGGCAAGCTCGGCGGCCGCGAGCTCAATTTTTCCTCGGACGTCGATCTGGTGCTGCTCTTTCCGGAGCATGGGGAGACGGACGGCCCGCGGCCGATCGCCAACGAGGAGTTCTTCACCCGCCTCGGGCAGAGCCTCATCAGATTGCTGGAAACCGCGACTTCGGACGGCTTTACGCTGCGCGTGGACATGCGGCTGCGTCCCTTCGGCGACAGCGGCCCTCTGGTTGCGAGCTTCGCTTCGCTGGAGGATTACCTGCCGCTGCACGGGCGTGACTGGGAGCGCTATGCGTACGTCAAGGCGCGGCCGGTTACCGCGCCGGAGCGATATGCCGACATCCGCGCCTCCGCGCTCGGCCCTTTCGTCTATCGCCGCTATCTCGACTATGGCGTTTTCGAGAGCCTCCGGGAAATGAAGACGCTCATCGAGCGCGAGGTTGCGCGGCGCGAGCTTGCCGGCCACATCAAGTTGGGGCCGGGTGGCATCCGCGAGATCGAGTTCATCGTGCAGGCGTTCCAGCTCATTCGCGGCGGGCGCGAGCGGCGGTTGCAGACGAGCTCGCTTCTTCAGGCGCTCGCCACGTTCAGCGAGTTGCAGATCCTGCCGATCACGGCCGTCGCGGAGCTGCGCTCTGCTTATCTTTACCTGAGGCGGCTGGAGAACTGCCTGCAAATGCTTGCCGACGCCCAAGTGCACCTGCTGCCTGCGGACGAGCTCACGCGGGAGCGCATCGCGGTGGCCATGGGCGCTGCGGATTGGGAGGCGCTGCTGTCGGAGCTCGGCCGGCATCAGGCGTGCGTCAGTGGTCACTTCAACCGGTTCGTCGCCGGAACGTCCGCGCGCTCCGGTGAGGAGGTGAGGATCGATCTCGGCAGGCCGTGGGACGACGCCGCGGAAGCGGCGGTGCTTGCCGAATCGCTGGGACGCGCCGGCTTCGGGGAGCCCACGCAGGCGGCGCAGATGTTGCTCGCGCTGCGCGCCTCGGTACTGGTGCGCAAGCTCGACGAGCCCGGGCGGCAACGCCTGCAGGCGCTGTTGCCGCCGCTGCTCGGGGACATCGGCGCGGCCCGCCTGCCTGGCGCCGAGCAGCTGGCGGTGCTGCGGCGGATCGCCTCCATTCTCGAGGCCACCGGCAAACGCTCCGCGTACTTCGCCCTGCTGCGCGAGAGCCCGCCTGCGCGCTCCCGGCTCATCGAGATCTGCCGTCACGGAGAGTTCCTGGTCCGTCAGATCGCCGCATACCCGCTGCTGCTCGATGAGCTGGTCGATGAGCGGCTGCTGTCGGCGCTGCCGGGGCGTGAGGCGCTCGCGCGCGAGCTGGAAGCCGCCATGCAGCAGGTCGATGATGAAGACCCGGAGCGGCAAGTCGAGGCACTCTGCCACTTTCAGCGCGCCGCCATCTTCAGGGTCGCGGTGGCGGACCTGACCGGACGGCTGCCGGTCATGCGGGTGAGCGATCGGCTCACCGAGATCGCCGAGCTCATCGTCGCGCGTGCGATGGAGCTGGCTTGGCGGCAGATCACCGCGCAGTTCGGCATGCCGCACTGCGGGGAGGGCGCGCAAAGGCGTCCCGTGAGCATTTGCGCCGTGGGGTACGGCAAGCTCGGCGGCCTGGAATTGGGCTATGCGTCGGATCTCGACCTCGTGTTTTTGCACGATTCCCGCGGCGAACGTCAGGAGACGGACGTTGCGGGCGCGGCAGGCGCGGCCGCACAGCCGATCGAGAACCAGCTTTTCTTCGTGCGTCTGGCGCAGCGGCTGGTACACATCCTCACCATGCATTCGGCGGCGGGCCGGCTCTACGAGGTGGACGTGCGCCTGAGGCCGAGCGGCAAGGGCGGTTTGCTAGTGACCCAGATCGATGCCTTTGCCGAGTACCAGCGGCGCGACGCCTGGACCTGGGAGCATCAGGCGCTGCTTCACGCGCGGGCGGTGGCTGGCGCCCCGGCACTGTGCGCCGAGTTCGAGCGCACCCGCCTGGACGTGCTCCGCCACGCGGTGCGACGCGAGACGCTCCGGGATGAGGTGCGGTCTATGCGCGAGCGCATGCGGCGGGAGCTCTCGAAGGGCGGTGACGGCCGGCTGGATCTGAAGCAGGATGCGGGCGGTATCGCCGATATTGAGTTCCTCGCGCAGTACTGGGCGTTGAAATGGGCCTGCGATCATCCGCCCGTGGCCATGTTCTCCGATACCGTCCGCCAGCTCGAGTCGGTGGCTTCGGGGGATCTCGTCCCCCAGGCGACCGTGGATGTCCTCACGGCGGCTTACCGCGCGTACCGCTCGCGGATGCACCACCTATCCCTGGCGGGCGGCGCGGGACTGGTTTCCGCGGACGAGTTCGTCACAGAGCGCGCCGCGGTCACTGCGATATGGGATGAGGTGATGGGGCGGGCTGGCAGGGTATAATTATTTCATGGCCGCTCAACCCAGATCGCTGATTCAGTCCAACGCGCAGAATCAGTACGAGGTCACTGTAGAGGATCTGCCTCTGTCGTGCCCGATGCCGCAGATGTATCTCTGGAACTCCCACCCACGGGTCTACCTGCCCATCGAGAAGACAGGGTGGGCAAAGTGCCCTTATTGCAGCGCAGAGTTCACCCTGCGCCGGTAGGCCGCAGGGTGAACTCTGCGCTGATGGCGCAAATCGCTCCCGGCGATTTGCGCGGCCAGCCCATTGACAGGGATTCATCTCGCGGCCCAGGGGGCGGCCTCTCCGAGACCCGCCAGCGCAAGGGGCAGCGCCCCAGGAAACGGCCGCTCATTTGCTTGCTTTCGCACGGTGTCACTCGCTGTGCAGCAGCGAATCGATCAGGTCCATGAGCTTCTCCAGTGCCCCACGGTTTCGGTCGACCGCTTCGCGGCCGCGGTTTCCCATTTCCATGCGGCGTGGCTGATCGGAGAGCAGATCGGCCACTCGCGCGCCCAGCTCCGTGCCATTGTGCACGATCTGCGCGGAGCCGCAGTCCAGCAGCAACCGTGCGATGTCTGCACCGTTGGAATTGTGGGGTCCGGTCAGGACGGGGAGACCCACAGATGCCGGCTCCAGCAGGTTATGGCCGCCGATGGGAGCGATGCTGCCGCCGACGAAGGCAACGTCCGCCGCAGCGTAGAAATATAGTAGCTCTCCCAGAGTGTCTAGCAGAAGCACATCTGATGCGTCCCTTGCCGCATCCGGTTCGGGCCGTTGCGAGCGACGCGTGAACGCGACTCCCTGCCGCTCGAGCCAACTGGCCACTTCGCCGAATCGAGCGGGGTGACGTGGCGCGAGCACCAGCAGCGCCCCGGAGTGGACGGCACGCACGTGCCGGTGAGCCTCCAGCACCGCCTCTTCCTCCGCACCTCCATGAGTGCTGCCCGCTACCCATACCGCGCGCCTCGCCGCGTACCGCTCGCGCAAAGCCCGGCTGCGCTCGCCAATGTCCAGTGGCAATGTCAGATCGAACTTCAGATTCCCGGTAATGTGCGTTCGCTCCACCGCCGCGCCGAGAGCGCGGAAGCGCTCGGCATCTCCCTCACCTTGCGCTGCGATCACTACACCGCTCGCCACGGTCTCCGTGAATAGCGCACCAAGACGCCGGTAGCGATCGATCGAGCGGCGTGACAGGCGCGCGCTGGCGATGACCAGAGGGATGCGGCGACGCCGGCATTGACGATACAGGTTGGGCCAGAGCTCGGTCTCGATGATCACCGCGATGCGCGGGCGCGTGCGATCGAGAAAGCGACGCACCGATCCAGGCAGGTCGAACGGCAGAAAGCGCACGTCGGCCAGCTCGCCGAGCAACCCGCGTGCTCGCGCGGCGCCCGTGGGCGTGAAGGTTGTCACCAGCACCGGGGTTTGCGGATGACGGCTGCGCAGCGCGCGGACCAGTGCCGCCGCCGCCTGCACCTCACCGACGGATACGGCATGCACCCAGACAGGAGAGTGCGCCAGGCGCGGACCGAATCCGAATCGCTCACCAAAGTTTCGCCAGTAGCTGCGGTCGCGCAGGCCGCGCAGGGCGAGCATCGCCGAGACGACCGGAGCGGCAAGGTACATCGCCGCCAGATAGAGCAGGCGCATGGCGGCCGCGATCAGCCGGGCGGCGGCTCGCGGGCCGCGGCCGGCTTCCGATAGCCGTCGAGCAGCGCGTGCCAATCGGCCTCGGAGAACCGGTCGGCAGGCAGTCCGTAAGTGATCTTCTCCAGAGAGCGTCGCAGACGCACGAGATTGGCGTCGCGCCAAAGACCCGCCCGGCGGAGCTGACAGCGGTCGAAATCGACCAGAAAAACGGTGTCCTCGCTGAGCACCACGTTGTGCGCGTTGAGATCGGCATGACAGACGCCGAAGTCGTGGAAGCGCCGGATGCAGCGTCCGATCGAGATCCATGTCACGATGGACAGCGCGCCGAGGCCCAAGCATTCGGCGAGCGATCCGACTGTCGAGAGCCGTTCCGTAATGATGTCGCCGCGGTAGGTGCGGCCATCGCGCACATAGCGGGCGGCGATCGGCGCCGGCACGGGCAAGCCGGCGCGGTGCAGGCGGTAGGTGATGGACCATTCCGCGAAGGGCCGCGTTTGCTCCTCGCCGCGCCAGATGTACCGGTCCGAGGAGAGCCGCGACATGAGTCCGCCGCGATGATAGTGGCGCAATACCAGCAGGCGGTCGCGGCTGCGCACGAAGTGCGTGGTACCCCGGCCGCGTGCGGTGCCGTCGAGCTCGTTGCGGGAGCTCCAGTACCGGGGGTCGAACCAGGCGGCAGTCAAATTGCGGGCCCGGGACGCGTCGTATAGCATTGCGCCTCCCTCGACGACCTTGTGCTTGACTTCCGATCCGAGCGGCCAGCGACCGCTCATGTGACCCAGTACCTCACGCCATACCCTCTGAGGTGCGCCTTCTGTTGACGATGGGCCCCGGGAAATTCCCCAGGCAAAAACTGCCGCTCGACCGACCGCCTCTCACCGTCTGCCTGCTGAGACTCTCGGCACTCGGTGACACCTGCCACGCCGTCCCGGTGGTCAGGGCGCTGCAGCGCGCATGGCCGCAGACGAAGCTGACATGGATCATCGGCAAAGCGGAGTCGCGCCTCATGGAGCTCATCGATGGCGTGGAGTTTATCACTGTGGACAAGCGGGCCGGCTTTGCGGCGCGTCGCGATCTTCGCGCGCGGCTGCGCGGACGGCGTTTCGATGTGCTGCTGCACATGCAGCTGTCGTTTCGCGCGAGCCTCGTTTCGAGTGTCGTGCCGGCAACCATCCGGCTCGGCTTCGACAAGCCGCGCGCACGGGAGCTGCAATGGCTCTTCACCAATGCACGGATCCGACCCCGTTCGCGTGAGCATGTCCTCGACAGCTTCTTGGGCTTCCTCGAGGCACTCGGCATCCAAGACCGTGCGCTGCGCTGGGACGTCCCGCTGCCACCCGCTGCGCTGGATTACGCCCAGAAGCTCATTCCGGACGCAGGGCCTACGCTCATCATCAGTCCCTGCTCCAGCCACTCGCGCCGCAATTGGCGTGCGGACGCCTATGCGGCTGTGGCCAACCATGCGGCGCGGCGCCACGGAATGCGTGTAATCCTCGCGGGGGGGCCCACGGCGTTGGAGCGGGACATCGGCGAGCAGATCCATCGCCTGGCGCAGGCGCCGCTCATCAATCAGATCGGGCGCGACACGCTGCCGCAGATGCTGGCGCTGCTCGCGCGCGCGACGGCGCTCCTGACGCCCGACTCAGGACCGGCTCATATGGCGACCATGGTGGGTACTCCGGTGATTGGTCTCTATGCGGCGACGAATCCTGCCCGTAGCGGCCCCTACCTCTCGCGCAGGTGGTGCGTAGACGCCTATGCGCTGGCTGCACGCCATTTTCGGGGACGGGCTGCGGAGCAGCTGCCCTGGACCGAGAAGATCGAGGAGCCTGGAGTCATGGACCTCATCGAGGTGGCGCAGGTCACCGCGAAGCTCGACGAGCTGTTGAGCACCGGGAACTGTCCGCCGCGGTAGCGGCGAGTGGCACGGGGCGGGCTGGAGCAGGGCCCGCGCAGCGCGATGCCCGCATCCCGCGCTTTGTACTAGCATACGAGCCATGACGGACATTGTGGTGCCCATCTCCCCGGGGGAGCTGCTCGATAAGATCACCATTCTCAGGATCAAGGCGGCGCGTATCCTCGATTCGGCGCGGCTTGCCAACGTGCGGCTCGAGCTCGACCTGCTGCAGGAGACCTGGCGCGAGTCGCGCTTCGCCGCGGCCGACATTGCTCGGGACGAGCGCGCGCTGCAGGAGGTCAACGAGCGGTTGTGGGACATCGAGGATCGGATCCGCGAGAAGGAGGCGCGGCAGGCCTTCGACCGCGAGTTCATCGAGCTCGCCCGCGCCGTCTACCGCTCGAACGATGAGCGGGCGGCGATCAAGAAGCGAATCAACGTCGCATTGGGATCGCGGCTGGTGGAAGAGAAATCATACCAGGGCTACTGATATCGGCGCGCGGCGGGCACTACGGCTGCGGTGGCAGTTTCGGGGGTGGCGGTGGCGGGCTCGGAGTGGGGGCCGGCGCCGGAGGCGTCATGGCTTCCGGTGTGATCGGGCCTGGGGAGACCGACGCCGGCGTGGTCAGCCAACGGTTGATGGCCTGCACCTCGTTGGGGTCGAGAGTGCCGGCCGCATATCGCAGCTGCACGACGCTGTTGATGTACGTGTAGCGGCTGGAGGCGTAGTTGGTTCTCGCCAGCACGAGCGTACTCAACGAATTGAGAACGTCGACCTCGGTCTGCGTGCCGACCCGGTAGCCCGTCTCCGTCGCGTGATAAGCCGTCTCACTGGAGGTGAGCGCCTGCTGCAGCGCCTGCACGTTGGCGATCCCCGTGATGACGCCGAGGTAAGCATCACGGGCCTGCTGTCTGGTCGTGCGAGCGGCTTGCTCGTACGCGTCCTTGGCGGCGATCCATTGGTACTGCGCCTGATGCACGCGCGCTTCTGTTCCACCGCCGCTGAAGATCGGAACGGTGACCTGCAGTCCGATCTCGCGGTCGTTCGACCACGACGGCAGCCCCTGGAAGGTGCCGTTGATGCCGATTAGCGACTCATCGACGCTCGAGCTGTTGAATGTGCGGCTGGCGATCAGGCTGAGGGTGGGCAAATGACCGCCGAAGGCGATGCGGACGTTGTCGCGCGCGACGTCGGCAGCCAGTCGGCTCGCGATCAGCGAGAGGTTCTGCCGGAGCGAGGTCCGCACCCACTGATTCTGGTTGGAAGGGCTCGGCATCACGAGCGGCATGTCGGCGCCGGGCTCGGATAGCGTTTCGTACTGCCGTCCGGTAATGACCTCGAGCTGATCCTGGGCGCTGGCCAGCGACTGTTTGGCGGAGATCACCGCAGCCGCGGCCGTATCGCGCGCGGCGCGAGCCTGCTCGACGTCGGTGATGGCGATCAGTCCGACCTGGTAGCGCTTATTGGCCTGCTCGAGCTGTAGATTGAATGCGCGGAGAGAGGACTCCTGTGCTTGCAGCGTGTCGAGCGCCGAGAGGACGTTGAAGTAGGCCGTCGCGACGCGGAGGATGAGGTTCTGCTCTGCCGCCTCATAGGTCGCCTGGGCCTCGGCCACCTGACTGTCGGCTGACTTGAGGCTCATCCAGTCGGGCCAGGAGAAAAGCTGCTCCGAGAGGTTCAGGCTCCACTGCTTGGCGCCGATACTATCGGTACTGTAGATGGAAAACGGGGCGGGCGCGCCGGAGGCGGACACCTGGGACTGGGTCGTCCGACCGGCGGAATGGGTCCACGTCTTCCCGGCCGATGCAGAGATCTGCGGCAGGAGAGCCGCCCAGGCCTCGGGCCGAGCCT
This sequence comes from Pseudomonadota bacterium, assembly GCA_021807675.1. Taxonomy (GTDB): domain Bacteria; phylum Pseudomonadota; class Gammaproteobacteria; order Steroidobacterales; family Steroidobacteraceae; genus 13-2-20CM-66-19. The sequence goes on from JAKBCR010000002.1 coordinate 18,172, forward strand.
CGCGCGCGGCCATGTAGTTCGCGTGGGCCTGCTGGAAGGTCTGGTCGTTGGCCAGGGCATCCTGGTAGACCTGAACGAAGTCCGCGGCCGTGGCCATGTTCGAGAGTCCCGTGACGAAGCCGGCACAGAGAAGGGCCAGGCTCGATATCCGTGCGGCGCGGCGCATAATCTTGCAGAGACGCTCCGGGTTCCTGGAGAGAGGCGCTTAAAACACAAAACCCTGTGGTCGAGTTGCATGTACGAGCGGATCGATGACCGTCTCGAACAGGCTCTCTGTGCCCCACGCATCCTCGGTGATCCGGCGAATGAGCCGGGCCTCCATCACCGGAGGGTCCCCGACTACGACGAAGAGCCGTCCGCCGACCGCGAGCTGGCGCAGGAAGCGGTCGTCGGGGACTGGGAGCGAGGCCGTCATCGCAATCGCGTCGTAACGGATGTCGGAGTCGAGCCCCGTGGCATCCTGGGCGAGGATCTCCACCTCCCGGAGTCCGACCGAGGCGATGTTGCGGCGGGAGAGCTCGGCGAGCTCGGGGAAGATCTCGAGAGAGCGGACGAATGCGCCGCCTGCGCGCAGGCAAGCTGTCACGAACCCGGAGCCCGCACCTACCTCGAGCACCCGCTCACTGCCCGTGAGAGCGAGGGCCTGGAGGAGCCGGCCTACGACACTTGGCCGCAGCATGTGCTGACCGCACGGCAGTGGAATCTCCACGTCCGCAAAAGCCAGGAAGCGATGCTGCGGCGCGACGAATGCCTCGCGCGGCACCTGGCGCAATATCTCGAGAACCCGCGCATCGAGCACGTCCCATGCGCGCACCTGCTGCTCGATCATCTGCTCGCGTGCTTGAACGGTGGACATCTTGATCGGCGCTCCGATTGGACTTATTGCATTCCGGGGGCGGGGGCCCGTGAAGTTACGGGTTTTTGCGGCTCATGCCAAGCCGCATTGCGGTGAGATATGGTGAAATGCCGACGGGACGTCGGAGAGCTACGCTATGCTTCGGGCGTCCCCAACCCGGGCAACGAGAATAATGAAAGCGATCCCGGACTGCCCCGATCGTCGTTACCATGAAGCCGCCGATATCCAGCTCTCGAACGGGCACGAAGCCTCCCCTGTCGCGCGGGAGTGACTGAATGAGCCATTGGGAGCAATTACGCAGCGCTTGGCGGTGCCTTGGGCGGCGGGCGCAAGTCCCAGGGCGGGCCTCGTAATGTCCGCCATCGCCCTGCTGTGCATCCTGCTGGCCCTCGCCGCAGCCGTTCTCCTCTGGCTCCACGTCGCGCAACGGCGTGAGTTGAAGGACGTCAGTCGGTTTTCGCAGCAGCTTCAGCGCATCGCGATCGGCGGCTCTCTCGCGGGTCGGCTGGAGCCAGGGGGCTCGAATCCGGAGCTTTCGGCGCTGGTCACGGCGATCAACCACCTGCTGACGCGTGCCGCAGCCGAGCGCGAGGGCGGCCGGGTGACGCCGAAGCTCTTCGCAGAGCTCGGCGAGCGGATTCACGAGGCGGTGCTGGTGCATCGCGAAGTCATTCTCTATGCCAACCGGCAGTTCGCCGCGCTGGTCGGTGCGGACCGTGCCGACCTCGCGGGAAGACGCTTGGGCGATCTCGTGGCACCCGAGTATGCCGAGCTGGTGAACGAGAACATCCGCCGGCGCCTGGCCGGGGAGCCTGCGGCGGAGCGCTACGAGGTCGAAGTCCCCGGCCGGGAAGGTCAGGTGACCCGGCTCGAGATCACCTCCGCGCGTGTGGATTACGAGGGGGGGAGCGCGCTGCTCGTCACGGGCGTGGAGATCCTGCCCACACAGACCGTCGAGGCGCTGCGGATGAAGAACGACGGCGACTCCGCGGCCTATCTGTTGGCTCTGAACTCCCTGGCAGAGGCCGTGATCGCCACGGACGTGGACGGCCGCATCACTTACCTCAATCCGGCGGCGGAGCGGCTCGCGGTGACGCCTGCCGAGCAGGCGATCGGCAGGACTCTGGAGGAGATCGTCGGACTGGTCGACGAGACTGACCGGCGACTGCTCTCCGACCCGGTGCGTCAGTCGCTCACGACCGGCGTCCCGGTGAGTCTCGGTCGCCGGGCCCTCCTGATCGCCCGCGAGGACGCCAGCGAGCGCTCGATCGAGCTGTCGGCGACGCCGATGCGCAATGCGAACGGCGAGCAGGTCGGCGCGGTGGTTCTGCTTCACGACGTCTCCGAGCAGCGCGGCCTCGCTCGGCAGATGTCCTACCAGGCGACGCACGATGCGCTCACGGGTCTGGTCAATCGGAGCGAGTTCGAGCGGCGCCTCGAGGATGCGGCCGACAGCGGCCACCGCGGCGACGGGCAGCATGTGTTGTGTTACCTCGACCTTGACCGTTTCAAGGTGGTCAACGATACGAGCGGCCATCTCGCCGGCGACAGCATGCTGCGCGAAGTGGCGAAGCTCCTGCGCGATGCGGTGCGCGACAGCGATACGGTCGGACGCCTGGGAGGCGATGAGTTCGGAATGCTGCTCATCGGCTGTCCGCTCGAGAAGGCGCGCCAGATCGCCGATGATGTCTGCCGCGCGGTGGGCGACCATCGCTTCGTGTGGCGGGACAGGATATTCAACATCGGGGTGTCCGTCGGCCTGGTGGAGGTCTCGCGAGAGAGCGGCACGCTCGAGGAGGTGCTCACCGCGGCCGATTCCGCTTGCTATGTCGCGAAGAAGCAAGGCTCCGGCCGGGTGGTGGTGTATTCGGCTCGGGATGAGGCGCTCGCGCGGCACACGGGCGAGATCCAGTGGCTGCAGAAGCTGCAGAGTGCGCTCAAGGAGAGCCGCTTTCAGCTCTTCTACCAGCCGATCGTGCCGGCCCATGGCACCGACGGCGGCGGTCCGGCCATGGAAGTGCTGGTGCGCCTGCAGGATGAGGACGGGCACCAGGTGCCGCCGGTGGAATTCGTGCGAGCGGCCGAGCGGTACGGGCTGATGGGCCTCGTCGACCGATGGGTCGTGCAGACGACGCTCGCGGCGCTTGGGCGTGGTGCGTTACCGGTGCCGAGCGACCGCTGCGTTGCCATCAACGTTTCGGGGCAGACGGTCGCCGACTCCCAATTTCTCGAGTTCGTCGTCGAATGCCTGGACAGCACCGGGGTGACCCCATTACAGGTGTGCTTCGAGATCAGCGAGACGGCAGTGATGGCCAACCTCGACCACGCGCGCCGCTTCGTCGGCGTCCTCCATGGCATGGGCTGTCAGTTCGCGCTGGATGACTTCGGCTCGGGTGTGGGGTCCTTCTCCAATCTAAAGAGTCTGCCGATGGATTACCTCAAGATCGACGGGTCATTCATCCGCAACCTGGGGCGAGACTCCGTCAACCAGGCAATGGTCACCGCGATGATCAAGCTGGCCCGCACTCTCAACTTCAAGGTGATCGCGGAGCAGGTCGAGGACAGCGCGGCTCTGGAGGCGGCACGACGGATGGGCGTCGACTTCGTTCAGGGCTACGCTATTGCCCGGCCGCAACCGCTGGCGATTGCCGCCTAGTTGGCTCAAAGTCCCTGCGGCGCGTTGCTCGGCCCCATGGCCCCATCTGGGCCTTGCCCCTCCGGGGCCGGCCAATGCCGTCAAAAATCGCTCCCGGCGATTCTGTGAGCGGGCGGCCCATTTACCAGTCCTTCCATCCCACGGCCGTTTCCCGGGCCGTGTCGTCTCGCGCTGACGGATCCAGGGGGGCGGCCCTGGGCGGCTCACTCCTCACTTGCTTTCGGTCTTGGCGTCGAACTTCAGGGCGGCGCCGTTCATGCAGTAGCGTAGGCCGGTGGGTTGCGGGCCGTCGGGGAAGACGTGTCCAATATGTCCGCCGCAGCGCGAGCAGTGGACCTCGGTTCGCGTCATCAGGTGGCTATGGTCCTCGCGTGTTGCCACGGCTCCGGCGATGGGCTGAAAGAAGCTCGGCCAGCCGGTGCCACTCTCGAACTTCGCCTCCGATTGATAGAGGGGCTGGCCGCAACCGGCGCAGCGAAACACGCCGGCACGGTGCTCGTCGTTGAGCGTGCTGGTGCCGGCCCGCTCGGTACCGTGGCTGCGAAGCACGCGGTACTGCTCTGTCGTCAGCCCCGCGCGCCACTCTTCATCGCTCTTCTCGATCGCAAACTGCTCTTTGGTTTCCACGCCAGGCCACTCCCGAATGCTGAAGTCACGGGCGAGTGCAGCAGGTCGGCCGTGGCCTCGTCAAGCACCGGGGCTCATTGCCTTGCGTGGCGGTGCCTCGGGGAGCCGTGTTGTGCCGCTCCGGACAAGAAAACAACACAGGGATGGAGAGAAATGTTCCTTTTCAAATCAAAAAGTTGTCAGTGATTCGGGCTGTCGCAATGCCTTCGATGTCGACTGGTGCCAACGGCAAACCGCTGAATGCGTGGGCACGCTAACGGTGCAAGTTGGCCGCAGCCGTGGTAAGAAGGGCGCCCTATTTCATGCAAGAGGGCGAGGAGCACGGAGGCGTCCAGCGTATGCAGCTTGCCCGTTTATGGCGTGAGCACCTTGCCGCAGGTTGTCCTCGCGAGCTCGCCGGCGTCGAGATAGCGGGCAGTGACGCTCGCACCCTCGATGCGGAGATCACGGCTTGCGTCAGCGCCCTCATTTGCAGGTCGATGACGGTGGATGAGCGGATCGAGCGCCGGCTCGCGGAGATCAGCGAGGCGCTGTCGAGCAAGCAGGCGGAGGCGGAGGAGCCGGTCGCTGGATATTGCGCGCGGCTGAATCGGCTCGTCGGAGCCATGCTGACGGAGTCGCGGGCGGGGCGGGCGTAGCACGGCCCTTTGGCTTTCCATTCGGCTACGTTCCTTGCACGTGCTGGCTGGGCCGTGCACTGACCCTCCCTGGCGGCGGGGCCCCCGGGCCGCGTATTTCGCTGCGCTGTCCCTGCTCTGCGAAAGCCCATGCGCCGGCGCTCGCACGATTCTTGCTCAGCTTGGGCTGGGTAGGTGTCCAGGAGCACGCTGCTGTGGGATGCTCGAGTCTTGCAGGAGAGATTGTCGTGGAGGACTTGCCGCACGCGCAGGTGCCGCTCAAGGTTCTGGTGGTGGACGATCAGGTGGATTCCGCCGACGCAGTGGCCTGTCTGCTGTCGATGATGGGTCACGAAGTCCACACGGCCTACGGACCCCACGAGGCCCTGGAGAAGTACCGGCAGGTGCGCCCCGAGGTCGTGTTCATGGATATCAGCATGCCGGAGCTGAGCGGCCTGGAGACTGCCGCGCGCATTCGCTCCATGCCGGAGGGCACCTCTACCACCATCATCGCTCTCACCGGTCTCGGTCACGAGGCCGACCGGCGCCGCTCGCGTGAGGCGAGCATCGATCACCACGTCGTCAAGCCCGCCTCGCCCGCCGTACTTCACAGGCTACTGAGCGGCATTCACCACGCCTGACCGCTGCGGCCGTCCGCAAGCAAGTGATTAAAGCGGCCCAGGGCCGCTCCCTGGGCCGCGAGATCGACCCCTGTACGTCGGCTGGCCGCGCACAAAGCGACGCCAGGCGACTTTGCGCCAATCGACTAGAGCAAGGGGATCATCAACAGGGCGACGATGTTGATGATCTTGATCAGGGGATTGATGGCCGGGCCGGCGGTGTCCTTGTACGGGTCGCCGACTGTGTCACCGGTTACGGCGGCTTTGTGTGCATCGGAGCCCTTGCCGCCGTAGTTGCCTTCCTCGATGTACTTCTTGGCGTTATCCCAGGCGCCACCGCCGGTGGTCATGGAGACCGCGATGAAGAAGCCGGTCACGATGGTGCCGATGAGAAGACCGCCGAGTGCCTTGATGCCGGCGCCTGGGCCGAGCAGGTAGTTCATGACCACTACCAGCACGATGGGCACCACGATCGGCAACAGCGAGGGAATGATCATCTCGCCGATGGCGGCACGGGTCAGCAGGTCGACGGCCCGCGAGTAGTCGGGCTTGGCGGTTCCCTCCATGATGCCCTTGATCTCGCGGAACTGGCGCCGGACTTCGGTGACCACCGAGCCGGCGGCCCGTCCCACCGCCTCCATGGCGAGCGCGCCGAAGAGGTAGGGCACCATGCCACCGATGAAGAGCCCGATGATGACCGCCGGATCGGAGAGGGAGAAGGTCGTGAGCTTGCCGGCGGCCTCGAGGTTATGCGTGTAGTCGGCGAAGAGCACCAGCGCCGCAAGGGCCGCGGAGCCGATCGCATAGCCCTTGGTCACCGCTTTGGTCGTATTGCCGACCGCATCGAGCGGATCGGTGATGTCGCGCACCTGCTTGGGCAGGCCCGCCATCTCGGCGATGCCGCCGGCGTTGTCGGTAATCGGGCCATACGCGTCGAGCGCCACGATCATGCCGGTCATCGACAGCATGGCGGTGGCGGCGATCGCGATGCCGTAGAGGCCGGCGCCGCTCGCCTCACCCAGCCTGAACGAGCTCCAGATCGCCAGGCACACGGCGATGACGGGCAGCGCCGTCGCCTTCATGGAGACGCCGAGGCCTGCGATGATGTTCGTCGCATGGCCGGTCTGCGATGCGGCGGAGATCTTGCGGACCGGGCTGTATTCCGTGGCCGTGTAGTACTCCGTGATGACGATGAGCGCGCCAGTGAGCCCGAGGCCGATGAGCGAGCAGCCGAAGAGCGGGTTGCCCTGCGCGGGCATCAGCGCGTGCGTGATGAAGTAGAAGCCGATCGCCGAGACGATGGCGGCGACGACGACACCCTTGTAGAGCGCGTTCATGATCTTGCCGCCCTCGCGGGCCGAGACGAAGAACGTGCCGATGATGGAGGAGACGATCGACATCGCGCCGAGGGCGAGCGGGTAAATGGCCGCGTGCAAGCCGGCAGCACGGCCCTGCTTCCCGAAAATCAGACCGCCCAGCAGCATGGTGGCCACCACGGTGACGGCGTAGGTCTCGAACAGATCTGCTGCCATCCCGGCGCAATCGCCAACGTTGTCGCCAACGTTGTCGGCGATCACCGCGGGGTTGCGCGGGTCGTCCTCGGGGATACCCGCTTCCACCTTTCCCACGAGGTCGGCGCCGACATCCGCGCCCTTCGTGAAGATGCCGCCGCCGAGCCGCGCGAAGATCGAGATCAGCGAGCCGCCAAAGGCGAGGCCCACCAGCGCGTGCAGCGCCGGCTCGTCGCCGATGAAGTGGCGCAGAATGGCGAAGTAGCCTGAGACGCCGAGCAGGCCCAGCCCGACGACCAGCATGCCGGTGATTGCACCGCCGCGGAACGCCACGGAGAGGGCGGCGTTGAGACCTCGCGTAGCGGCTTCGGCCGTGCGCACGTTCGCGCGCACGGAGATGTTCATTCCGATGTAGCCGGTCGCGCCGGAGAGGAAGGCCCCGATGGCAAATCCTCCAGCGGTGGGCCAGCCGAGGAAGAAGCCGAGGAGCAGGAAGAGCACGATGCCCACGATGAGGATCGTGGTGTACTGGCGATTGAGGTACGCCTGCGCCCCGGCCTGGATGGCGGCGGCGATCTCCTGCATGCGGGCGTTGCCGGTGGGCAGGCGCAGGATGGCGGTCATGGACACGACGCCGTAGAGAACGGCAAGTACACCGGCCGCGATCGCGGCCCACAGCCACGTGGTGGCATGCATCAGGCTATCTCCCCCGGAACGATGAATGGCTTACAAAAAAGGCCGCGAACTATACCACGAGCCTCGAAAGCACCCAGCATGATGGCTGGCGATGCCGTGGTGGCCGGAGGGCGGGCGTGTAGAAAGCCCGGAGCACCGGCCGTGAGCTCAGGAAAGCTTGAATTCGGTCCGCAGCCGCTTGCGAACGGGTACTCCCTTGATGCGGACATAGTCGGGCAGGCCGTCGCGGTAGGGCGGATAGGCCTCGCCGGCGACCAGAGGCTCGAGATAGCGGCGGCACGCCTTCGTGATGCCAAAGCCATCCTCCGTAATGTACTCGCGGGGCACCTTCTTCTCGCGATTGGCCACTTCCGCCAGAGGCACGTGGCCCACAGACCACTTGTACGGCTTGGACGCCCTGCGGACGATGACCGGCATGACGGCGTTCATTCCCTTGACGGCCAGCTCGACCGCCGCCTTGCCCACGGCGTAGGCCTGCTCCACGTCCACTTTGGAGGCGATATGCCGGGCCGAGCGTTGCAGATAGTCGGCGACCGCCCAGTGGTACTTGTAGCCGTGTGCCTCGCGGATCATGTCAGCCACCACGGGGCCCACGCCGCCCAGCTGGGCATGACCGAAGGCGTCGCGGGTACCGGCTTCCGCCAGGAACTTGCCGTCGGGATAGGCGGTGCCCTCCGAGACCACCACAACGCAATAGCCGACCGTGGTGACGCATTGCTTGACCTTTTCCAGGAATCGCTCGCGCTCGAAGGGGATCTCGGGGAACAGAATGACGTGTGGCGGCTCTCCCGCCAGCGTGGAACGGACACCGCGCGTGCGGCCCGCGAGCCCGGCGGCCGCTGCAATCCAACCGGCGTGCCGGCCCATCACCTCGAAGACGAACACCTTGGTCGAGGTCCGCGCCATGGAGGCGACATCGAGCGCCGCCTCGCGGGTGGATACCGCGATGTACTTGGCCACGGAGCCGAACCCCGGGCAGCAGTCGGTAAGCGGCAGATCGTTGTCCACCGTTTTCGGCACGCCGACGCAGGTGATGGGGTAGCCCAGCGACTCGCCGATCTGCGAGACCTTCAGGGCAGTGTCCATGGAGTCATTGCCGCCGTTGTAAAAGAAATAGCCGATATCGTGGGCACGGAAGACCTCGATCAGCCGCTCGTACTCCGCGCGGTTCTGCTCGATGCCCTTCAGCTTGAACCGTGCAGAGCCGAAGGCTCCGGCCGGCGTGTGCTTGAGCCCGCGGATGACGGCGGGACTCTCGCGGCTGACGTCGATCAGGTCCTCCGTGAGTGCGCCGACAATGCCGTCACGGCCGGCGTAGACCTTGCCGATGTAGCGCGATTGCCGCATCGCGGTCTCGATGACGCCGCAGGCCGAGGCATTGATCACGGCGGAGACCCCGCCGGATTGTGCATAGAACGCGTTCCTTTTCTTGGGCGTCGCCTTTTTCATAGCTTCGGGGGAATTCGTCGGTGAGGGGTGATTCCGAGGGAGCCGGCCGCGCGAGCGGCGCGCCCGCGAGAGGATACGCGGGCGGCTCTGAGCGCGGCAATCGCGAAGCGGGGAGCGCCTGCGGGCCACCCGGCAAGCGACCGGCCGCCGGCAGGCATCGCCTGCGCCCAGGTGTTTGACCTCGTCCCCTGGCGCCGGTAACGTGAACGGCCTTTTCGCAGTTTCAGGTCTCAATCAGTCTCATGCGCATCGTCCTTTTGGGGGCCCCGGGATCGGGGAAGGGCACGCAGTCTCAGCGCTTGGTCGAGCGTCACGGCATACCGCAGGTGTCCACGGGGGACCTGCTGCGCGCCGCCGTGGGCAAGGGCACACCGCTCGGGCTGAAGGCCAAGGAAGCCATGGCGGCGGGCCGCCTGGTTGCCGACGAGATCGTGCTCGGCATGATCCGGGAGCGGCTTGCCGAGCCCGACACTCGAGGCGGCTTCATCCTGGATGGGTTCCCGCGCAATCTGGCGCAGGCTCGCGCCCTCGATCCACTGCTGCGCGAGATCGGTCAGCCGCTCGATGCCGTGGTGCAGATGGAGGTCGATTATGGCGAGCTGTCCCGCCGTATTGCCGGTCGCCGTACCTGCACCGATTGCGGGCGGGTGGCGAATCTCCTCACCTCGCCGCCAGACGAAGCGCAGAGCGAGACCTGTCCGAAGACCGGCAAGCCTCACCGCCTCTTCCAGCGCCCCGATGACAACGAGGCCACGGTGGCCGAGCGGCTGAAGGTCTACGATCAGCAGACCCGACCGCTGGTGGACTACTACCGCGAACAGGGCCTGCTGCGCACCATCGACGCCGAAGGCCCGGTGGCCGAGGTGGAGCAGCGCCTGGAAAGCGCCCTGCAGCGGGGCTAGATCGCCCGCAGCAGCTTTTCCCCGATGACATCGCGCCGCCAACCGCGCAGCGCGGGGATCTCGTGGTCGCCCTCCGCCAGCCGCTCGAGGTCGCGCCGAGTGGCCAGTACTTCCGGGCCGATGCCCAGCTCCGTCGCCACGGCCTGATTCGCGGCGCCCAGCTTCTTGACGAGCGCGGTCTTCACCGGATCGGGCCGCTGCCGCATATCCACTGCCGGCGCGGGATCCGGAACCTGTGCCGATGCGATGCACGCGAGCAGCTCCTCGCCGCAGTGGCGCACCACGCCCGCCGGCAGCTCCGGGATCGACTGCAATGCCGCCCGCGAGCGCGGCACCCGCAGGATCAGCTCACGCAGGCCGGCATCATCGAGAATCCAGCCCCGCGGGCGGTTGCGCTCCATGGCGCGCAGCTCCCGCCACGCGGCCAATCCGCGCGCCAACCGCTCCCTGGCGGGGTCCAGGCTCCGCAGCCCCTTGACGCGGCGCCAGGCCTCTTCCGGATCCGTGGACAGACCGCGCGCGTCCGCGAGCCCCGCAAGCTCCTCGGTAAGCCAAGCGAGCCGGCCTAGCGTCTCGAGCTTCTCCTCGAGCGCGAGCTTCAGCGGTATCAGGTGCCGCACGTCGTCCACTGCGTACTCGATCTGCTCCGGCGACAGCGGCCGGCGCGACCAGTCGGTCCGTGTATGCGCTTTCGGCAGCTCGATGCCGAGCAGCCGGCGCACGAGCTCCGCGTATCCGACTTGCGCAGCGAATCCCGCGAGCGCGGCTGCGATCTGGGTGTCGAAAACCGGTCGCACCAGTCCGATGGCGGGCAGGAGAACCTCGAGATCCTGACGCGATGCATGCATCACCTTGACGACTGTGGCCGCGGTAAGCGGACCCGCGAGCGCGCCGATGTCCGTGACCGCGATGGGGTCGACACAGACGGCCTCGTCGGCGGCCGATACCTGCAGCAGGCAGAGCTCCGCGCGATAGGTGCGCTCGCGCAGAAATTCAGTGTCGAGGCCGATGCTCGTCTGCGTCGCGAGGCGCGCGGCGAGATCGGTGACGGCGTCGGCAGTGTCGGCGATGGGTTGCAACGGGACGAAGGATGATCTGTAGAATCTCCGCCTATTATGCATGTGCATATCCTCGGCGTTTGCGGGACTTTCATGGGCGGCATCGCCGCCGTCGCGCGCGCCGCCGGCCACCGCGTGACCGGGTCCGATGGCAACGTCTACCCGCCGATGAGCACGCAGCTCGAGGCGCTCGGGATAGAGCTCATCGAAGGCTATGACGCCGCACAGCTCGATCCTGCGCCGGACGTCGTCGTCGTCGGCAATGTCATGAGGCGCGGCCAATCCGTCGTCGAGGCGCTGCTGGACCGCGGGATTCCTTATGCATCGGGTCCGGAGTGGCTCGCGCGCGAGGTATTGCGGGACCGCTGGGTGCTCGCGGTGGCGGGTACACACGGCAAGACCACCACTTCGTCGGTTCTCGCCTGGATCCTCGAGCATGCCGGACTCGATCCCGGGTTCCTGATCGGCGGCGTGCCCGCAAACTTCGAGACGAGCGCCCGGCTCGGGGGGGCGTCCTTTTTCGTCATCGAGGCGGACGAGTACGACACGGCTTTCTTCGACAAGCGGGCGAAGTTCGTCCATTACCGCCCGCGCACGCTGATCCTGAACAACCTCGAGTACGACCACGCGGACATCTATCCCGACGTCGCTGCGATCGAGCGCCAGTTCCATCATCTGGTGCGAACAGTCCCTGGGGGCGGCCGTATCCTCTGGAATGCGGGGGATGCGCATCTGAAGGAGACGCTCGCAATGGGATGCTGGACGCCGCTGGAGGGATTCGCCGGCCATCCCGTTGCGGAGGCGCACTGGACGGGACGTCCGACGGGTGGTGTCGAGGATTTCTCCCGCTTCGATGTTCTCGAGCTTGGCCGCCCGCGGGGTACGGTGCAATGGGGACTCATCGGCGCGCACAACATGGAGAACGCGCTAGCGGCCATCGCGGCCGCGAGCCACGCCGGGGTGACCGTCGAGCGCTCGATCGAGGCTTTGCATTCGTTCGCGGGCGTTGCACGGCGCATGCAGCTTCGTGGCGAGATCAATGGCGTGCGCGTGTACGATGACTTCGCCCATCATCCGACGGCGATTGCAACTACCCTCGACGGGCTGCGGCGGCGTGTCGGATCGGCGCGGATCATCGCCGTCCTGGAGCCCCGCTCCAATACCATGCGCATGGGCGTTCATCGCGACTCCCTCGCAGGCTCTCTGGCCGGGGCGGACGAAGTCTGGCTGTATACGCCCGCCGACCTGGGCTGGGACCCGGGCGGAGTGGTTGCCGGGCTTGGCGGACGAGGCCACGGACGCGGTGACGTCGCGGTGCTTGCGAGGGACCTCGCGCGGACTCTACGGCCGGGGGACCACGTGCTCATCATGAGCAACGGCGGCTTTGGCGGCCTGCACGAGAAGCTGCTGTCGGAGCTCCGAGCGCATCACGAAATGTCTCTTGGCCAGGACGACGTGAATTCATTGCGCTGAGCAATCCATGCGCCGCGCAAGCCCAGGGTGCCCATCCCTGGGCGCCTGGCCAAGAGGCATTTTGCGCTGCGGTCTCCTCACACGAGGAGCTGGGAAACGCGTAGCTTGCTCTGCTTTCGCCTGTAGAACCGGTAGAGGCCGACGCCCAACACCACCGTCCAGCCGAGCACCAGCCAGCCGGTGAAGCCGTCATGACGGCTGAGAAGGAAGGAGAGCGGGGAGGCGCGATTCGGTTCCGACAACCCGTGAACCACCAGCATCACCCAGACCCAGCCGGCATGAAGACCCATTCCGGCCGCGGTATTGCCGGTGATCGAGCGCACGATCGCGAGCACCACGCCGACCGCCGTCAGACACAGGAACGCATCCGCGATTCCAAGCGGATGCGCCAGCGACTGCAGCTCGCCGGCGACCAGCGCCACGCCGCTCCAGGCGCTGATATGCGCGGCGGGAATGTGGAAGGCGCCGATGAAATGTGTCCAGGCGTAGACCACGGAGGTCAGCGCGATCGCGACCGCGGTGCCGGACTCCCGCTGAATGCCGGTGTACATCGCACCGCGCAGCGCGGTTTCTTCGATGAGCCCGACAGCGAGGCCGCTGGCGAGCCGCTTTGCGACCAGCGCGGCGACCGCGCCGGCGCCGTAGCCCGCGGCCTGCCGGAAATCGAGCAGCCCGAGGGCCACCATGGATGCCGCGACCACTGACATCGTGACGACGCCCAGCGCCAGGCCGATGCCGAGCTCACGGAGGTAAACGGCGCGCGGCGCACCGAAGCCGAGACTGCCGCGGTCTGCGAGCCGCAGCCGGCGCGCCACCAACAGGAAGCCGACGAGGAACCCCAGCATCGCGATCCGCTCACCGATGCGATTGAAGGGGAAGTCGAAATACGGATGCAGCAGCAGCCACGCCGGGTAGGTGAACGCGGCCATCGCAGCCAGGCTGCCGGCGATCAACAGGAAGAACCAGGCGAAGGCGCGCATACGATCGAATCCTCGGAAGGGGTGCGCAATGTACGGGGAAGCCGCCTTTGGGCGCAAATCCGTAATAAACCCCCCAAATCGGCGTGAACGCGCAACTTCTCGCTCTGGTTGCGTCCGCGAGAGCCCGCTGACAATTGCCACCAGTCACCACGCGAGCGGAGAGCCGTCATGACGCAGACCAGGGCAAGACAGATCTTGCAGTCGCTCATCCAGGGGATGGACCCCGTCACCGGCGAGGAGTTGCCGCACGAGACCGTGCTCCAGCACGCCGACGTGCTGCGGGCGCTGCTTGCCGGTCTCAACGCGATCGAGCAGACGGCCGCCCGCGCACAGCGGCGGGCACAGCTGCCTGACAACGTCGGTCAGGCATGGACGGCCGAAGAGGAAGGCAGGCTCGTCGCCGCATTCAAGAGCGGTGATTCGCCGCTCGCCATAGCGCGCCAGCACGGACGAACGCTGCGCGCGATCGAAGCGCGTCTGGAAAAGCTTGGAATGATCACGGCGGAGCAACGTACGACGCGCGGTGGCTTCACCGGTGTTTCCGAAGCAGCGCCGCGGGCGCGCATCGCGCGCCGCGCTGCGTTGGGACGCAGGAGAGCTCAGCGCCGGTCGAGGTGAGTCGACGACCCCATGTCAATCATGCGAGCTTCGCGGCAAGGAAGACCGTTCGCCGCTCTGGGCGAGCGAAGACGCGTCAGTGGCCCGGATCCGATGCGCCCGCCAGCATGGACCAGCGCGCGCGATACAGACGCATCCACAGCCGCAGGTCGCTCATGTCGAGCTTGCGGCTGGAGCGCCGCCGTCGAAGGGCTCGGTGCGCGAGATCGATCTCACGCTGCCTGAGCGCATGTTTGATGAAGCGGCGCATCCGAAAGCTGGCGAATACGCTGTCCGGAGCGTTCGCGATGAAATCCTCGAATTCCTCGGAAGAGAGAACACACAGCAGATTGTGCACGCCATGGAATCCGAATGCCGATGGGCTGAGGTACAGGTCCTCGATGGCGAAGCGGGAGGCGGTCGGTCGGTCGGCGTACCGAATGTCGTGATGGCGCTCGAGAGCGTCCCTGTACTCCAACGCGATACATACATCCTCCGCCTTATCCGACTCGATCCGCTCGTCGAGCAGTGCGGTAAGGAGGCGGCGGGAACGCAGGGTGAATCCTCCGGTGCAGCTGCAGCGCTCCTGATTCTGAAGACGCTCCCAGATCGGGCCGATGTAGTCGAACCTCAGAAAGTCGTCGCTCCACATGGAGGGGTCGAGTACGAAGCCGTCCCATTGTATTACCAGGCAGTGCGAGGTCTTCACGTAGGGTGACAGCCCGCGCAGCATGAATTTGGAGTAATCCTGCACGGTGCGGATGGTTCCATCGGTGACGAGCCGCAGGCCGGGAGGGGGGGGCGACAGGCCGTGATGCGGACGCGTGATCAACACCGCCGCGCCGAAGTCGATCCACGCCATCGAGCGTGCGACCGCGTACAGAGCGAGCTTGGGATGCGCGGTATCGACACAGATCAACGTGACGTCGGGCAGGCTCAGCTTCCGTTCGATTACCGCATGGTCGGCCAACATCACTGGCTGCATCCGACGCAGGCGCCTGAAGGTTGGAAGGATCGTGCTCACGCTCTTTGATCTTCCGCGAGTCGGGTTGATGTGTCGTCTCGATTTCGAGCGTGGGAAGCATCTCGGAGGAGATGCTCCTTCTGCCCCAAGACGCTTCAAAAGATTAGCAAGTCCAAGCCGCGATGCAAAGCCCGCGGGCGCCGGGGCGCGTCTCCAACCGCCGGCGGCGTCCGCCGCGAAGCGGGATTCGCCTCGGCCGGCGCTCCGGGCGCCTCGAGGCGGCGCCTGGTCGGGAACAACGGCGAGCGCCTCACCGGCCAGCCCGGCAGGAGTTCCCGAGTGCCGCCATGGCTTTCGTGCGCGTGGGCGGCACTTCCGGGCATAATGGCTGCCATGGGCGACTCGCAGCCATTGCTCCGCGGCGAAGCACCGGAGCGCGTCCTTCGGCGCACCGTGGTCGCTTCTTCGATGATCTCGCGATCCCTGCATCCGTTCGTCATCCGGCACGCGCGGGTAGGGGACATGATCATGTTGACGGCGCTGCTCGATCTCCTGCGTCGGCGCTATGGTGGCCCCTGTGATGTCGTCGGCGCGGGACCGTGGAACGACAGCATCTTTCTCGGCCATCCGGATGTCCGGCAGTGCTGGGTCCTGCCGCGGCACATACCTTTCGTGCTCGCCTCGACATGGCCGCGGCTGGTGCTGGCATTGCGTCGCGCCGCGCCGGGTCCAATTTACGTTGCGGAACATCATCACAGCCAATTGCCACGAATCAAGCGTCTGCTCGCGACGAGCGGCATCGACATGAGGCGATGCGTGTTCATTGATGAGGTGCCCGGTCAAAGAGGGCATTGGACGGACGCGCTGCTTGCGCTCGGCAAGCGCACGCCACCGGCGTTAAAGGCGGCCGAGTACCCGTTGCCGGAAGACTGCGCTTCCTGTGCGCCGCGGCTCGCTGTGCTCGATTCAGAGCGCGTGCAGCGTGATGCATGGCTGCGAGAGCGCGGTTGGTCAGGCCGGCCGCTCGTTCTCATCCAGCCCGGAAACCATCGCAGCATGACCTCGCGAAGTCGACGGCGATGGCTTCATCGCGATGACAAATCGTGGCCCGTCGAGCATTGGCACGAGCTTCTGTGCGCAATCCGCGCAAGGCTGCCTGATGCCGTGCTCGCCCTGCGCGGTGCGGTCGACGAATTGCCCATGCTTCGGCAGATGAGAGCAGCCATCGGCCTCGATGGGGTCGAGGCGCTCGGCACCGAGCTGCGTCCATTGTTCGCCCTGATCGAGATTGCCCACAGCATGATCTCCGTCGATACGGGCCCCGCGCATGCCGCCGCTGCCCTTGGACTGCCCGTGGTCGTGCTGTACGGCGCGCATTCCCCCGGCGTTTGGCTGCCGCGCAGCCCTTCCGGGTCCGCGGTGATCGGGCTCGGCGGTCCGCCGGTGGCGCAGCGCGCCGATCAAATCGAGGCTGCGGAAGTGCTCGAGGCCTGGTGCTCGCTCAGCGTGCCGGTGCGATGATCAGGCAATCCGATATCCCATTTCGGTCCCGCGGGGTCGGATGGAGGCCCGCTCGTGGTGGCTGCTGCTCTCGGGCGTCCTGCTCCGGCCTCGCCTGGCTTGCGGATTGCTTTGCGGCTCCGTCGGGGAGATCTCGTGCCGCAGCGGCGTCGCGATCGCGTCAAAACCGGTCGCGGTGCGCGTCGTGACCGCTGTCTTGTTCTACGACCCGCTATGCCTTCGTCCGTACGATACGCAGACCCTGCAGCAGCAAGCGCTGGGCGGAACGGAGGCGACCGTCGTGCGCATCGCCGATGCGCTGGGCGCGCTAGTCGCCCAGCATAACCGCAAGGCCGCCGCCGGCCGCTATTTGCCGCCGACGCGCGACCCCTCCATCGGCTGTGTAGTCGTCAATCGCGACTCCCGCGCCTTGCCTGCGGTGCGCGAGCTCTATCCGAACGCCAGGGTGTTTCTCTGGCTGCATGACAGGATGCGTCCGGGTTCCCGGCGCGCCCGCTGGCTGGCTTCGACCGCGGGGCTGTTGCGCGCGCTCGATGTCCGGATCATTTGTGTATCGGACACTCAACGGGAAGCCGTCGAGGCGACTCTGCGGCGCATCGAGGTGGACGACCACGTCCGCGCATGCACGATCTACAATGCCGTGGAGGACTCACTGCAGCCGGATGGCTCGCCGGTCGACGAGCGCAAACTGGTGTTCCTGTCATCACCCAACAAGGGGTTGCGATTCGCTCTGGACGCCTTCCGGGAGATGCGGCGGCGCATGCCGGATCTGCGGCTGGTCGTCGGCAACCCGGGATACAAGGCCGGCGAGCGCGCCCCAATCGACGGGGCGGAATACCTCGGGCCCCAGCCGCAACGGCGAATGCACACCGAGGTGCGGACGGCATTGTGCACCTTCGCGCCGAATTTCGTGATTCCGGAGACCTTCGGCCTGGTGTTCGCCGAATCCAAGGCGCTCGGCACGCCGGTGCTGACCTTCGACTGCGGTGCCGCTCGGGAGGTGATCGGCGACGACCGGCAACTCCTGCCGGTCAGGACGGGTCATCGCGTCTACGAGATGTTGCTGGGGGGCTGTCCGTCTCGTCGGCGCGCCGTCCCGGCCCGCATTGCCGCGAGCATCGGACTTTTCGATGACCTGTGCGACCGTATCCGCCTGTGGCGCTCGGGACAGCGGCCGGTGCCCACCCCGGATCCGAGATTCCGGCTGTCCGTCGTGGCGCGGCGATGGCGCGAGGTTCTGTCGCTTTGATGCCATGGGCATGATGGCTGCCGTTGACGAAGCGCCGATCGGGCCGGACGGTCTCGCCGCGAAGCGGCCGCTCAATCCGGTCGTGATCCTGTTTGGCCGGGTCGGAGACATGATCATGCTCACGGCCGCGCTGAGCGTCCTGCATCGCCGCTACGGTGCGGCCTGTCAGGTGGTCGGCGCCGGGCCGTGGAACCGGGTCCTCTATCAGGGGCACCCCGACGTTGCGCGGTGCTGGACCTTGCCGCGACATGCGCCGTTCGCAACCACATTCGCGTGGCTGGGAGTCGCGCGCGCGCTGCGCCGCAGCGCGCCGGCGCCGATTTACGTCGCCGAGGCGATGCCTCGCCAGGTCTCCCGTATCGAGCGCTTGCTGGCGCTCAGCCGCATCGATGCCGCGCGCTGCGTGCTCGTGGATGAGCGGCCGCGCCAAGGCGAGCATTACATCGATGCACTGTTGCGGCTCTGCGAGCGCACGCCCGCAGCCGTCGCCGCAACGGACTACCCGTTGCCCCCCCGGGCGTGCGCGCCCCGGCTGGTGACGCTCGAGGCGGAGCGATCGCAGTGCGATGCCCTGCTGCGGCAGCGGGGTTGGAGCGGACGCCCGCTCGTGCTCATCCAGCCGGGCACGGCGCGAACCATCAGCGCGCGCAGCCGCAAGCGCTGGCAGCGCGACAACGACCGGTCCTGGCCCGTCGCTCGCTGGCGCGGGCTGTTGCATGCCTTGCATGCCCGGCATCCGCGGGCAGTTCTGGTGCTGCGCGGCGCGGTCGGCGAGCTGCCGTATCTGCGCGAGCTGCACACTGCCATCGGTCTCGAGGGCCTGGAGGTCGTCGGGCTCGGTCTGCGTGCGAGTTTCGCCCTGATGGAAGTCGCCGAAAGCATGATCTCCATGGATACGGGCATGGCTCACGCCGCCGCGGCGCTTGGTCTGCCCGTGGTCGTGATCATGGGCTCCAATCCTCAGTCGCTCGTGTTGCCGCGCAGCCCCGGCGGCTCCCCGGTAATCGGCGTTGGCGGCCCGCCGCAGAGCGGCCGCGCCGACCAGATTCCGCTCGAAGCCGTGCTCGATGCCTGGTGCTCGCTGCCGGTGTCCCGTAACGAGTGATATCCGCGGGCCGGCCAGAGTCCCGCGCCTCCAGCATTGATCTTTATCCCCCCGATGGCTACCGTGGCCAGCTTGTCCGCGCAAGCAAGAAAGACCGACGAATGAGTCGCCGAGAGCCGCTGGCCTTTGCATTGATCGCTTCTCTGGCCCTGTGGCAAGGAGCAGCCGCCCGTGGCGTCACCCCTTACCTGCCCCTGAACCTCGATCCCGACGTCGAGAGCGCGATCGAGCGGGTGCTGATCCTCGGGGACGAGCCGGTCATGTCCCGCCCCATACCGGCGGCGCTCGTTCTCGAGGCCCTGCCCAAGGCCTGCAAGGTGGACCGGCCCCTGTGCGAGCTCGTTCGCCATTATCTCGCCCGCTACATGCACGGCAGCGGCGTGGAATTCTTCAGCGCGTCGCTGGCGGATACGACGGGCGGGTCGAACATCACCCTGCCCAACCAGCATGGCATGAAGGCTCAAAGCCCCTACCAGATCTCGGGCGCGGCCTACATCCAACCTAACTCCTACATGCTGCTCAACGTCGGCGGCGAGGCCTACCAGGGTCGCGCCACTCCCACCGGTACGATGCTCAGCCTGGGATTCGATTGGGCGCAGCTCGATATCGGCTGGCGCGACCACTGGTGGTCGCCCATGACCGACAGCTCGATGCTGATCAGCACCGAGGCGCCCACCATGCCCTCCATCACCCTCTCCAATTATCAGCCGCTCACCCGGCTGGGATTGCACTACGAGGTGTTCGTGGCGCGCATGTCGGAATCGAGCCGGATCCAGCTCACCACCGGTGGCCTCACTCGCGGCTATCCCAACATGGGCGGGACGATGGTGAGCATCGAGCCGGTGAGCGGGTGGTCGTTCTCGGCCCAGCGGGTGCTGATCTGGGGCGGCGGCGCGGCCGGCCCGGTCCCGATCAGCCAGGTCCTCAATGCGTTCTTCAACCCCGCCAAGGCCCAGTCCAGCGGCTTCGGCACAGGCATCCACGTCATCGGCAAGCAGGAAGCCTCGTTCACCAGCCGGTTCATCTTCCCGGGACCGCATCCGTTCTCGGTCTATTTCGAGTACGCCGGCAACGACACCAACGCCGGCAGGAACTACCTTTTCGGAAAGCCCGATATCTCCGCCGGCATCGAGTTCCCGCGTCTCGGGCCCTTTGATCTGACCTACGAGATCTCCTCGTGGGCGCCCACCTGGTACGTCCATGGCGCCTCGAGCGTGCAGACAGGCTATCTCGATGGCATCGTCAACTACGGCGACAGCATCGGACACTGGTTCGGGGATCAGCGGGTGCTCGCCACCCCTAACTCGCTGGCGGACGCGGTCGGCGGCCAGAGCAACATGCTGCGGCTCGGCTGGACTCCGTCCTTCGGGGGCTACATGCAGCTGCAGCTGCGCGCTCTCGCCAACGAAGGACAGACCTTCTACGCGACCTTCCCGTACCGGAACGAGTACCTGGGCTCGCTCAGCTATTCCTATCCCTGGCACGGCTACGCCATCGGCGCGGAGCTCGATGCCGGGCGGGATGTCTTCGGCAACCACTATGTCAGGATCGAGGGGTATTTCCGCGACGGCGATGCGCTCTTCAGCCACGGCGACACGGCTTCCGCGTTCACCGGAGCCCGCCCGAAGGGGGACGAGGTCTACGTCGAGACCGGTGTCAACTACTACCGCGTTCAGGACAGCCCGCTGAGCACCATCCGCGTTTACACTCCGTGGACGGTAGGGCCGCACTTCGCAATCGGGGCATGGCGGCGCGTCTCGCTGCACCAGGATCTGGGAGTGGCGCTGGATGCAGACGAGATACAGGGGCGGGCGCTGCTTGGCGTACACATGATCAATTATCGCTACCGCTTCGGCCGACACCTGGCTCTGCTCGCCATGGCCGGCGCGGTGCGCTATTCGCTGGCGACACCGGCGTACGGCCTGTACCTCGGCGGTGGCTTCCAGTGGCGCAATATCCTGCCCGGCTGGGACGTCGGCCTCGAGTACCACCGCGTGATCAATGCGCAGCGCATGCGGGACCTGCCGACCGATCCGCAGGGCGGCACGCGCCCCGACTCCTTCCACAATATCTATTCCTGGGGCTTGTACCTGTCGCGTAATTTCTAGTATGAAGCGCTGGATCCGGCCCTCCTGGCCGGCCCAGCGCGCCTCGAGCAAAAAGCGCGGTTTTTTGCTCGAGGCTCGCTCGGCGGAGCGAAGCAGTGCTTCGCTGAAAGCACCGCCTCGCCCTGCGGCGGCGGGGCACCTCCCTGTGCCTGGGTGCCTACCGATGGCGACTCACGCGGCCGATGCGGTTCCGAGGCCCACGTTGCCGTCCAACCAGACCACTTCGGTGGCGATAGAGCCGTCGGGTCTCAGCTCGAGTGTCCGGTAGGCAGGCGGCCGTGGGTCGAGCGCGAACTGCTCCGAGTGGGGGAGGAACTGTGCGCAGGTGGACGGGGTTGCGAGCAGCCGCACGCCCTTGCGGAGCGCGTCGTAGCTCTGGTGGACATGGCCCCAGACGATTCCGCGAACGCTGGGATGCCGGTCGATGATGTCGAAAAATTCCTCGGCATTCTGCAAACCGACTTGGTCAAGCCAACGGCTGCCGAGTGGCACCGGGTGATGGTGCAGACAAACGAGCGCATGGCGCTGCGGCGCGCCGGCAAGGGCCGCCTGCAGACCCGCCAGGGACTGCGTGCTGAGGCGTCCGGCAGCCGATCCCGGAATGGTGCTGTCGAGCAGCACGATGCGCCAGAGCCCGAGATCGGTCGCTCCGCCGATGATGAAGGGCTCGCGGTCGAGCGCGCGACGCATTGCCTCCGGGTCATCGTGATTGCCGGGCAGGCAGAGCACCGGCAACCGCAGCGACCCGAGCAGACGCCCGAAATGCGAGTATCCCGCGGGGTCGTCCTGCACGATATCGCCCGTGACCAGCACGGCATCCGGCGGCCAGTCGCGCCTACGCGCATGAGAGAGGGCTGCCTGAAGCGACGGCAGGGTCTTAATGCCGCGCAGTAGCTCGTGCTCGGTGCCGTAGAGATGCGGGTCCGTGAGATGAGTCAGGCGCACTACGCTCATGGGTAAAGCGTAACAGAGACCTGGCGCCGGACTGCAGTGAACTGGGTCGCTTCGACCCGGCGCAGCGTGGCCGAATGGCGAAAAGCGTGATGGATGCCAATCGAACATAAGTCGCTGTCGGGCGACGGTGACGTGCGGCTCCGGTCGGCTCCCCGGGCTGCACTGGTCGCGATGCATCAATGCCCCGCCTGCGGCGCATCGAGACGGCGGCACAGGCGTTGCTCCACGCGACACATTGAGCCCCGGCGGTGTCTCGTGGAAAATGCCCATCGTCCATTTCCGTTTCCTGGCGCTCGTCGTCCACAGTGCCGGGACTCATGAGGAGCCAATCGCTACGCGAGCTCGGGTCCAGAGGGCCCCGGAGGCTTCGCCGCTCGTTTCCAAGCGCCGCAGATCGCCGGAAAGGCCGTATGACCAGACGCCGTGAGCATCGCTACGGCGCCTCCGGCAAGGGCACGGAGGTGCTCGCGTAGTTCGGCTTCACCGCCGAGCATGTCGATCGAGAGGTGAGGGAGCGGCTCGATGCCGTAACATAGTGACTTCAGGCGCCAGGCGCCGCTGGCTGGGCAAGGTGGGCCAGGACCGTTCCAGCACCCGGGGCGGCTCGGCTCGAGGTGGCGGGCCTCACAGGTTCCGCGCCGAATGTGTAATGTGTCACGGCAATCGCCTCGGCGATTTCCGCCAATAAACGAGAGTTCGAGACATGGCAATCAAGGTGGGAATCAACGGCTACGGCCGAATCGGCCGCAATATTCTGCGCGCGCTCTACGAGAGCCGGCGCACGGGGGAGGTGCAGATCGTCGCCCTCAACGATCTCGGCGACGCGAAAACCAACGCGCACCTCACTCGGTACGATACGGTGCACGGCCGCTTTCCCGGAGAGGTCAGGGTCGACGGAGATTCGATGGTCGTCAACGGCGATCGCATCCGTGTGCTCGCGGAGCGCGATCCCGCGAAGCTGCCGTGGGGATCGCTGGGAGTCGAGTATGTGCTCGAGTGCACCGGGCTCTTCACCAGCAAGGCGAAGGCTTCGGCGCACCTGACCGGCGGCGCGAAAAGGGTGGTCATTTCCGCTCCCGGGGGCGAGGACGTCGATGCGACCATCGTCTATGGCGTCAACACGGAAGTCCTCTCCAGCCGCCATACGGTGATCTCCAATGCGTCGTGCACCACCAACTGCCTCGCGCCGGTCGCGAAGGTATTGCACGAGGCGGTCGGCATCTCGGCCGGCATCATGACGACGGTACACTCGTATACCAACGATCAGGTGCTGACGGACGTCTATCACCAGGATCTGCGTCGCGCCCGCTCGGCAACCATGTCGCAAATCCCGACCAAGACGGGGGCCGCCGCCGCAGTGGGGTTGGTGCTGCCCGAGCTGAAAGGCCGCCTCGACGGCTTTGCCGTGCGTGTTCCCACCATCAACGTCTCTCTCGTCGACCTCACGTTCACGGCCAAGCGTGCGACGACGGTGGACGAGGTCAATCAGGCGCTGCGCGCCGCAGCGGGCGGGGCGCTGCGCGGCGTGCTCGCGTACAACGAGGCGCCGCTGGTATCGATCGACTTCAATCACGATGCTCACTCGGCGGTCTTCGATGCCACGCTCACCAAGGTGATCGGCGGGACGCTGGTGAAGGCCTGCGCCTGGTACGACAACGAGTGGGGCTTCTCCAATCGCATGATCGACACCACGCTCGCGTGGGCCAAGGCGTCATGAAAGTCCTGCGCATGACGGACATGGACCTGTGTGGCAAGCGGGTCCTGATTCGCGAGGACCTCAATGTCCCGGTCCAGGAGGGTGTGGTCACCAGCGATGCGCGCATTCGTGCGGCGCTGCCTACGATCCGGCACGCGATCGATCAGCGTGCGAAGGTCCTCATCCTCTCGCATCTCGGCCGGCCCGAGGAAGGCACGCTCGATGAGGCGCTGTCGCTGAAGCCCGTGGCGGCGCGTCTCTCGGAGCTGCTCGGCCAGGCCGTGCCGCTCAAGCGCGACTGGCTCGACGGGGTCGATTGCGAGGCCGGCACGGGCGTGCTCTGCGAGAACGTGCGTTTCAACAGGGGCGAGAAGAAGGACGATCCGGGGCTCGCCCGCAGGATGGCCGATCTGTGCGACGTGTTCGTGATGGATGCATTCGGCACCGCGCACCGGGCGGAGGCGAGCACGCACGGCGTCGTGCGCTTCGCGAAGAGCGCCTGCGCGGGACCGCTGTTGGTCGGTGAGCTCGAAGCGCTCGAGCGCGCGCTCGAGAAGCCCGCGAGGCCGCTGGTCGCCATCGTCGGGGGGTCCAAGGTCTCGACCAAGCTCACGGTGCTCGAGTCGCTTCTCGCCAAGGTGGACAAGCTCATCGTCGGCGGTGGTATCGCCAACACCTTCCTGGCCGCGACCGGGGTGGCGGTGGGCAGGTCTCTCTACGAGGCGGACCTCCTCGAGGTCGCTCGCCGTCTCATGGCTCAGGCGCGCGCGCGCGGCGCGGAGATCCCTCTGCCGACCGATGTCGTGGTTGCCAAGGAGCTCGCGGCCACCGCACACGCGGACGTCCGGCCCATCCACGAGGTGCGCCCGGAGGAGAGAATTCTCGACATTGGCCCGGATACCGCCGACCGGCTGAGCGACATGCTGCAGTCGGCAGGCACCATCATCTGGAACGGCCCCGTCGGCGTCTTCGAGTTCGAGCAGTTCGGCGAGGGCACGCGAGCCATCGCTCAGGCGATCGCACGCAGCAAGGCGTTCTCTCTGGCGGGCGGCGGCGATACGTTGGCCGCGATCGAGAAGTACGGGGTCGAGGACGGGATTTCCTACATCTCCACGGGCGGCGGCGCCTTCCTCGAGTTCGTCGAAGGCAAGACCCTGCCGGCCGTCGCCGCCCTCGAGGAGCGCGCAAGCGGTTGAGAGCATGCTGAGACGAACGAAGATCGTGGCGACCGTCGGTCCGGCGACCGACGATGTCGGCGTGTTGACCGACATGATGCGTGCCGGAATGGACGTGGCGCGGCTCAATGCCTCGCACGGGACGCTGGAGGAGCGCCGGCGGCGGCTGGACATGGTGCGCGACGCCGCCCAGCGGGCCAACAAGTGCGTCGGGGTGCTCCTCGATCTGGGTGGACCGAAGATCCGCATCGAGAGCTTCCGCGACAGAAAGGTGATGCTGCGGGAGGGTCAGGCGTTCGCGCTCGATACGGCACTCGACCCCAAGGCGGGCACGGCTCAGGAAGTCGGCGTGGCCTACAAAGATCTCCCGAAGGACGTCGGTGCGGGCGACACCCTGCTGCTCGGCGACGGCCAGATCGTGCTCGGCGTCGAGCGGGTGAGCGGAACGAGAGTCGAGACGAGCGTGCGCGTCGGCGGCGAGCTGTCGGATCGCAAGGGCCTCAACCGCCAGGGCGGCGGCATTTCCGCGCCGGCGATCTCGGACAAGGACCGGGAAGACATCCGCTTCGCGGCCCAGGAGCAGGTCGACTACCTTGCCGTCTCGTTCGCGCGAGATGCCGATGACGTAGAGCAGGCGCGCACGCTGGTTCGCCAGGCGGGCGGCGAAGCGCGGATCGTGGCGAAGGTGGAGCGGCACGAGGCCATCTCCAACCTGTCGGGCATCGTCGAAGCTGCGGATGTAGTCATGGTGGCGCGCGGCGATCTCGGTGTCGAAATGGGCTACGCCGAGGTGACGGGTCTGCAGAAGACCATCATCCATCAGACGCGCGGCAAGAATCGCGTTGTGATCACCGCCACCCAGATGATGGAGTCGATGATCCAGAACCCGGTGCCGACACGTGCCGAGGTCAGCGACGTGGCCAATGCGGTCATGGACGGCACGGATGCGGTGATGCTGTCCGCGGAGACCGCCGCGGGCCGCTATCCGGTGAAGGCCGTGGAGGCGATGGCGCAGGTCATCGAGGGCGCGGAGAAATACCAGCTCGCCCACAGCCGGACCCGCCACCGCACCGAGGGCCATTTCAAGGGATTGGAGGAGGCGATCGCCATGGCCGTGATGTATACGGCCAACCACCTGAAGGTGCGCGCCATCGTCGCTCTCACGGAGTCGGGAGCGACACCTCTGTGGATGTCGCGCATCCGATCCGATATCCCCATCTATGCCTTCACGCGACACGAGCCCACGCGGCGCCGCGTCACGATCTACCGAGGGGTGTACCCCGTCATTTTCGACGTGACGCGCGCCACGTCCACCGGGGAGCTCTACGGCGCCCTGTTCTCGCGGCTGCTCGAGCTCGATCTGGTCAAGCGCAGGGATCTGGTGATCCTCACCAAAGGGGAGCAGTCGGGGGTCCAGGGCGGCACGAATTCCATGCAGATCCTGGAAGTTGCGTAGTAATTCGTGGGGGCCTCGGGGCGGACGGCTCCCGGCCCCGCACTCGATCGATTTCGGGCTATGGGGACGGCAAGGTTGTAATCTAGGCGGTAGTCCCCTTGGCATTTATCAATGGATGCGCCCGTCGAAGCCGCGAGAAAAACGCCACAAAGACCGACCGTCGGACTGGTGCTGACCGGCGGCGGCGCGCGCTCGGCCTACCAGGTCGGCGTGCTGCTCGCGCTGACCGAGCTCCTGCCGCGAGCCCGTAATCCTTTCCCAGTCATCGTGGGCACTTCCGCGGGCGCGGTGGCCTCGAGCGTGCTCGCGGCGGAGGCGCACCGCTGGCGCCGCGCGGTGTCTGGGCTCGAGAGCGTCTGGGCCAACTTCCGCACCGGCCAGGTGTTTCAGGTCGATCCCGTACACATGCTGCGCGCCGGCGCGCATTGGGTGCTCGCGCTGCTTTCCGGCGGGCTCGTACTCTCGCCACCGAAGGCGCTGCTCGACAACAGCCCGCTGCGGCAGCTCCTGGCGACACACGTGGACTGCGCGAGCATTCATCGCAGCATCACCCGGGGACATCTGCAGGGCTTCGCGCTCTGCGCAACGAGCTATGCCACGGGTCAATCGGTCGCCTTTTTCGACGGCCGGGAGTCGATCCCGGAATGGACCCGCGCGCAGCGCATCGGCCGGCGCACGGAGCTGACCCTCGACCACTTGATGGCGAGCGCCGCGATCCCGCTGCTCTTCCCGCCAGTGTGCATCGGCCGGGAATATTTCGGCGACGGGGCCATGCGGCAGTTGAATCCCTTGAGTCCGGCCATCCATCTCGGAGCCGATCGGCTGCTGATCGTCGGTGTGCGGGCGCGGCGGGCCGCCGGCGTGGGCGCCGGCAGCGGCACCAGCCGCACCATGCCGACGCCGGGCGAGGTGCTCGGCTACATGATCGACACGCTGTTCACCGACCAGGTCTTTGGGGATCTGGAGCAGATCGAGCGCATCAACCAGCTCGTGAAGGAGGCGCCGTTCGCCGCGCGTGGTCTCAGGTCCGTCGACACTCTGATGCTGGCGCCGAGCATCGATCCGCCCGAGATCGCCGCTCGATACACGGATGACATGCCACGGAGCCTGCGCGCTTTGCTGCGAGTCATCGGTGGGCGGGATGTCTCGGGATACCAGCTGGCCAGTTACCTGATGTTCGAGGCGGGCTATACGCGGGCCCTCATCGAGCTCGGCTATCGGGATGCCATGGAGGCGCAGTCGGCCCTGGTGGCGTTCATGAGTGGCGAGCGGCTGCCGCCGATCATGACGGCGGCAGGCGTCGCCCAGGCGACGTAGTTGATTGGCGCAAATCGCTCCCGGCGATTTGCGCAGCCAGCCCAGTGACTTTCTCGACCCCGCGGCTCAGGGGGCGGCCCTGAGCCGCTTCGTCACTTGCTTTCGCACGGACTTCGACTACCGAGCTACCGGCTCAAGCCTGTGTGACGGGCCGTCAGCGTGGGGAATTCGGTGCCGAACTGCGCCGCCAGCTGATCGACGATGTAGACGGAGCGATGCTGGCCCCCGGTGCAGCCGATCGCCACGGTGAGATACCCGCGGTTGCTCGCGACGTACTCGGGAATTCTCGCGCGGACGAATCGCGCGATATCGGTGACCAGCGCCGCGACATGGGTCTGCCCCTCGAGGAAGCGGACGACCTCGGCGTTGTGTCCGGTGAGACCGCGCAGGGCAGGCTCCCAGTATGGATTCGGCAGAGAGCGCGCGTCGAACACGAAATCGGCATCGCCCGGGATCCCGTGCTTGAAGCCGAACGACTCGAAGGTGAGCGACAGCCGGCCGGCGTGCGGCTCCCCGACGCGCAGCTTGATCAAATCCCGCAGCGCGTGCACGCCCAGCCGGGAGGTGTCTATGACGAGATCGGCCGCGTAGATGATGGGCTCCAGCACCTGCCGCTCCATCGCTATCGCCGTGCGCAGGTCGACATCGTGCCGGCTCATCGGGTGCTTGCGGCGCGTTTCGGCGAAGCGGCGCAGCAGCTCCTCGTCCGTGGTCGTCAGGAAGATGACCTCGCACTCGATCCCGCTGCGCCGCAGCTCGTCGACGAGCTGCGGAACGGTCGCGATCTCCGCGGCCGTGTTGCGGGCATCGAGCCCGACCGCCGAGCGCTCATAGGTGCGCTCCGGACTGCGCACGGCCTGGGAGATGAAGGGCTTCAGCAGCGCCGCGGGTATGTTGTCGATGCAGTAGAAGCCCAGGTCCTCGAGCATGTGCAGAGCCACGCTCTTGCCCGCGCCGGATAGCCCGCTGACCACGACGATTCGCACGGCGGCATCGGCCCTTGACGTCCTCGGGTGGGCGATGCGTCAGGCACGCAACGCCCGGCCCTCCACGGCGTGATGATCCGTCAGCTTCTCCTTGTGCTTCTTGATGCATCGGTCGAGCTTGTCGGCCAATAGATCGATGGCAGCATACATGTCCTCCTCGGTCGCATCCGCGTGGATCGAGTGGCCGCTCACGCGCAGGGTTGCCTCGGCTTTCTGTCGCAGCTTCTCCACCGTCAGGACGCAATGCACGTCGATGACCTGCTCGAAATGTCGTCCGATGCGCTCGAGCTTCTTCTCCACATAGCCTCGCAGGGCGGGGGTGACCTCGACGTGGTGGCCGGTGACGTTGAGCTGCATAGCCGTCTCCTTCTCACGTGTTGTGGCTGACAATTTACATCTGACCCAGACTCGCGCGCCGTCGCTCGTTGGAGGGGGCGATACCCATCGCCTCGCGGTATTTCGCGACTGTGCGGCGTGCGACCGGGATGCCTTCCGCCGAAAGGAGCTCGGCGATGCGGCCGTCACTCAACGGCGATTCCGCATCCTCGTCCTTGACGAGCTTCTTGATCTTGGCGCGGATGGCGGTCGAGGAGGTGCCCGATCCGTCCGCGCCCTCGACGTGGCTCGAGAAGAAATAGCGCAGCTCGAACACGCCGCGCGGGGTATGCATGTACTTGCCGGAGGTGACGCGGGAGATGGTCGACTCGTGCATGCCGATCGCCTCGGCGATGTCCTTGAGAATCATCGGCCGCATGTGCTCCTCGCCGTGCTCGAGGAAGGCCGTCTGACGCTCGACGATCGAGCGGGCGACCTTGATCAGCGTCTCGTGACGGATCTCCAGGCTCTTCAGCAGCCAGCGCGCTTCCTGCAGCTGGGCGCGCATGGTGGCGTGACTGGCGTTTCGGCCGATGAGGCTCGCATAGCTCTGATTGAGGCGCACCCGCGGCAGCGTGGCCGAGTTGATTTCCACCGCCCACCCGTGCTCGGTCCGTCGGACGAACACATCGGGCACAACGTACTCGGCCGAACCGGCGCTCACCGTGGCACCCGGGCGCGGATGGCAGGAGCGCACCAAGGCCAGAGCGCAGGCGAGGTCCTCGTCGCTGACCCGCAGCTCCCGCTTGACGACCGCGAGCTCCCTCCCGGCGATACGCTCGAGGTGATGCCGGGCGATCTCGATCGCGGCCTCGAAACCCGGGGTCGCGGGGTCGAGCTGACGCAGCTGCAGCTCGATGCACTCACCCACAGAGCGCGCGCCCACCCCGGGAGGGTCCAAGGCCTGAACATCGGCGAGCGCAGCCTCGACCTCGGCGGCGTCGCAGAGGATCTCGGGCCTAAGGGTGTTCGCGATCTCCTCCAGCGGCTCCGTCAGGTAGCCATCGTCGCTGATCGCGTCGACGATGGCCCGTGCGATCGCGAGCTCTCGCGCCTCGAGCCTGGCGAGCTCGAGCTGGGAGAGAAGGTATTCCTGCAGGGATTGACCCGTCGAGTCGGCGAATTCCTGCTGCCGGTCGTCGTCGTCCCCGCTCCAGGGGGCCTCCGCCGGGCCGACGCTGTGCTCACCCCAGCCCTCGTCGACCACCTCGACGGCGCTCTCGCGCGGGCCCTCCTCCGGCGCCTCGGTCGGCTCTGGCGCTGCCGCATGCTCGAGCGCACCGGTATCGAAGCCTTCCTCAGGGCCATCGTCCACCGGCTCGAGCATCACATTGGATTCGAGAAGCTCTCGGATGTGCGCCTGCAGCTCAAGGGCGGGCAGCTGCAGGAGCCGGATCGCCTGCTGCAGCTGCGGGGTCATCGTCAGTTGCTGACCCAGCTTGAGCTGCAGGGAGGGTTTCAGCATGCGGGCACGAGCGGGGCGCTAAGCCTTTCCAAATATAAGTCTCTGATATTGCATACATTTATCAACCATCGTTCCGCGACCCCAAGGCATGAAGCCAGGCGCGAGGAGGTGCCCCCCGCCGCAGGCGGCGAGCGGTGAGCAACGTCGCGCCTTTTGCTCGCACGCCGGGCCGGGCGGGATGTGCCCGGATCCAGCGGTGCATGCTAAAGCCGGAACGACTCGCCCAAGTACACCTCACGCACTTGGGGGTTGGCAAGGATTTCTTCCGCAGTTCCTTGAGCGATTACCGCTCCCTGGTTGACGATATATGCCCGGCCGCAGACCCCCAGGGTCTCGCGTACATTGTGGTCAGTGATCAGCACCCCAATGCCGCGGCTCGTCAGCTCGCGGATGATGCGCTGAATATCGAGCACCGAGAGCGGATCGACGCCCGCGAACGGCTCATCGAGGAGCATGAAGCGGGGCTCGGCCGCGAGTGCCCGCGCGATTTCGACGCGCCGCCGCTCCCCGCCCGAGAGTGACAGCCCGAGGCTGCGGCGCACGTGTCCGATGCGCAGCTCCTCGAGGAGCTCCTCGAGCCGCTGCTCGCGTGCGGCGCGCTCGAGATCGCGCCGCGTCTCGAGGATGGCGAGCACATTGTTCTCGACCGACAGCTTGCGGAAGACGGAAGCCTCCTGGGGCAAGTACCCCAGTCCGAGCTGCGCACGGCGGTGCATCGGCAGCAGCGTAAGGTCCGTGTCGCCGAGATGGATGCTGCCGGCGTCGCAGGGTACGAGGCCGACCATCATGTAGAAGGCCGTGGTCTTGCCGGCTCCGTTGGGACCGAGGAGGCCCACCACCTCGCCGTTCGAGACCTCGAGACTGATGTTGTGGACGACTTTGCGGGATTTGTAGCTTTTCTCGAGCCCGCTCGCGCGCAGGGTCGTCATGAACGGCCCGGGGGCGCGAAGTCGGCCCCCCCTCCTGCCTTGGAGGCGGGGCTCAGCGCTTGGGCGGGGGGCGCGCTCGAGGCGCGTGGCGGGCTCGCCGCCTCTTTCCTCGCTCTGCTGTCCTTGGGCGGGGCCGGCTTCGGCGGAGCTTGGGGTGTGATCGTGATGTGCACGCCCTGACTGCCGCCGGGAGAGGTTGCCTGAACCCTCTCCTCGCGGATGTTGTAGGAGATCGAGGGTCCGCTCATCTCGTTGCGGCCGTCCGAGAGCCAGGCGTCGTTGGTGAGGAGCACCGTGCCCTGGCCGACGTCATACACGATCTGATCCGCATGGCCCTTTGCTGCGCCCAGATTGCTCGCGCGCTGCTGCTCGAACTCCGCGGGGTTGCCGGTGACCGTCGCGCGCACGATGCGATTATCGCGCACTACCACCGTCGCCTGATCCGAGCGCAGATTGCCGTGCGGCTGCGCATCGATTCGGACGTTTCCCTTGAATGTCCAGCGGTTGTCCTGGCAATTCATGCAAGTGGCCTCAGCCTGGTCGGCGCGAACGACGGTATTGCCTTGAGACAGCACAATGCTCTTGCACATCATCGCGTGCGTCTTGTAATCCGTGTCGCAGGAAGCGGCATCGAAATGATAGGGCTGCTGCGGATTGATGAGCAGCGGCGGTGCCGCCGCGGGGGCGGTATGCGCCGCGGCGCCGGGGGCGGCGGCGATATCGGCGCGCGCGACGACCGGCGCGAGCGCGAGCGCGAGGCAGAACAGGCAAAGACTACTTGGAGAAGGTGCCATGTACCGCGGATTCTAAATGGACGCGGTCGTCCTTCAAATTGGCGGTGAGACCGGTGGAGCTCAGCTGCTGCCCGGACCACAGCAGGTGTACCGGATCCTTCGTGCTCACGATATCCCGGTGGATGTCGACCGACAGCGTCGCGCTGACGATCTGTGCCGGCTGAGAGGCAAAGATGCCAGAGACGTGCACGTCGCCCGAAAGCTTCACCTGCCCCGCGGCCTGCTCGAGCTCGCCCTGATCGGCGGTGGCAGTCCACGGGTCGCCCTCGGGATCATGAAAGCTCATCTGCACCTGCGTGAGCTCAACCTGGCCCTCGTTCGGCAACTGTCGGATGCTGGCGGCGTCCAGAGCGTAGAGCGGCAGCCCGTCCGCACCGGTTTCGACGAGCTTGGCATTGCGTGCCGAGTATCCTTCACCCCAGGGATTCCGTTGGACGGTGGTGGATGGAGGAGCCCCACCCTGCTGCCGCGCGAGCAGCAGCGATGCCAGGATCACTGCGACGATGGTCAGGACGGCGAAGATTCGGTAGATCACGTCGCGAATGGCGCCCGGTCCCCGCGGGCCGCCAGCAGGTAATCGCAGATTTCGCGAACCGCCCCCCTCCCGCCGGGAAGACTCGTGACAATGTGCGCGGCGCTGCGTGCGCGTGGATGGGCGTCCGCTACCGCGAACGAGAGGGCCACCTCACGCATCAATGGCACGTCCGGCACGTCATCGCCCACACAGGCGCAATCGGCAGAGGTCAGCTTGAGCTTGCGGCGCAGCTGATCATACGCGCCGAGCTTGTCGTCCACCCCCTGCAGCAGATGACGTACTCCCAGCTCCCGGCAACGAGCGCGCGTCATGGAGGAGCGCCGTCCCGAGATGACTGCGACACGAATTCCAGCTGCGGCAAGCAGCTTCAGGCCGAGCCCGTCACGAACGTGAAAGACTTTCAGCGCCTCACCGCGCGGCCCGTAGTACAGCCGCCCATCGGTCAGGACGCCGTCGACATCCAGCACCAGGAGGCGAACGCGGGCAGCGGCGTTGGTCACGCGCTTAGAGGAGGTAGAGCGGCTCACACTACGCCGGCGCGGAAGAGATCGTGCACATTGAGTGCGCCAATCAGGCGCCCCTGCTCATCGGCTACCGGCAGAGCGGTGATCCGGTGTACTTCCATCAGGTGCACCGCCTCGGCCGCAAGGTCCTGTGGGGCGATGGTCCTGCAGGGCGAGGTCATCACCTCGCTCATGTTGGCGCTGTGGACATCGACTTGGGCGTCGAGCGCGCGGCGCAGGTCGCCATCCGTGAACACTCCGAGGATTCTGTTGCCGTCGTCCACGATGACAGTCATGCCCAGACCCTTGCGGGACATCTCCAGCAACCCTTCACCGAGTCGCGTTTGCGGGCCGACGCGCGGTAGCGTCTCGCCGGTGCGCATGATCTGCTCGACGTGCAACAGCAGCTGTCGTCCCAGAGCCCCACCCGGGTGCGAGCGCGCGAAGTCCTGCTTGGTGAAGCCGCGCGCCTCGAGAACGGCGACCGCCAGCGCATCTCCCATCGCGAGTGTCGCCGTCGTGCTGGCAGTGGGCGCCAGGTTGAGAGGGCACGCCTCTTCCGGCACGCTGACATCGAGCGTCACGGTGGCCGCCCGCCCCAGAGTCGAATCCGTCTTGCCCGCCATGACGATGAGGGGCACCGCGAGACGCTTCAGGTGCGGCAGCAGCAGCAGCAGCTCCGGCGTCTCGCCGGAATTCGAGAGGGCGAGGACTGCGTCCCCGCGCGTGATCATGCCGATATCGCCATGGCTGGCTTCGGCGGGGTGCAGGAAAAATGCCGGTGTCCCGGTGCTGGCCAGTGTCGCCGCGACCTTGCGCGCGATGTGCCCTGATTTGCCCATGCCGGTGACGACCACTCGGCCCTGGCATTGCAGGCACACCCGGCTGGCGGCGGCAAAGCGGTCATCGAGGCGCTCGAGCAGTGCCTCGACGGCCCGTGCCTCGATGGCGAGGGCGCGGCGGGCAGCGGCGAGCAGGCGGCTATGGTCGGCGGAGGCGGCGGCGGGGCTCATTACCGATGATAATATCCGACCCTTGAGGGCCACCGGAAAGGTTGCGAACGTGCGAAAGCGATTGAGTAAGCGGCCCAGGGCCGCTCCCTGGGCCGCGAGGTCGACTCCGGCGATGGCCGCGCGCTCGCGTGACAAAATCGCCGGGAGCGATATTACTCGGCGCATCCCTGCGCCTCGGCCCCGCGGACCCGCCCTGCCGGGCGTTCAAAATTGCTCCAGGCAATTTTGTGGACGGCGCAGCCGGCCCGAAGGGCTCGGTGCAGGATGCACCGAGCAACCGGCAGGATGCCGACATCGTGCCGGATGAACTCCCAGGAGATCGCGCGGCTGATCCGCGCCGGCCTGCCCGGAGCCGACGTCCGGGTCCAGTCCGATGACGGCACCCATTTTCAGGCCCGTATCGTGGCCGAGCAGTTCGTCGGCAAGCGGGGCCTCGCGCGCCATCAGCTCGTGTATCAGACCCTCGGCGAGCGCATGGGGCGCGAGATACACGCGCTCTCGATCGAGGCCCTGACGCCGGCTGAAGCCGGGCGGGAGTGAGATGGACAAGCTGCAGATCCAGGGGGGCGTGCCCCTCCAGGGCGAAGTCCGCATCTCAGGCGCCAAGAACGCAACGCTACCCATCCTCGCCGGGGCGCTGCTCGCCGACGGGCCGGTGGTGGTCGGCAATGTCCCCCACCTGAAGGACGTCACCACGACCGTGGAGCTCCTGGGCGGTATGGGCGCGACGGTCACTGTGGACGAGCGCATGCGTATCGAGGTCGACCCGACCACGGTGCGCGACTGCTTTGCGCCCTACGAGCTGGTCAAGACCATGCGGGCCTCGATTCTGGTGCTCGGCCCGCTGGTGGCTCGCTACGGACGGGCCGATGTCTCGTTGCCGGGCGGCTGCGCGATCGGTGCACGGCCCGTGAACATTCACGTGGCGGGACTGCAGGCGCTCGGGGCGGACATCACGATAGAGGGCGGCTATATCCGGGCACGCGCCAGCCGGCTGCGGGGAGCGCGCCTCGTGCTCGACACGGTGACAGTCACGGGGACCGAGAATCTGATGATGGCGGCGGCGCTCGCGGAGGGTGAGACCGTCATCGAGAACGCCGCGCGGGAGCCGGAGGTGGTCGATCTCGCCCAGTTCCTGATCTCGATGGGCGCCAAGATCCAGGGCGCCGGCACCGACAAGATCGTCGTGGAGGGTGTCGAGCGGCTGCGGGGCACCTCGTACGAGGTCCTGCCCGATCGCATCGAGAGCGGCACCTATCTTGTCGCAGGGGCCATCACTCGCGGCAATGTGCGGATCAAGAACACACGGCCGGACCACCTCGATGCGGTGCTTGCCAAGTTGGAGGAAGCGGGCGCCAAGGTGGGCGTGGGGGACAACTGGGTGGAAGTCGACATGCGCGGCCGCCGCCCGCGCGCCATCGACGTGCGCACGGCGCCGTACCCCGCTTTCCCGACGGACATGCAGGCTCAGTTCGCGGCGCTCAACACGGTGGCCGAGGGCGTCGGCACGATCATCGAGACCATCTTCGAGAATCGCTTCATGCACATGCTCGAGATGCGCCGCCTCGGCGCGGAGATTCGTCTCGAAGGCAATACGGCGATCATCCGCGGGGTCGACCGCCTCACCGCCGCGCCGGTCATGGCCACGGACTTGAGGGCATCGGCGAGCCTGGTGCTGGCGGGACTGGTCGCCGAGGGACGCACGGAGGTCGAGCGGATCTATCACATCGACCGCGGTTACGAGACGATCGAGGAGAAGCTCGCGCAGCTTGGCGCGCAGATCCGGCGCATACCGAATTAGACATCGACCGGCGGCTGACCGCCGAACCATCAAGCGGTACGACACGGCAGCCGGGCACAGGGAGGCGCGCGTGGATTGCGCAGGAGCCCGGATCCATCTTAGCTCCCCATCGACCAGCGGTCGACCCCGAAACCATGAAGCGGTGCGCAGGCATGACCCAGGCACAGGGAGGTGCCCGGCCGCCGCAGGGCGAGGCGGTGCTTTCAGCGAAGCACTGCTTCGCTCCGCCGAGCGAGCCTCGGGCAAAAAACCGCGCTTTTTGCTCGAGGCGCGCTGGGCCGGCCAGGGTGCGACGCATGCGTCGCACGGGTGGCCATGGAGGGACACCCCGGGCAGGCCCGGTTGGACCCGGGACGTGCGCGGAGCAGGGACCGCGCAGCGCAATGGCCGGATCCAGCGCTTCATAATTCAGTGGCTGAACCGATGCCTGTCAGAGATGTCTGACAGCGCGTCGGGCGACTGCAGCGTACACTGCAGCGCAACCCCTCGGAGGTCCGTATGCGAATCGGAATGGTCGGGCTCGGGCGCATGGGCGCGAACATGGTGCGCCGCCTGATGCGAGGCGGTCATGAATGCGTCGCCTTTGACAGGTCGCGCGAGGCCGTGCAGGGGGTCGCGGCCGACGGAGCCATCGCCGCCAATTCGCTCGCGGAGCTTGCCGCCGCCCTTACTCCGCCGCGCGCAGTGTGGATCATGGTGCCCGCGGCGCTCGTCGACAGCGTTATCGCGGAGCTGCGGCCGCTGCTCGCATCCGGCGATATCCTCATCGATGGAGGCAACTCCCACTACCACGATGACATCCGTCGCGCCGAGGAGCTGCGCCCCGCGGGCCTGCACTACGTCGATGCGGGGACGAGTGGCGGCGTGCTCGGTCTCGAGCAGGGCTACTGTCTGATGATCGGCGCCGAGCCGGCCGTCTTCAGCACGCTCGAGCCGGTTTTCGCCACGCTCTCTCCGGGCGGGCGGCGGCCGCAGACCCAGGGCGGGAAGGCCGCCGCTCGAGCCATGGCCGAGATGGGCTATCTGCACTGCGGACCGAACGGCGCCGGGCACTTCGTGAAGATGGTGCACAACGGTATCGAGTACGGGATAATGGCGGCGTACGCGGAAGGCCTCAATCTGCTCCAACATGCCGATGCCGGCTTGAAACGCGAGGAGGCCGATGCCGAGACCGCTCCGCTTTCCGATCCGCGCTTTTTCCAATACCAGCTCGATACCGCCGCGGTGGCGGAGGTCTGGCGGCATGGCAGCATCATCTCCTCGCGCCTTCTCGATCTGACCGCCGAAGCGCTGGCAGCCGATCCGGTGCTCGGACGGTTCGGCGGCCGCGTGTCGGATTCCGGGGAAGGACGCTGGACGGTGCAGGCAGCCGTCGAGATCGGTGTGCCGGCGCATGTGCTTTCCGCCGCGCTCTACTCTCGCTTCGAGTCGCGTGGACG
This sequence comes from Pseudomonadota bacterium, assembly GCA_021807675.1. GTDB lineage: Bacteria > Pseudomonadota > Gammaproteobacteria > Steroidobacterales > Steroidobacteraceae > 13-2-20CM-66-19. The sequence goes on from JAKBCR010000002.1 coordinate 55,599, forward strand.
CGCGGCATTCGCCGACAAGCTGCTCTCCGCCATGCGGCTCGGGTTCGGTGGCCATCTCGAGAAGACAGAATCTTCCACACCATCGCAGGAGCGATCCTCGACGGCGCACGCCGGCCCGAAAGGGCGTGGCGCAGGGACCGGGCCGAGCAAATCCTGACCGGAGGGACTGATGGAGCGACGTGACAGTGACACTCTGGTGCTCTTCGGGGCGACCGGGGACCTTTGCTACCGCAAAATATTTCCCTCCCTCTACAGCCTGGTGCACCGCGGGCTGCTGCACGTGCCCGTGATCGGGGTCGCGCGCGCGGGGTGGAACCTCGAGCAGTTGAAAGATCGGGTACGCGAGAGCATCACGGCTTTCGTCCCGTCGCCGGATCAGGACACGCTCGCGCGCTTGCTCGGCCTGCTGCGCTATCACGACGGCGACTATCAGGACCGGGACACATTCGTCGCGCTTCGCCAGGCGCTGGGAGACTCGCAGCGGCCGCTGTACTACCTCGCCATCCCGCCCAGCATGTTTCCGGTCGTGATCGACCACCTCGGCGGCTCCGGCGGCGCCCAGGGCGCGCGTGTCGTGGTCGAGAAGCCGTTCGGACGCGATCTCGTCGAGGCGAGGACGCTGAATCAGGTGCTGCACAAGCAGTTTCCGGAGGCCAGCATCTTCCGCATCGACCACTATCTCGGCAAGGAGGCGGTGCAGAACCTCCTCTATTTCCGCTTCGCCAACTCCTTCCTGGAGCCTATCTGGAACCGTAACTTCGTGGAGAGCGTGCAGATCACCATGGCGGAGACGATCGGGGTGGCTGGCCGCGGGAAGTTCTACGAGGAAGCAGGCGCCATCCGGGACGTCATGCAGAATCATCTGCTGCAGATCCTGGCGCTGCTGACTCTCGAGCCGCCGGTGAACTCGGAGGGCGAGTCATTGCGTGACGAGAAGGTGAAGGTGCTGAAGGCCGTGCGGCCGGTCACGCCGGAAGCGATCGTGCGCGGGCAGTTCAACAGCTACCGGCAGGAACCGGGCGTGTCGCCGGACTCCAAGGTCGAGACGTACGCGGCGATGCGGCTCGAGATCGACTCGTGGCGCTGGAGCGGGGTGCCGTTCTATCTGCGTGCGGGCAAGTGCCTGCCGGTGACGGCGACGGAGGTGGTGGTGGACCTCAAGCCGCCGCCGGCGCGCCTCTTTGGCGAGCTCGGGCCGGATTATCCCAATTTCGTCCGCTTTCGCGTGGGTCCGGACGTGGCAATCGCGTTGGGAGCGCACGCCAAGAAGGCTGGTGCCGCCATGCAGGGGAAGGAGGTGGAGCTCTTCGTCGCGCAGCACGAGGCGGATGCCATGGATGCCTACGAGCGGCTGATCAGCCTGGCGCTCATCGGGGATACGGCCCATTTCGCACGGGAGGACGAGGTGGAGGCTGCCTGGGCGATCGTCGATCAGGTGTTGGGAGCGGGTGAGGCGCCTTACACCTACACCCGCGGCACTTGGGGACCGCAGGAGGCGGAGCGGCTGCTCGTCGGAGCATGCAGTTGGCACAATCCGGGGGCGGAGCCGCAGGGGTGGACGCGGTCGTGCGCGCCGTCGCATTTGACGATGGGTAAGTTCGCACCTTAGCCCTGGGTGCTGCACGAGATGCGAGCTCCGGGCCCCTCTCTCACATTCGCGGGGGCTGTTGCTCCGCTGCGCGGTCGAGCCAAATCTCCACGCGCGCGTGGCCGGCTACGGCGCGCAGGGCGATGAGGTTGGGGTCTTGGCGGATGAAGGAGGCTATGGCGTCGTGCTTGCCGCTGCCCGCTACCACGAAAAGCGGCTCGGAGACGTTGGCCAGGAAATCGGGGGTGACACTGATGCCCTGCATGCCGTCGGGGCGTTGGACGGCGATGGCGAGACGGCCGCGGGACTGCAGCAGGTGCTTAGGTAGGAAGAGGGAGGCGGTGTGGCCGTCGGGTCCTAGACCGAGGAGCGCCAAGCCGATGCGCGCGCCCGCATCCAGCAGGGTGCGCAGGCGGCCTTCGTAATCGCGAGCGGCTTCCTCGAGGGGGAGCTCGGTCTTGATACGCAGCACCCGCGCCTCAGGGAGGGCCAGCGCGTCGAGGAATGGGCGTGTTGCGTGATAGTTGCTGGCGTCGGAATCGGCGGGGACGTAGCGGTCGTCGGAATAGATGACCGTCAGTGGACTGCCTTGCGGCGGGCGTCGCCGGGCGACTTCGCGATACGCGGGGAGCGGTGTGTGGCCGCCGGAGAGCATGATGACCGGAGGGCCGCCGCCCGATTGCGTGGCTGCAGCGCGAATCGCCTGCTCGAGACGATCCGCGAGCGCGTCGTCGAGCTCGCAGCGGGTGGAGAAGCGGCGAACGTCTATTTGCATGATGATGATCCTCGGCAGTTGATGACGCCGTGCCTCTGGCCGTCCGTGGCGGCAGGGCCCCCGGCCCAGCCCATCCGGGGCCGGGCGTTCGGGCGGATCGGCGACACTTTAAGTGTCGTCGATGAAGGCGCCGCCCTCACCCCGCAGTGAGCGGTGTCTCGGCGACCCGCACCTTCACGTCGAACTGGCTGCTGCCCCGCTGATCGTGGAGGGTCAGCGTCGAGCCGGGCTTGCTGCTGGCAATCCGGGCGCGCGCGTCCTCGGCGGAAGTCACGGGAACGCCATTGATCGAGAGCAGGAGGTCCCCCGGTTTCAATCCCGCCTGCTGCCCGGGACTTCCGACATAGAGATTGGCGATGATCACGCCACCGTGGGCGAGGCCGAGCTGCTGCGCCTGCGCGTCGGACATGTCCTCCGGCACAATGCCGATCCAGCCGCGGATCACCCGCCCGTATTTGATGATGTCGTGCAGCACGCCGCGCACCATGTCGACGGGAATCGCAAAGCCGATGCCTTCGACTCCCAGGCTCTTGGCGACGATGGCGGTATTGATGCCGATCAATTTGCCGCTGGAATCGACCAGCGCGCCCCCGGAATTGCCGAAATTGATCGGCGCATCCGTCTGGATGAAGTCCTCGAACGTCGTGATCCCGAGATGCCCTCGGGCGGTGGCGCTGACGATGCCGTGGGTCACCGTTTGCGAGAGCCCGAGAGGGTCGCCGATGGCGAGCACGACATCGCCGACCCGCAGAGTGTCGGAGCGCCCGAATGTGATCACCGGAAGGTTCGGCAGGTTGATCTTGAGGACGGCGAGGTCGGTGTCCGGGTCGACGCCCACGACCTGCGGAGTCGCGATCCGGCCGTCCGCGAGCTGCACGCGGATGGCCCCGGCGTTCGCGATGACGTGGTAGTTCGTCACGATATGGCCGCCCTTGTCGACGATGACGCCAGACCCGAGGCTGCGCTCGATCCGCTGCCTGTACTGCGGCAGGACATTGCCGAAGAGCTCTCCGAGCGGCGAGGGATCGATGCGCTCCGTGACCAGCCGGGCGGTATAAATATTGACCACGGCCGGAGCTGCGCGCTCCACGGCTGATGCATACGATACGCGTAGGGGCCTGCGCGTGGCGTGCGCGCTCGCAGCCGGGGCCGCGGTCGACGCCGGCGGCGGCCGCGAGCCGGCTTCCCCGCGGATGAGGTCCGGCCGCAGTGCGACGATCACGAAGGCGAGCGCCAGCCCGCCCACGACCGATCCTGCAATGAACGTCAACCCGCGACTCAGTCGCTCCAGCATGTGTTCACCTCTCGCTGTGTATAATGCCGCGCGACCGCGGGAATTGGGGAGCCTGCCGATGAACGTACGCCTTAAGGCTGTCACCGGGCCCGTCCTCTCGAGGGGAGGCGCCTGATGGCGACGACAGAGCGCGAAACCGAGTTGCGTTCGCCGAGCGAGCCGCTGCCGCCCGGCGCAACACTCGTGTCCAAGAAGCGAGGCTTCTGGGCCTGGATAAACGAGCGCCTGCCCCTCGACGAGTTCATCGCCAAGGAGCTGACCGGCTATTTCGCGCCGAAGAACTTCAATTTCTGGTATTTCTTCGGCTCGCTGGCGATGCTCGTGCTGGTCATCCAGCTCGTCAGCGGCATCTTCCTCGCGATGTTCTACAAGCCGAGCGCGGTCGCCGCGTTCGGCTCCGTGCAGTACATCATGCGCGAGGTCGACTGGGGATGGCTGATCCGGTACATCCATTCCACGGGCGCGTCGATGTTCTTCGTCGTTGTCTATCTGCACATGTTCCGCTCCCTGATGTACGGCTCGTACCGGCAGCCACGGGAGCTCCTGTGGCTGATCGGCATGGTGGTGTACTTCGCGCTGATGGCCGAGGCGTTCATGGGATACGTGCTGCCCTGGGGCAACATGTCCTTCTGGGGCGCGCAGGTGATCGTCAACATCTTCGGCACCGTGCCGTTCATCGGGACGGGACTGACGCAGTGGATCCGCGGCGATTACGGCATCTCCGATGCCACGCTGAACCGCTTCTTCGCCCTGCACGTCGCGGCCGTGCCGATCATCCTGCTGCTGCTCGTGATGCTGCACCTCGTTGCGCTGCACCAGACCGGCTCGAACAATCCCGACGGCATCGAGATCAAGGAGCACCTGGGCCCGGACGGCAAGCCCCTCGATGGCATCCCGTTCCATCCGTATTACACGGTGAAGGACTTCGTGGGCGTCGGGGTGTTCCTCGTCATCTTCGCACTGATCGTGTTCTACGTCCCGACCTTCCATGGGATTTTCCTCGAAAAGGCGAACTTCGAGCCGGCGAATCTGCTGTCGACGCCGGCCGAGATCCACCCGGTGTGGTACTTCACGCCCTTCTACGCCATCCTGCGCGGAGTACCGAACAAGGGCATAGGTGCGCTCCTCCTGCTGCTTGCGCTGGTCTCGCTCCTCGTGCTGCCATGGCTCGATCGCTCGCCGGTCAAGTCCATCCGCTACAAGGGCTGGATCTCGCGCCTCATGCTCACCGTGTTCGTGATCTCCTTCGTCGGACTGGGGTACCTCGGCATGCAGCCTGCCGAAGGGATCTACATCATCCTCTCGCGCTTCTGCATGGTCGGCTACTTCGCCTTCTTCTGGCTGATGCCGTTTTATTCACGATTCGACCGGGTGAAGCCGGTCCCGGATAGAGTGGTCTACCATGCGCATTAGAGCTCACCAGAGAGTCGTCCATGCGCTGGTGCTCGCGGCGGCGCTCGCGGCGGGGGCAGGTTACGCCACTCGCGCTCTTGCCGAAGGCGGCATGGCCTCCGATGCGAACTGGCAAAGCTGGAAGGCGAACGCCAACGTTGCGGACGTCGCCTCCCTGCAGCGCGGTGCGCGCGATTTCGCGGGCTATTGCCTCGGCTGCCACTCGCTGAGGTACGAGCGCTGGTCGCGGCTCGCGCACGATCTGAAGATCCCCAAGGCGCTGCTCGTCAAGGACCTGATTCCGCCGGGAGAGAAGCCGACGGGCTACATCCTCTCCCCGATGATACCCGCGGATGCCGAGAATTGGTTCGGCAAGGCGCCGCCCGATCTGTCGCTGATCGCGCGCCTGCGCGGCACCAACTATCTCTACCGGTATCTCAAGACGTTCTACGTCGATTCGGATCGGGCGACGGGCGCGAATAACCTGGCGTTTCCGCAGACCGCAATGCCCGACGTCGTCTCGCCGCTCGAGGGCCTGAAAATCCCGGTGTACAAGACTATCGAGACGCCGGGTCCCAACGGGAAAATGATCGAGGAGAAGGTTTTCGAGCATTTCAAGCAGATCGCCCCCGGCCGCATGACACCGCAGCAATACGATCAATTCGTGCACGATGTCGTCAACTTCCTGGATTATGTCGGCGATCCGGAGCGCGAGGTACGCCGGGCCATGGGTGTCTGGGTGATCCTTTTCCTGCTCGGCTTCACCTGGCTGGCCTGGCTCCTGAAGCGCGAATTCTGGAAGGACGTCAAGTAGGAGCGCCGCGAACTCGGTAAAGTAAGGGAAAGCCGAGGTGCTGGCTGGCCCGCGGGAGCGGAATTGTGTCGAGCAGACGTTCCACCATAACGCTGTTTTCCGCGCCGAGAGATCCGTGGAGCCACCGCACCCGTATAGTGCTCGCCGAGAAGAACATCGGTATCGACGTGGTCGATGTGGAGCCCGGCAAGTACCCCGAGGATCTGCTGGACCTCAACCCGTATCACACCGTGCCCACGCTCGTGGACCGAGATCTCGTGCTCTACGACTCCCGGGTGATCATTGAATACCTGGACGAGCGCTTTCCCCATCCGCCGCTGATGCCGGTCGATCCGGTGACCCGGGCGCAGTTCCGGCTGGCGCTGTATCGCATCGAGCGCGACTGGTACACGCTGCTGCAGCAGATCGAGGTGGAGGACGACAAGAAGCTGCTTCCAAAGCTGCGCAAGGTTCTGGCGGATACCATCGTTCAGGGTGTGGATCTCTTCAAGGTGAAGCCGTTCTTCATGTCGGACGAGTTCTCGCTGGTCGATGCAACCATTGCGCCGATCCTGTGGCGATTACCGCACTACGAGGTCGAGTTGCCCGCCAAGGCGCAACCGATCCTCAAGTATGCAAGCCAGATCTTCTCCCGCGCCGCATTCCGTGGGTCGCTGTCGGAGCGGGAGCGGGAGATGCGGCTTTGAGGCGCTGAGTGATGCTCAAAGCTCCCCCCAAGCGTCCCTATCTGCTGCGCGCGATGCATCAATGGATCACCGACAGCGGCCATACTCCACATGTGATCGTCGATGCGGAGCGCGCGGGCAGCGATGTGCCACGCGCGTATGTGCAGGAAGGAAAGATCGTCCTCAACCTGAGCTACACGGCGACGCAGCGGCTGAAGATCGATAACGACGTCGTGGAATTCGATGCTCGGTTCGCTGGCGTGGTGCATCACGTCCGGTTCCCGGTCAGCGCCGTCATGGGCATTTATGCGCGTGAGACGGGCGAAGGCATGATGTTCGCCGAGCAGGATGCGGGGCCTGAGACACCTCCTCCGTCATCCGGGCCGGCACCCTCCGAGGAAGGGGGCGGTGGCCCCAAGCGCCCACAACTTCGCGTCGTCAAGTAGCTATCTCGCGGCCCTCTTTCACATGAGAAGGAGAGCCGGCCTCAGCCTCACTACGTCCCCGTGCGAAAGCAAGTGAATGAGCGGCCCCCGGGCCGCTCCCGGGGACGCGGGATGAAAGGCGGTCATAGGGCCGCGCTCGCCCAAAGCGGCGAAGCCGACTTTGGGCCAATAAACGAGGAGAGCCGGCCTGTAAGCCGGGTTCTGTCGAGGGCAATCATTCCTCTGCGATCCACGTCGCCGTGGACCTCTAGCGGCCTACCCGGAAGCGCGCGCGGATCGGCGCTGCACACTCTGTTGCCAGAGCCCGCTGCTTCCCTATTTGGCCTTGCTCCAGGTGGGGTTTGCCGTGCCAGCCTTGTTACCAAGGCCGCGGTGCGCTCTTACCGCACCGTTTCACCCTTGCCGTCCCTCGCGGCAGCGTGCGCTGCACTGCAGCACAAGCGTTCACCACGAGAGCTTAGGCGGTTTGCTCTCTGTTGCACTTTCCGTGGGCTCGCGCCCCCCAGGCGTTACCTGGCACCTGATCCGCCGGAGCCCGGACTTTCCTCCCCCCCGACCGAAGTCGGAGCAGCGATTGCCCGGCCGGCTCTCCTGCTCATTATGGCGCAAAGAGCGGCATCCTGCCGCATTGCTCGGCCCATCCTGGGCCTCGCCCCTTCGGGGCCGGCACTTCGCGCCGTCCAAAATCGCTCCTGCGATTTTGTCACGGCGTCCCCGCGGAGAAGGCATTTATACAGTCGAGGCCCCGGAGATCAACGCTTCTCAGAGTGTCGTACGGCAAGCGCATAGGCTTCACTGCGCGTTGCCCCCGTCAGCTGCGCGGCGATCGCGGCCGCTCTGCTCGGCGACATCTCCTTCGACAGCAGATCGACAGCGCGGCGAAGAAGGCCGGTGTCGACCCCCGCGGCTTCGCGCGCGACACCCGCCACCACGACCGTGATCTCGCCCCGCCTGAAGTTTTCCTCGCCCGCCGCCCTTTGCGCCAGCTCCGCGAGCGTGCCTCGATAGAGGGTCTCGTGCGCCTTGGTGAGCTCGCGCGCGACCACTGCGCGACGATCGCCGCCGAGCTCCCCGGCGAGGTCGGCAAGGGTCGCGGCGATGCGATGGGGCGCCTCGAAGAAGACGAGCGTGCGGGGCTCGTCGGCGAGTTGCGAGAGATGCGCCCGCCGCTCGCGCTCGCGCGTCGGCAGAAAGCCCTCGAAGCAAAAGCGGCTGACGGGCAGTCCCGCGACGGCCAGTGCGGCCGTGATGGCGCAGGGACCGGGGATGGATTCGACATCGATGCCCGCGTCGCTTGCGGCTCGCACCAGCTCATAACCCGGGTCGGACAGTAGCGGTGTGCCGGCATCGCTGACCAGCGCGATGGTCTCGCCCGCGGCGAGCCGCGCCAGGATCTCTGGAACGCGCCGTGTCTCGTTGTGCGCATGCAGCGACAGCAACGGCCGCGCGATGCCGAGCGCCTGCAGCAGCGCCCCGGTGCGGCGCGTGTCTTCCGCGGCAATTGCGGCCGCGCTCTCGAGCGCCTGCCGGGCCCGTGCGCTGACATCTCCCATGTTGCCGATCGGCGTCGCGACGACTTGTAACCGGCCTCGCGGCTTGCCCACTATAATCCTCTCCTCATGCCGCACCCCGAAGCTCCGGGGCGGTCATAAGCTCGACTCTGGCACAAAGGCTTCTCAACCATGCAAGCGCGATGGACCGTCAGCCTGGCTGCGCTCGCCGCAGTCACTTTAGTCCTCGCGGGCTGCGCGAGTGTTCCGCGCGGCCCCGCACCCTCCGCCGAGGGGGCCGCGGCGCTTGCCCGCCAGGGCAACCCCGTCGGCGCCGCCCGAATGTATGGCGCGCTTGCGCACGAGAGCCGCGGCGCGCAGCGCAACGGCTTCGTCATCCAGGCGGCGCAAGCCTATCTCATGGGGCGACGCCCGGACGATGCGGCTCGCGTCCTTGATCTGCTTGTCTCCCCGCTGGCGGCCCCCGAGACGTTCGATCGTTCGCTGATCGAAGTCCGCATCGCGTTGCAGCGCCACCAAGCGGCGCATGCCTGGGATCTGATCCAGTCCATCACCGTGCCGCGGCAAGCGCAGCCCGCGACTCGGTACCTGCGCTTGAGACAAAGCGTCGCCTTCGCTGCCGGGCATCCGGCCGCGGGGGTCAAGGCGGAAATGCAGCTCGAGCACTGGCTGCTCAATGCGGCGGCCGTGCAACAAAGCCGGGTTACGCTCCTCGATGACTTGCGCGACGCGGCGGAACGCGGCATCAAAATGCAGCCGCGTACCCAGAGAAGCCCCGTCGTCCGGGGCTGGCTCGAGCTGGCGCCCCTCGCGGCGGAGGAGGCACGCAACCCGACCATGGCGACGGCCGAGCTGTCCACGTGGCTTTCCGCTCATCCCGGCCATCCCGCCATTGAGATCGTGCGCAGCAAGCTGCTCGGCGAGCAGCCGCAGCCTCTCGCCGCGCAGGCTCATATCGCCTTGCTGCTACCCATCACCGGCCCCATGGGGCCGCTGGCTGCCAGTGTGCGTGACGGCTTCCTTACCGCATATTATCAATCACCGGTGCGGCAGCGGCCCGTCGTCCGCCTCTACGATACGGGGGGGGACAAGTCCATTCCCGATGTCATTGCCTCTGCGACTCGCGCCGGTGCCGACATCATCGTGGGGCCCCTCACGCGCCAGGCAGTAGCGGCAGCAGCCGCGGACCGGGCACAGCGCCCGCCGTTACTGGCGCTCAATTTCCTGCCGGAAGGAGAGCCAGCGCCGCCGCTCTTTTTCCAATTCGCCCTTTCGCCGGTGTCGGAGGCCAGGATGGTCGCCCGCCGCGTTCTGAGCGACGGGCACCGGTTGGGGATAGCGATCGTGCCAGCGGGAGAATGGGGCTCGCGCGTGCTTGCTGCCTTTACGCAGCGGCTGCAGAGCGGCGGCGGCACGGTGCTCGCCAGCACGATGATCGATCCGTCGGAGGCCGACTATTCCGCCGAGCTCAAGCAGGTGCTGGGCATCGACCAGAGCCGCGCCCGGCTCGAGCGGTTGGAATCCCTTCTGGGTACGCGCCTGAAGTTCGTACCGCGACGCCGTGAAGACATCCAGTTCATTTTCGCGCCCGCGCCGCCGGGCATCGAGCGGCTGCTGCAGCCGCAATTGCGGTTCTTCTACGCCGGCGGCCTCCCGACCTATTCGACGTCCGATGCCTTCGATCCCGATCCGCGCGCCAACGAGGACCTCGACGGGCTCATGTTTCCCGACATGCCGTGGATGCTCGGCAGCCCGCTGGCCGAGGCCGTCCGGTCGGCTGCCACCCAGGCGTGGCCCGCCGGTGGGCCGGAGCAGGGGCGCCTCTTTGCCTTCGGGTTCGACGCCTATCGGCTCGCCGAGGCACTGCGGCAGAACTCGGCCCCATCGGCGCTGGATATCAGTGGCCTTACGGGGCAGTTGACATTGGAGCCCGACGGACGCATCCATCGCCACCTCATCTGGGCCCAGCTCCATGACGGTGAGGCTGCGGAGCTTCCAAGCGCCCCGGGGTCCTGACCGGGCGACAGGATCGCTCCTCGATCCAAGGACAGGGCTCGCCCCTTCGGAAGGTCCCGTCGAGACCTGCGCGCAGCGCATGAAGAGCGCCCTCACAGAGCGGCAGCGGCTTGGAAATCGAGCCGAGGATGCCGCGGTCTCGTACCTGCGCGCGCAGGGTGCGCTCATCCTCCTCAGGAATTACCGCTGTCGCTGCGGTGAGCTCGACATCATCGCCCAGGTCGCAGAGCGCGAGCTGGCGATCGTGGAGGTCCGCACGCGCTCATCGCGAGCCTATGGAGGAGCTGCGGCGAGCGTTGACGCCGGCAAGCGACAGCGGCTGATCCGGGCAGCGAGCCGGCTTCTGCAGCAAAGAAGAGACCTCGCCCGCTTACGCGCCCGGTTCGACGTCATCGTCGTATCCGACCCGTGTGGTGATGCGCCGCAGATCGAGTGGATCAAACATGCATTTTCGACCTGAAAAAAGCCTGAGGCCGAGGTCGAGATAACCTACTGGATAAGATTATTCAGGCAAGCTGCTGATTGCTAAGACGAATGACTCCAAGGTGCTGTTTGAAGCTCCTTCCGGTTCTACATAACTCCCTGTGAATGCGACGAATTTCTCACTATTTCAATTGACATGGCGCGCCCGCGATTTCATAGTGGCAGCAAGTGGGAGAAAGTGGGAGGAGATGGGTAGATCCCTCGCACGAGTGCATGTTTCGCGGCGCCACAAAAGTCACCCTGGATGAGAAAGGTCGGATGGTCATGCCCACCCGTTATCGGGAGCAGATCGTCGAGCGCGCCCAGGGAAGACTGGTGGTCACCGTCGACCGGGACCGCTGCCTTCTCATTTACCCGCTGCCCGAGTGGGAGCTGATCGAGAGCAAGCTGATGAGTCTGCCGACCCTGCATGCGCAGGCGCGGCGGCTGCAGCGCCTCATGGTTGGCCATGCGAACGACCTCGAGCTCGATGGGCATGGCCGGATTCTACTGCCACCCGAGCTGCGCGAGTTCGCGGGCCTCGAGCGTCATGGGATGTTGATCGGCCAGGGCAACCGCTTCGAATTGTGGAACGAGTCGCGCTGGGGCGAGCGGCTCGATGACTGGCTGAAGAGCGAGGAGGCTGCGACGGACCTGCCGTCGGAGCTCGACTCGTTGGCGTTGTAAGAGTCGGGGCTGTGGCTGTGGTCGAGCACATCCCGGTGCTCGCAGATGAGGCGCTCGGGGCATTAGCCCCCGAGCCGGACGGTTATTATGTCGATGCGACGTTCGGGCGCGGCGGTCATACGGCACTCCTACTCCAGGCCCTGGGTCGAGAGGGCCGCGTGCTCGCGATCGACCGGGACCCGCAGGCCGTCGCGGCCGGCCGGCAGCGCTTCGCCGGCGAAATGCGGCTTGCGCTCGTGCACGCGCCGTTTGCCGATATTGGTGCGCTCGTGCCGGCTCACGCGGGCGGCCGCGCTTGCCGGGGTATTCTGTTCGACCTCGGCGTTTCCTCGCCCCAGCTCGACGACCCGGCGCGCGGCTTCAGCTTCCGGGCCGACGGTCCGCTCGATATGCGCATGGACCCGACACGGGGCGAGCCGGTCAGCGCGTGGCTCGCTCGCGCGAGCGTCGACGAGATTCGCGAGGTGATCGCCACTCTGGGTGAAGAGCGCTTCGCGCGCCGCGTGGCACAGGCGATCGTCGCAGCGAGGCGCGAGCGGCCGATCGAGCGCACGCGTGAGCTCGCGGAGCTGGTTGCGCGCGCCGTGAGGACGCGGGAGCCGGGGAAGCATCCCGCCACCCGCACCTTCCAGGCGCTGCGAATGTACGCCAACGACGAGCTCGGACAGCTCGAACAGGCGCTCACCGGCGCGGTCGACTCGCTCTCCTTGGGCGGACGCCTGGCGGTGATCAGCTTCCATTCGCTCGAGGATCGTCTGGTCAAGCGCTTCATGCAGCGTGAGTCCCAGCTCGATCCCGCCGTGGCGTCTCTGCCGATCGTGCCGCCGCAGCTCACGCCGCGCTTGAAGCTGGTCGGCCGCAAGATCCGCCCGAGCCGGGAGGAAGTCGCGCGCAATCCCCGAGCGCGCAGCGCGTTGCTGCGCGTGGCGGAGAAGGCGGTATGAGGCTCGCGAGGACCACACTCGGGGTTGCCATCGCGGCGCTCTGGGTGGGAGTGCTGGTGTCCGCGGGCGGTGCGGTCTACTGCACATTCCGCGCGCGCCAGCTGTTTATCCGGCTGGAGCAGCTGGACACCCAACGCGACAACCTGGACATCCAATGGGGTCAGCTGCAGCTCGAGCAGAGTGCCTGGTCCTCGCATGCCTTGGTCGAGAGCGTCGCGGGCACCAAGCTGCACATGAGCATGCCGGCGCCCAAGGACATCGTGGTCGTGTATCCATGAGGACCCGCAGCGCACGACACAACGCGCCTCGCGCCTTCCGCTGGCGGGCGCATTTTCTCGTTGGGGTGCTCGTTCTGATCGCGGCGGCGCTCGTCGGCCGTGCAATCGACCTGCAGCTGTTCGAGTACTCCTTCCTGTCGAAGCAGGGTGATGCCCGCTTCACGCGCATCGTCGACATCCCGGCGCACCGCGGCACCATCACCGACCGCTACGGCGAGCCTCTTGCGGTGAGCACGCCGGTCGATTCGATCTGGGTCAACCCCAAGCAGATCGCGCTCGTGCCCAAGCAGATCCCGCGCCTGGCCGCCGCGCTCCACATCAACCCCCAGGACCTGGAGCGCCACATCACGAGCAATCTGGATCGCGATTTCCTCTACGTCTCGCGCCAGCGTCAGCCGGCGTTCGCCGAGCGGATCAAGGCGTTCGGCATTCCGGGCGTGTACCTCTCGCGCGAGTACCGGCGGTACTACCCGGCCGGTGAGGTGACGGGACAGCTCATCGGCTTCACCAATATCGACGACCAGGGGCAGGCCGGACTCGAGCTTGCTTACGACCAATGGCTCACGGGCATCGACGGCGAGAAGCGCGTCATCCAGGACAACTACGGCAGGATAGTTCAGGACGTCGAGAGCATCCGTCCGGCGCGCCCCGGGCGCGATCTCGTCCTCTCCATCGACATGCGTATCCAGTACCTCGCTTATCGCGCGTTGAAAGCGCAGGTGGCTGCGCAGGATGCACGCTCCGGCTCCATGGTGGTGATCGACATCGCCACGGGCGAGGTGCTCGCCATGGTCGACCAGCCGGCCTTCAATCCGAATGACCGTGACCAGATGCTGCCACGGCTCTATCGCAACCGGGCGGTGACCGACATCTTCGAGCCGGGCTCCTCCATGAAGCCGTTCTTCGTCGCGGCCGGGCTCATCTCCGGCGAGTACAACGATCACTCGATCATCAATACCTCGCCCGGTTACATCACCGTCGAGGGGCACACCTTCACCGACGAGGCGGATTTCGGGCCAATCGACCTCTCCCTGGTGCTCGCCCACAGCTCGAATGTCGGCATGGCGCACGTCGCCCTGTCCCTGCAGCCGAAACTCATTTGGACGACGCTCCACGATTTCGGGTTCGGGCAACTGGCGAGCAACGGTTATCCGGGAGAGTCGGCCGGGCTGCTCACCTACTACTCGCAGTGGCGGCCGATCGATATCGCCACGATGGCGCACGGCTACGGCATCGCCGTGACGGCGCTGCAGCTTGCGCATGCCTACGCCACGATCGGCGCGTTCGGCATCGAGCGGCCGATCTCGTTCCTGCGGGTCGACTCGCCGCCGCTGGGCAAGCGTGTCATGAGCGCGCGGCTGTGCCGCGAGCTCATCGGGCTGATGCGCGCGGTGATCTCGCCCATAGGCACGGCGCCTGGGGCGGCCATTCCGGGCTACAGTGTTTCCGGCAAGACCGGCACGGCGTGGATTGCCGACGACGGCAGCTACCGCGAACACCACTTCGTTGCGGACTTCGAGGGCATGGCGCCGGCCAGCGCTCCGCGCCTCGCGGCCGCGGTCATCATCGACGACCCGCGGCACGGTCCGCACCAGGGCGGCCAGGTGGCGGCGCCCGTGTTCGCGAAGGTGATCGGCCGGGCGCTTCGCCTGATGGGGGTAGCGCCGGACGAGCCGGTGGGGCAATCGGAAGAGCTGCAGGCGTCAATCCAATGACCGCGGCCATGAATCCAGCCTCGACACACCGCGCCCGGCTCGTGGAGCTCGCCGCCGGGCTGGCCGATGCCCCTGCGACGCTCGAGGTCAGCGACGTCACGCTCGACTCGCGCGCGGCCAGTCCGGGGGCGTTGTTTCTTGCCTGCCGCGGCCACGGCCGCCACGGCGCACAGTTCGCCGGTGAGGCGCTGGCGCGCGGGGCGAGCGCGGTGCTCTACGAGCCGTCTCCTGGGGCATCAGAGCTCATACAGGCGGGTCTCAGCGGGTCGACTCGCGCTGGGGAGGTGTTCGTCGCGCCCGTGCCGGAGCTCTCCTCCCAGGCCGGAATCATCGCCGATCGGTTCTTCGGCCGGCCATCGCAGGCCCTGACGGTTGTAGGGATCACCGGCACGAATGGCAAGACGACTTGCGCGTGGCTTCTCGCCCAGGCGCTGCGCCCGCGCACGCATGCGCCCGCTGGCGGGTCTGCCGCCACGGGACGCCGCTGGCGCGGCCCTGCCGCCTACATGGGCACGCTCGGGTACGGTTTTCCAGGCGCGCTGACTCCTACGGACAACACCACGCCTGATGCCGTTTCCGTTCACCGCCGCCTTGCTGCGATGAAGGCTCTGGGTGCCGAAGTGGTAAGCATGGAAGTGTCCTCGCACGCGCTCGATCAGGATCGGGTGGGTGGAGTGCGCTTCCATACCGCCGCGTTCACCAATCTCACACGCGAGCATCTCGACTATCACGGGACGATGGCGGCCTACGCGCAGGCGAAGGCGCGGCTCTTCGCCTGGCCCGGCCTCGCAATGCGGGTGATCAACGTGGACGATGAGCTCGGGGCGCGACTCGCCGGGCAACTTTCCGAGGCGCAGCTGGTCATCACCACGCGAGGCAGCGCTGAGCCGCCGGCGGCGCATGCCGCGAAAGTGGTGCGCGCAACGCGCGTCGAGGCTGCTGTGTCCGGCCTGCGCATCGACGTGCAATCAAGCTGGGGAGCGACAAAACTCGACGTGCCGCTGATCGGTGACTTCAACGCCGACAACGCCCTCACGGTGCTCGCCGTGCTGCTCGCCTGGGGAGTCCCGCTCGCCGAGGCGACCGCGGCGCTCGGGACATGTCGGGCGGCGCCTGGACGGATGGAAGCGTTCGGCGGCCGCGCCGGAGTGCCGCTCGCCATCGTCGACTATGCCCACACGCCCGATGCGCTCGCGAAGGCGCTGCGCGCCGCCCGCCTGCACTGCCGCGGGCGGCTGCGGGTCGTCTTCGGCTGCGGCGGCGATCGCGATCCAGGCAAGCGGCCGATGATGGGGCGTATCGCCGCCGAGCTCGCGGATGAGTCGGTGGTGACAGATGACAACCCGCGCAGCGAGCCTCCCGAGCGGATCGTGCGGCAGATCCTGGCGGGCCTTCCCCACGCCGCCGCGGCTCGGGTCGAGCACGACCGTGCGCTGGCGATCCAGGCCACGCTCGCGCGATCGGGACCGCAGGACGTGGTGTTGATTGCTGGGAAGGGGCATGAGGAGTATCAGATCTACGGCGGTGAGCGCCGTCCGTTCAGCGACCAGGGCGTGGTACGTGCGGCACTGGAGGCGACGGAGCCGTGAGCGGTGATTCGACAGTCGAGCGGACGCTGCGCAGCTTTGCGCGGGCCTGCGATGGGCGGCTCGAGGGGGTCGACCGCGCCTTTACCGGTGTGTCGAGCGACAGCCGGACGCTCGCCGCGGGCGATCTGTTCATCGCCTTGCGAGGTCCGCGCTTCAACGGCCATGAGTTCGTCGGCACCGCGCTGGCGGCCGGTGCGGCCGGGGCCCTCGTCGATGCGCCGCAGCCGATCGCCCTGGCTCAGATCGTCGTCGCCGACACGCAAGCCGCGCTCTCGCGCGCGGGACACGCATGGCGTGAGGCGCTCTCCATTCCGGTCATCGGTGTGGCGGGCAGCAATGGCAAGACGACGGCCAAGGAAATGACGGCGGCGATCCTCTCGCGGGCTGGAAGCACTCTGGCCACTCGGGGCAATCTCAACAACCACATCGGCGTGCCCCTGACGCTGCTGCGGCTCGAGCCCGGACACCGCTTCGCCGTCATCGAGATGGGGGCCAACCGAGCGGGCGAAGTGGCGGAACTGGTCAACGTGGCGCGCCCGACAGTCGGGCTCATCACCAACGCGGGCGCGGAGCATCTCGAAGGCTTCGGCAGCCTCGAGGGAGTGGCTCGCGCGGAGGGCGAGACGGTCGCGGGCCTCGCGCCGGACGCCACGGCGGTGTTGAACGCGGACGATGAATTCGTGAATCTCTGGCGCGGCATGACGAGCGCGCGGGTCGTGACCTTCGGGATCGCGAGCACCGCGGACTTCCGCGCATCGGACCTGCGCACGACCCCCGGCGCGGAGGGCTTCCTCACGCGATTCCGCCTCTCGAGCCCGCTTGGGCAGGCGGACATCGAGCTTCACGTCGGGGGGCGACACAACGTCGCGAATGCTCTCGGGGCCGCCGCGGCGGCAGCCGCTGCCGGCGCAACGCTCGAGCACATCGTCGCAGGCCTCGGCGCAATGCGGCCGGTGCCGGGACGCCTGCAGCTGAAACGGGCCGCCTGCGGCGCCTGGATCCTCGATGATTCCTACAACGCCAATCCGAGCTCGCTGCGCGCCGGGATCGAGGTGCTCGCATCGCTCGAAGGCCGGCGCTGGCTCGTGCTCGGTGACATGGCCGAGCTCGGCGAGTTCGCTGCGGACGCGCACACGCAGATCGGCGCTTTCGCCCGAGAGCGCGGGGTGGAGCGTCTGCTCGCCACTGGCCCGCTCGCGGCGCTCGCCGTGGAGCGCTTCGGCCCCGGGGGACAGTGGTTCCCCGATACCGAGGCGCTGACTCACGAGCTCCTGCGCACGCTGTCCGCCGAGAAGACGGCCGATACCGTGCGCCTGCTCGTCAAGGGCTCGCGAGTCAACAGGCTCGAGCGCGTGGTGAGCGCGCTCGTGGGCGGCGCCAACGACATTTCGGACGGACATTAAGTGCTCTACTGGATCGCACAACGACTGACCGCCTGGTATACCGGCTTCAACGTCTTCTCGTACCTGACTTTCCGCGCCATCTTGGCGACGGTGTCCTCGCTCGCCATATCGCTCATCCTGGGGCCGGGCCTGATCGAGCGGCTGTCGCGCTATCAGATAGGCCAGGTCGTGCGCGATGACGGCCCCAAGACGCACCTGCCCAAGGCGGGTACGCCGACGATGGGCGGTACCCTGATCCTGGTGACGACGCTCGTGAGCACGCTCCTCTGGGTCGACCTTTCGAACCGCCTCGTCTGGACGGTGCTTGCAGTCACTTTCGCCTACGGCCTCATCGGCTTCTATGACGATTATCTGAAGCTCGTGGTGCGCAATCCGCGGGGTCTCGCCGCGCGCTGGAAATATTTCTGGCAATCGGTGGCGGGTCTTGCGACCGCGGCGGCGCTCTATTTCACCGCGACCACGGCGGCGGAGAAGACCCTCTTCCTGCCGTTCGTCAAAACGTTCGCCGCACCGCTGTCAGCGCCCGTCTTCATCGTGATCGCCTACTTCATGATCGTCGGCATGAGCAACGCCGTGAATCTCACGGACGGGCTCGATGGTCTCGCCATCATGCCCGCGGCGCTGGTCTCCGCCGCGCTCGGCATCTTCGCCTACGCGAGCGGTAACCATGTCTTCGCGCACTATCTCGAGATTCCTGAGATTCCCGGGGCCGGTGAGCTGCTGATCTTCTGCTCGGCATTGAGCGGAGCGGGCCTCGGCTTTCTTTGGTTCAACGCTTATCCCGCGCAGGTGTTCATGGGCGATGTCGGAGCGCTCGCGATAGGCGCGGCGCTTGGCGTCATTGCCGTGATCGTGCGCCAGGAGGTGGTGGCGCTCGTCATGGGGGGCCTGTTCGTGCTCGAGACCGCCTCAGTCATCCTGCAGGTCGCCTCGTTCAAGCTCACCGGCCGGCGCATCTTCCGCATGGCGCCGCTCCATCACCATTTCGAGCTCAAGGGCTGGGCGGAGCCGAAGGTGATCGTGAGGTTCTGGATCATCTCCCTCATTCTCGTCCTGGCGGGGCTCGCCACTCTCAAGCTGCGATGAGCGCACCATCGCACAAGCCCTCTTCCGCCGTCATCGTCGGCCTCGGCCGGACGGGGCTTTCCTGCGCCCGATACTTGCGCGAGCGGGGCTGGCGGCTCTCGGTCACCGACACGCGACCCGAGCCACCGCAGCTCGCCGCGCTGCGCGCGCTCGATGCGCAGATCCCGGTGCGGCTGGGCGTGCTCGATGCGCGGCTCCTCGACGATGCGCTCTGCGTGGTGGTCTCGCCGGGGGTGCCGCTGGAGCAGCCCTTCTTCACCGAGGCACGGCGCCGTGGGCTCGAGATCGTCGGTGACATCGAGCTCTTCGCGCGCGCCGTGGATGCGCCGGTCGTCGGGATCACCGGCACCAACGGGAAGAGCACGGTGACGACCCTGATCGGGCGCATGGCGGCGAGGGCCGGAGTGAACGTGCGGGTGGGGGGCAATCTCGGCGAGCCCGCGCTCGATCTGCTCGCGGCGGCGCATCGCACCGGGGAATCCGTCGGGCTTTACGTGCTCGAGCTCTCGAGCTTCCAACTCGAGGCGACTCGATCGCTCGATCTGGCGGCGGCGGCCGTGCTCAACGTCAGCCCGGACCATCTGGACCGTTACGCCTCGGTGGCGGCTTATGCCGATGCGAAGGCGCGGATCTTCGCGCGAACCGACACGGCAGTGATCAATCTCGACGATCCGCTCGTGGTCGCCATGCCGCATCCGGGTCAGCGCACGCTGAGCTTCTCACTGCGCGCCGCGATCGGCGCCGACTACGCGGTGGCCCTGTGCGAGGGAGGCGCGTGGCTCACGCGCTGGAGCGAGCCGCTGCTGCCGATCTCGGCCATGCGCGTCCGTGGCTTTCACAACGCCGCCAACGCTCTCGCGGCTCTCGCGCTCGGTGAGGCTCTGGGACTGCCGTTGCCTGCGATGCTCGCGGAGCTCGAGGCGTTCCCGGGCCTGGACCACCGCACCCAATGGATCGCGGAGGTGGCGGGCGTCACTTATATCGACGATTCCAAGGGCACCAACGTCGGCGCCACCCTCGCCGCCGTGGCTGGGATGGAGGGGCCGCTGGTCGTCATCGCCGGCGGCGACGGCAAGAAGCAGGACTTCGGGCCTCTTGCGGCGACCTTTCGCGACAAGGTGCGTCACGCGGTGCTCATCGGGCGCGACGGCCGCCTCGTTGGCGAGGCGCTGCGCGGAGTCTGCACGACGGAGTACTGCGCCTCACTCGAGGAGGCGGTCCGCGCGGCGGCGGCGGCGGCGCGGGCTGGCGACACCGTGCTGCTCTCGCCCGCCTGCGCGAGCCTCGACATGTTCCGCGACTATGCTCATCGAGGCGCCGTGTTCGCCCGTGCGGTGAGGGAGTTGGCGGCATGATGGAAGAAACCCCGCGCGCTTCCTCCGGCGCCACGGCTCGTGGACGAGGCGCCGCCGTCCACATCGACAGCGTGACCCTCGCGCTCGTGCTGGCGCTGCTCCTCTTCGGACTGGTGATGGTGACGTCGGCTTCCATCTCCATCGCGGCCCAGGACACGGGAAATCCCTTCTACTTTCTCGAGCGGCAGCTGCTGACCGCGGTCGCCGGCGCGGTGGCGGCGGTGATCGTCTTCTGCTTCAGGATGGACAATTGGGAGCGGCTCTCGCACCTGCTCTTCGCCGGCGCGATCATCATGCTGCTCGCGGTGCTCGTCCCCGGCCTCGGTGAAGTGGTGAACGGCGGCCGGCGCTGGCTGCGGCTCGCGGGATTCACCTTTCAGGTCTCGGAGCTCGCCCGGGTGCTGGTGTTGATCTACATCGCCAGCTACGCCGCGCGACGGCAGGACGAGCTGCGCGAGACCTTCAGCGGCCTGCTCAAGCCGCTGCTGGCCCTCGCTCTCGTGGCGGTGTTGCTTCTCGGGGAGCCCGACTTCGGCGCCGCCACGGTCCTCTTCGCCACGGGTTTCGGCATGCTTTTCCTCGCCGGCGCGCGGCTGCGGTGGGTGATCGTGCTGACCGCGGTGGCCGCCGCTCTCTTCGCGGTGCTCGCCGTCACCTCCGCTTACCGGCTGCGGCGTCTGACGGGTTTCATGGACCCGTGGGCGAACCCCTACAGCACGGGGTTCCAGCTCACCCAGTCGTTGATCGCGATCGGCCGCGGCAAATGGTTCGGCGTAGGGCTCGGCAACAGTGTCCAGAAGCTCTTCTACCTGCCGGAGGCGCATACCGATTTCCTCTTCGCGGTGCTTGCCGAGGAGCTGGGGCTCTTCGGGGTGCTGCTCACGCTCGGGCTCTTCGTCGCGCTCATCTGGCGCTCGTTCTACATCGCGAGGCTCGCCTCGCAGGCGGGCCTCGATTTCCAGAGCTATCTTGCCGCCGGCTTCGGGCTCTGGATGGGAATGCAGGCCTTCATCAACATCGGTGTCAACATGGGCGTGCTGCCGACCAAGGGACTGACACTGCCGATGATGAGCTACGGGCGCTCGAGCCTCATCGTGACCCTGGTGTGGATAGGCATGCTGCTTCGCATCTATCACGAGACGATGATGGAGCGGCGCGGCTCGGCCAGCATCATGGCGCGGGGTGCCTCGTGAGCGGGCGGGCCGACTCGGGCGGTGGGCGCCTGGCTTCTGCTTCGGGCGAGGCCGTACCAATGGCCATCCCTGGCGGCCGGGCCCCCGGCCCGGACGTCGTGTCCGGGCGCTCGCCTCCTGAGTCGGCTCGCCCACCACGGACGGTCGCTGGCACGGCCCCGATGACCGTACTCATCATGGCAGGCGGAACCGGCGGGCATGTGTTCCCCGCCTTGGCCCTCGCGCGCCGCCTGCGCGAGGAATCCATCGAGGTCGTCTGGCTCGGCACGCGCCGCGGGCTCGAGGCTCGTGTCGTTCCCGCCGAGGGTATCGCGATCGAATGGCTGTCGGTCGGCGGTCTGCGCGGGAAAGGATGGCGGACGCTGCTCGCAGCGCCGTGGCGGCTCACCGTCGCGCTGGCGCAGGCGCTGCGAGTCATGTGGCGGCACCGGCCCGCGATCGTCGTTGGCCTGGGCGGCTTCGTGACCGGACCGGGCGGGATTGCCGCCTGGCTCAGCCGCCGGCCGCTCGTCATTCACGAGCAGAATGCGATCGCCGGCTTCACCAACCGCTGCCTGGCTCACCTCGCGCGCGAGGTGCTGGAAGCGTTTCCGGACAGCTTCGCCGGGAGCGTGAAAGCGCGCACGGTCGGCAATCCCGTCCGCCGGGACATCAGTGCACTGAGGCCGCCGGCGGAGCGCTTCTCCGGGCGGGAGGGGGCCGTGCGGATCCTCGTAATCGGAGGCAGTCAGGGCGCGGTCCGACTCAACACCGTGGTGCCTTACGCGCTGGCACGGCTCGCCGGCACAATCCGTTTCGATGTTCGCCATCAGGCAGGCGAGCGTTGGATCGAGGCGGGTCGGCAGAGCTACGCCGACGCGGGCGTGCGCGCGGACCTGCGGCCCTTCATCGAGGACATGGCCGAAGCCTACGGGTGGGCGGACCTCGTGATCTGCCGATCGGGGGCTCTCACCGTGTCGGAGCTGGCCGCTGCCGGCGTGGGCGCCGTGCTGGTGCCGTTCCCGGCGGCAGTCGACGACCATCAGAGTCACAACGCGCGGTTCCTGGTGAGTGCGGGCGCGGCCGTGCTGATCGCCGACCGCGAGCTGACGGCCGAGCGCCTCGCGGCGGATCTTGCGCGGCTATGCGCCCGTCGCGAGACACTCCTCGCGATGGCCGAGCGCGCGCGGCGGCTCGCCCGCCCCAACGCCACCGAGGAGCTCGCCGCCTCCTGTCTTCAGCTCGCGCGGAGGGCCGCATGATCGAGGAGCGGCGAACGCTGCTGGAGCGTCCTTCCTTGGAGCGGCGCAGGAGCTCCGACCGGCGCGACCGGATGCGCCGCATCAATACCATTCATTTCGTCGGCATCGCCGGCAGCGGCATGAGCGGCATCGCCGAAGTCCTGCTCAATCTCGGCTATGCCGTGCAGGGGTCGGACCTCAAGGCAGGACCGGTAACGGAATGGCTCAGCCGGCTCGGAGCACGGGTGCGGCTCGGACATGCGGCGCAGAACGTCGACGGCGCGGACGTGGTGGTGGTCTCGAGCGCCGTCGCCAGAGACAACCCCGAGGTCGACACCGCGCTCGCGCGTCGGGTGCCGGTGGTTTCGCGCGCTGAGATGCTGGGCGAGCTCATGCGGTTCCGCTACTCGATCGCGGTGGCGGGGACGCACGGCAAGACGACGACTACCAGCCTCATCGCCAGCATACTGGCGGAAGGCGGCGAGGATCCGACATTCGTGATCGGCGGGCGCCTGAAGAGCGCGGGTAGCCACGCCCGCCTCGGCACCGGGCGCTACCTCGTCGCCGAGGCCGATGAGAGCGACGCCTCGTTCATGCATCTGCAGCCGCTCATCGCGGTCGTCACCAACATCGACAACGATCACCTGGGCACCCATGGCGGGGATTTCGAGCGCCTGAAGCAGAGCTTCGTCGAGTTCCTGCACAACCTGCCGTTCTACGGGCTCGCGGTGCTGTGCCTCGACGATGAGAACGTGCGGGGCATCCTGAAGCGGGTGGGCCGGCCGGTTCTGACATATGGTCTCGACGCGGCGGCCGACGTGCGGGCGGTCGAGGTCAGCCGGATGGGGCTGCAGACGAGATTCCGGGTCGTACGATCGGGCGACGCCTCGCTCGAAGTCACCGTCAACCTGCCTGGGGCCCACAACGTGTTGAACTCGCTTGCCGCGATTGCGGTGGCGACGGAGCTCGGCATCGAAGATGCCGCCATCGGGCGCGCCCTCACGGGTTTCCAAGGTATCGACCGCAGGATGCAGCACGTCGCGGATATCCACACCGCGGTGGGTGCCGTCACGGTGATCGATGACTACGGTCACCATCCCACCGAGGTGGCGGCGACTCTCGAGGCGCTGCGTCAGGGCTATCCCGGCCGGCGCATCGTGCTGGCCTTCCAACCTCATCGTTACACGCGCACCCACGATCTGATCGACGATTTCGGCAACGTGTTGTCGAAGGCGGACGTGCTCCTCGTGACGGAGGTCTACGCCGCGGGCGAGACCCCGATCGCCGGTGCCGACGGGCGTGCGATCTGCCGCGCCGTGCGCAGTCGCGGACAGGTGGAGCCGCTCTTCGTCGAGCGCGTCGAGGAGCTGGCGAATTCGTTGAAGGATGTGATCCGCGACGGCGATGTGATCGTGACCATGGGCGCGGGCAACATCAGCGCGATGGCGCACAGCCTGCAGGAGCGCTTCGCCATCCTGCTGCCGCCGCGGAGGAGCGCCTGATGCTCGCCCTCGCCAGGGAGTTTCTGCCGCGCATCCGGCGCGACGAGCCGATGAGCCGCCATACCTCGTGGCACGTGGGCGGTCCGGCCGAGATCTACTTCACGCCGGTCGATCGGGCGGACCTCGCGGCGTTCCTCAAGAGCGTGCCGGCCGAGGTGCCGGTGTGCTGGGTCGGGCTCGGCAGCAATCTGCTGGTGCGAGATGGAGGAGTCACGGGCGTCGTCATCAGCACGCACGGTACGTTGGATCGGCTGGAGCGCGCCGGTTCCGACATGGTGTATGGAGAGGCGGGGGTTCCCTGCGCGCGCATCGCCAGACAGTGCATCAAATGGGGCCTCGGCCCGGCGGAGTTTTTCGCAGGCATCCCGGGTACCCTGGGTGGAGCGCTCGCGATGAATGCCGGCGCATTCGGCGGCGAGACGTGGCGTCACGTCATCGAGGTCGAGACGATCGACCGCTGCGGCCGCGAGCATCGCCGGCCCGCGAGCGAGTACCAGGTGAGCTACCGTCACGTCGAGCCGCCCGTGGCGGAGGAATGGTTCCTGGCCGCGAGGCTCAGGTTCGAAGCGCAGGAAGGCGAGGACGCCGAGCGCTCCCAGGAGCGCCAACGGCGGCTGGACGAGCTTCTCGAGCGGCGAAAGGCGACCCAGCCGATCGGCGAGTGGAGCTGCGGATCGGTATTCACCAACCCGCCGGGCGATCACGCCGCACGCCTCATCGAAGCCGCGGGCCTGAAAGGCCTGGCTGTCGGCGACGCGTCGGTGTCCCAGAAGCACGCCAACTTCATCGTCAATCACGGAGCCGCCACGGCTGCGGATGTCGAATGCCTGATCGGGCGAGTGCAGGATGAGGTGCAGCGCGCGCACGGCGTGCGGCTGCATCCCGAGGTGCGCATCCTGGGCCGAGCCGCGCAGGAGAGGCGCTGATGCGGCTCGCTTACGATCCTACCCGCGCGCGCCATGCCACCGATCCGAAGGAGTTCGGCCGGGTGGCCGTCCTGCTCGGCGGTGACTCGAGCGAGCGGGAGATATCGCTTCTCTCCGGCAATGCCGTGCTCGCGGCGCTCGGCCGCCGCGGCGTCGAGGCGGTGGCCTTCGATCCGGGCGAGCGCCCGCTGTCCGAGCTGATCGAGCAGCGCTTCGATCGGGTATGGATCGCACTGCACGGCGCGGGCGGTGAGGACGGGACCGTCCAGGGCGCTCTCGAGTACCTCGGTATTCCCTACACCGGCAGCGGTGTGGCGGGCTCGGCTACGGCGATGGACAAGCTGCGCACGAAGCGTCTGGCGCAGGCGATCGGGGTGGCATCGCCCGATGCTGTGGAGCTACGCGGCCCGCAGGACTTCGAGCTGGCGCTCGAGCGCCTGCGGCTGCCGCTCATCGTGAAGCCGGCGACCCAGGGCTCGAGTGTCGGGATGACGAAAGTCGAGAGCGCTGAGGCGCTTGCCGCCGCCTACGCGGCAGCGGCCGCCGTGGACCGCAGTGTCTTCGCGGAGCCGTGGATCACCGGTGGCGAGTACACCGTGGCGCTGCTGCAGGGCAACGCCCTCCCGTCGATCCGCATCGAGGCACCGCAGGGCTTCTACGACTATCAGGCGAAGTACTTCCGCGAGGACACGCGCTATCTCTGTCCTTCGGGTCTCTCGCGGCCGGCCGAGCAGCACCTGAGGAGCCTCGCGCTCGCCGCGATGGAGGCCGTTGGCGCGGAGGGCTGGGGCCGGGCGGATTTCATGATGGATGCCGCCGGGCGGGCGCTCCTGCTCGAGGTCAACACCGTCCCCGGGATGACCCGCCACAGCCTGGTGCCCATGGCCGCGCGCGCGGCCGGGATCGATTTCGACGAGCTCGTGTGGCGGGTGCTCGAGACGAGCTTCGTTCGGTTTCCCGGGACCTCCCCCGGGAGCTCGCACGCTCATGGGCGGGACGTCGAGGCTGAGCATGCGTAAGCTCGTCATGTCGAAGCGCTCCCGCAACCGGATCAAAGCCCGCGAGACGGCCCCGAAACGGCCACTCGTCCCGTGGCGCCTCGTCGGGCGGGTGCTCGCCATCGGCGGGGCGGCCCTCGCGACTCTGATCGTTGTGTTCTGGGCGCTCGATCAACCGATCCGCACCGTACAGGTGACGGGCCGTTTCCAACACGTCTCGCCGGCAGCCATCGAGCGGATCGTCGCCCGACAGGTGCGCGGCCAGGGCCTGCTGACGGTCGATCTCGCGGCGGTGAGCCGCGCGATCCATGCGCTTCCCTGGGTCGATGCCGTGAGCGTCGAGCGCGAGTGGCCCAACGGCCTCTCGGTGCTGGTCGTCGAGCAAGTCGCCGCCGCCCGATGGGACGCGGACGGTCTCGTCAACGCCAGCGGGGCGCTTTTCGCGACAGGCCTCAGCGATTTCCCGGCAGGTCTCGCGCGGCTGTCAGGACCTGAGGGCTCCGAGGCCGAAGTCACCGCGCACTACCTCGCGATGCAGCGGCGCATGGCGCCCGCTGGCCTCACCATCACCGCGCTGCGGCTCGATGCGCGGGGCGCGTGGCAGCTGCACCTCGCCAACGGCATCACCGTGAGGCTCGGGCGGTCTCAAGTCGACGAGCGGTTCGATGAATTCATGACCGCGGCGCTTCGAATCGTCGAGCAGCGCGCGGGGGACATCTCATACGTGGACATGCGCTATACCAACGGGTTTGCCATCGGCTGGAAGTCGGGTGCGAGTCATGCTTAAACGCTCAGACCGAAATCTCATCGTCGGACTCGACATCGGCACCTCCAAGGTGGTCGCGCTGGTGGGTGAAGTCGGCGCCGATGGCACCATCGAAGTGCTCGGCATCGGCTCCCAGCCATCGCGGGGACTGAAGAAGGGCGTCGTGGTCAACATCGAATCGACGGTGCAATCGATTCAGCGCGCCGTGGAGGAGGCCGAGCTCATGGCCGGCTGCGAGATCCATTCGGTGTTCGCCGGCATCGCCGGCAGCCATGTGCGCAGCCTCAACTCGCACGGCGTGGTGGCCATCCGCGACCGGGAGGTCACCCACGGCGACGTCGAGCACGTGATCGATGCGGCCAAGGCGGTGGCGATCCCCGCCGACCAGAAGATCCTGCACGTGCTGCCGCAGGAGTTCATCGTCGATGGCCAGGAAGGCATCCGCGATCCGATCGGCATGTCGGGGGTGCGCCTCGAGGCCAA
The DNA here is from genome assembly GCA_021807675.1 of Pseudomonadota bacterium. Lineage (GTDB taxonomy): Bacteria > Pseudomonadota > Gammaproteobacteria > Steroidobacterales > Steroidobacteraceae > 13-2-20CM-66-19. The sequence continues at coordinate 82,707 of JAKBCR010000002.1, forward strand.
GGTGCACATCGTGACGGGCGCCGAGAGCGCCGCGCAGAACATCGAGAAATGCATCAAGCGGTGCGGGCTCGAGGTCGACGATGTCGTGCTCGAGCAGCTCGCCTCCAGCTTCTCGGTGCTCACCGACGATGAGAAGGAGCTCGGCGTCTGCCTGGTCGACATCGGCGGAGGCACGACCGACCTCGCGGTGTTCTCGCACGGGGCGATCCGCCATACGGCCGTGATCCCCATCGCGGGCGATCAGGTGACCAACGATATCGCGGTCTCGATGCGCACCCCGACGCAGCACGCCGAGGACATCAAGATCCGCTACGCGTGCGCGCTGTCACAGCTCGCCAACCCCGACGAGAGCATCGAGGTGCCGAGCGTCGGCGACCGGCCAGCGCGGCGCCTCGCGCGCCAGACGCTCGCCGAGATCGTCGAGCCGCGCTACGAGGAGCTCTTCGGCCTCGTGCGCGAGGAGCTGCGCCGGAGCGGCTTCGAGGAGGTGATCGCCGCGGGCATCGTGCTCACCGGCGGCAGCGCCAAGATGGAGGGCGCGATCGAGCTGGCGGAGGAGGTCTTCCACGTGCCGGTCCGGCTCGGGCTGCCGCAGCAGGTGCAGGGACTCACCGATGTCGTCAGGAATCCCGTTTTCTCGACGGGCGTGGGGCTGCTGCTCTACGCCCGCGACAACTTCGCGCCCGCGCGTCGCGGGCGGTCCCTGGGCAACGCGAAGACCGCGCTCGACCGTATGCGCGCCTGGTTCCAGGGGAACTTTTGACGCTGACAGACCCAGACCCAGATCGTTGACGATAACGACAACTACTTTTCCAACCAACCGAATCTCTCTCGAGGAGCACGCGCAATGTTCGAACTAATGGACGCCTACAGCCAAAGCGCTGTCATCAAAGTCATCGGGGTGGGCGGCGGCGGCGGCAACGCCGTGGCCCACATGGTCACCTCCGGCATCGAGGGGGTGGAGTTCATGTGCGTCAACACCGATTCGCAGGCCCTGAAGCACGCGAAGGTGAAGACGGCCCTGCAGATCGGCTGCAACATCACCAAGGGCCTTGGAGCCGGGGCGGACCCGGAGGTCGGGCGCCAGGCGGCGATGGAGGACCGCGATCGCATCGTCGAGCTGGTGGAGGGCTGTGACATGCTCTTCATCACCGCCGGGATGGGCGGCGGCACCGGCACGGGCGGGGCGCCCGTGGTCGCGCAGGTCGCCAAGGAGCTGGGGATCCTGACGGTGGCGGTGGTCACGAAGCCCTTCGAGATGGAGGGAAACAAGCGCTCGTATGTCGCCGATCACGGCATCGCCGAGCTCGGCAAGTACTGCGACTCGCTCATCACCATTCCCAACCAGAAGCTGCTCACGGTGCTGGGCCCCCAGACGACCCTGCTCGATGCCTTCAAGTCGGCGAACCAGGTGCTCCAGGGGGCGGTGCAGGGCATCGCGGAGCTCATCACCCGCCCGGGCCTCATCAACGTCGACTTCGCCGACGTGCGCACGGTCATGGCGGAGACCGGCATGGCCATGATGGGCTCGGGAGCGGCGAGCGGCGAGGGACGCGCACGCGCGGCGGCGGAGGCGGCGATATCGTCTCCGCTGCTCGAGGACATCAATCTCGCGGGCGCGCACGGGATTCTCGTGAACGTCACTGCGGGCATGGACCTCTCGATCGGCGAGTTCCAGGAGGTCGGCCAGATCGTGAAGCAGTTCGCCTCCGAGGACGCCACGGTCGTCGTGGGCACGGTGATCGATCCGGAGCTCAGCAACCAGGTGCGGGTGACGGTGGTCGCCACCGGCCTCGGCCGCCCGGCCGCCGCGGCTCGGCCGCAACCGGTCGGTGCGGTCCGCCAGACCGAGGCCGCCGCGGGGCGAGGCGAGCCGGCGCGCGAGCGGGAGACCCGGGAGACGCGGGAGCCGCCCATGCGGGTGGTGCGCCGCAGCCCCCTCTCGAACAGCGATTACGCTCAGCTCGACAAGCCGACGGTCCAGCGGCAGCGGGCCGTGGGCGATGGGCTGCGGCAGGACGTGCAGCCGGATGACCTGCTTGACATTCCGGCATTCCTGCGTCGCCAAGCTGATTGAGCGCAACTGGCCAGCTTGTGATAGGGTAGCGCGCCGCTTCGCGCTGCGGGACCGGCGGTCCGCCGCAGCCTCTGCGAAGCTTGGGGTCGCTCTGGGCTCTCAAGGGCCTCAGGCCCGACGGCCCGCGAAGCGGCGCGCCGCGGTCACGTTATCCGCGGACTGCTCAGCTCGTTGAGAGACTAAGGACTTACGCAGCTATAAAGATGATCGGTCAGCGGACGCTCAAGAATTCGATCCGCGCTACGGGCGTCGGGCTTCATACAGGCAAGAAGGTCCTGATGACGCTCCGTCCGGCTCCTCCTGATACAGGAATCGTGTTCCGGCGGACCGATCTGCCCCAGCCGGCGGAGGTGGCGGCGCACGCGGAGAATGTCGGCGATACCATGCTCGGGACGACGCTCTTGCGCGGTAATGCGCGGGTGTCCACCGTGGAGCACCTGCTGTCGGCTTTCGCCGGCCTAGGGATAGACAATGCCATCGTGGAGCTGTCGGCGCCAGAGGTGCCGATCATGGATGGAAGTGCCGGGCCGTTCGTCTTTTTGCTTCAGTCGGCGGGCATCGAGGAGCAGCACGAGCCGAAGTACTTCATCCGCATCAAGAAGCGGATGCGGGTGCAGGATGGAGACAAGTGGGCGGAGTTCAGTCCCTTCGGCGGCTTCAAAGTGAACTTCGAGATCGAGTTCAGTCACCCGATTTTCAAGCGGCGGGCGCAGAGGGCGTCGATGGACTTCTCGACGACTTCCTTCCTGAAAGAGGTGAGCCGGGCGCGTACGTTCGGATTCATGCGGGACCTGGAATCGCTCCGGGCACGCAATCTCGCGCTCGGTGGCAACCTGGACAATGCGGTCGTGCTGGACGACTTCCGGGTGCTCAACGAAGATGGGCTCCGGTATGAGGATGAGTTCGTCAAGCACAAGATCCTGGATGCCATTGGGGACCTCTACCTGCTCGGGCACAGTCTGATCGGAGAGTTCAGCGGGCACAAATCGGGACATGCGCTGAACAATCGGCTGTTGCGGGCATTGCTCGCGGACCCGAGCGCGTGGGAGAAGGTGGCGTTTCAGTCCTACTCGGACGCGCCCATCTCCTACATCGACGCGCCAGCGCTGTCCGGGGCCGGAGGGAGCTAACTATCGGTGGGCGGCCGCCTGCTACCCGGCCGGTTGCGGCGCCGGGCTGTTTCGCGGTGGTGATGCTCGTTGGCTCGTGGCTGGCGCCGGCGGCGTGGCCCGCAACGCGCGCGCCAGCCGCAGACGCACTGGGTACGCCGGCGCAGCCGCTGGTCGTGCAGGCGGTCTTTTCCTATGTCGACTACAAGACCGACACGGCGGTCTTCAAGGACGTCGCCATCTCACAAGGCGACACTCGAGTGAGCGCCCGGCAGGCTCAGGCGGCGGGACTGGGCTTCGGCAGCAGCAGGTGGACGTTCGAAGGCAACGTCATCATTCTCATGCGGAGCCGGGGGAGGCTCAGCTCCCAGCGGGCGATAGTCGAGTTTCGCAATAACCGTGTCACGCGTGCGACGGTCACCGGAAGCCCTGCCGTGTTCGAGGGGCAGCGCGGGGGCTCACGCCCGGCGGTGCAGGGCCACGCCGATCGGATCGTTTACGACTCCAAGCTTGACACCGTACGCCTCTCGGGAGAGGCATGGCTGTCGGGTGAACACAACGAACGGCTCAGTGGGCCTCTGCTCATCTACAGCATTCGCAACCAGAGCCTGGAAGCCGTCTCGTCGGGGTCGGGTCGGAGGGTCCACATCACCGTCATCCCCCAGGCACCGCGCGAGTCCGCCTCCAGGAGGCGCTCGACGCCGCCCACGAGGGCTGCAGGCCCCCGATGAGTGCGGCGACGCATACCCCGCACCGGGGCCGACATCGGTCGATGGGAAACTACTAAGAAACGCTGGATCGGGGCATCCTGCCCCGCCCAGCGTGCCTGGGGCAAAAAGCGCGGTTTTTTGCCCCAGGCTCCGCCACCTGCGGCGGCGGGGCACAGTCCCTGTGCCTGGGCACCGGCTCG
>JAKBCR010000260.1 GCA_021807675.1 Pseudomonadota bacterium
CTTCAACATGGACGCCCGGTTCTGGCTCAACCTCCAGGCCGAATACGACATGCGCATCGCCTCGCGCGACACGCTCAAGCGTATTGCGGCGCGGATTCGGCCTTTGTCCAGCGTCGCTTGAGCAGGCTGGGCTCTTTTCATGGCTGCCACGAGTGACGACGGCTCTCGTGTTCCTGCCGCCGCGGAGCGGGCGGGCCGCAGTGCTCGAGCGCGACGGCACCGCGGCGCCAAGTCCGCTGATCACGGCCGGCTCAGGATCGGCGACGACTGGAACGCGATTCGCATCATTGCGCTCTCGCAAAGCAATCCGCTGAAGGCGATCGCGGAGTTCGTCGAGAACAGCATCGACGCGCATGCCAAGACCGTCACCATCACCCGCGGCCGCGAGCATGGGGAGCACTACCTCTCGATCAAGGACGACGGCGACGGCGTGCCGCGGGATGAGGAGGGCAAGCCCGACTTCAAGTACGTCGCGACTCACATCTGCGATTCGATCAAGCGGCGGCTGAAGACCGAAGGAGGGGGGACGGGCCTGCAGGGCGAGTTCGGCATCGGGCTGCTGTCGTTCTGGACCGTTGGAGATCAGCTCACCATGATCTCCACCGGCGCCGATCAGCGCCCGTACCAGATGAGCATGAGCAAGGGACACTCCGGCTACACCGTCAGTGCCCGCCGCGCACTTTTCGGCGAGCGCGGCACGGAGCTCAAGATCAGCCCGCTCCTCGAGGGCATCCGCGCCCTCTCCGGGGAGAAGATCCAGTGGTATCTCGCCTCGGAGTTGCGCGACCGCATCCGCCATGCCCAGGTGCGCGTGACCGTCATCGACAAGCTTGCGCGCAAACAGTACGAGGTCGAGCCGCGCGCGTACGAGGGGCGATTGCTGCATCAGCTTCCGTCGGTGCGCACGACGTATGGCGATGCCTATGCGGAGCTTTACCTGGCCGAGCCGGATGAGCATTGCCGCGTCGCCCTCACACGGAGCGGCACCCGTGTGATCGAGGATCTCGCGACGCTCCCGGGCTTGGAGCACGCCCCGTGGTCTTCACGATACCTCCAGGGCCTGCTCGACGTCCCGTTCCTCAACCTCACCCCCGGCACGCGCAGCGGGGTGATCCACGATGAGCGCTACGCCGCGCTCCTGGCGGCTCTGCAGCCGCTCGAGGCGCACCTGAGTGGCCTGATCGAAGCCCAGCAACGAGCGGAGGAGGAGCAGGCCACCCAGCAGTCGCTGCGCGCCATACAGCGTGCCTTCCGCGAGGCCCTGCTGGCGCTGCCGCCCGAGGAATACGACTGGTTCGACATTCACGCGCGCGCCCGAGGCGAGGGCGGCCCGCGACAGTCGGACGCCGAGGAGACAGGAACCCCAGGGGGCGGGGGCGAAGCGGCCGAGCTCGGCGCCGAGGAGCCGTTCCTGAACCCTGGCACACAGCGGCAGTTTTTCGACTATGCGGGCCCTCTCTTCAGCGTGGTCATCTCACCGGCCTCGAGCGCCACCCCCGTGAACGAGCGGCGCCGGTTTCGGGCGCTGCCTCGGGATCGGTCGCGTCGGCGCGTCGAGGAGGACCTCACGTTTTCCTGGGAGATCCTTGAGGGCGGGGGCACGCTCACGAGCACCTCCGACCAGGAGGTGGAATTCCTGGCTCCCGGCACACCGGGGCTGTCGCGGCTCAAGGTCACCGTCACCCAGCGGGAGGTAATCTGTGCCGCCGAGGCCCTGGTGACCGTGACCGACAGTCTCGAGCCATCGATCGGCTCCGTGATCGTCAATAGCCGCGGCCTGCCCGGATACACTTTCGAGCGCGCCGCGGGAGAGTTGTGGCGGTCCCGGTACGACACCGAGCGCAATGTCATCGTCGTCAACAATGGCCACCGGGACTTCGTGTTCGCCACCCACAATCGAGCGCTGCAGTTACGGTACCTCGTGCGGCTCTATGTCAAGGAGCTGGTGCTGCGCAATTTCGCCGGTGTCTCGCCCGAGCAGCTCCTCGAGCGGATGATCGAGCTGTCGCTCTACGCGGAGGAGAAGCTCAAAACGCGGTAGTCATCAGGCTCCGCCACTGTGCCCGAATTGGGTTCCTCAAATTCACCTCGCAGCCGGCGTGGATGCGGGTGGCGTTTCCGGTATACGAGATCGAGAAGGTTTCAAAACGATTTGTGTCGAATGAATAGGGGATGCCTATGGCTTTGCTGCCGATTCGTCCTCACGAAGAAACGTTCATGATCACGCGGTCGCGTCTCGATATCAGCTGCCTGATTGAACGAGGGGAGCCGGTGCCGGTGCTGTTTGAAAAAAGAGATTACTTGATGGCCTGGGCGAATCGTAGTGGGCTGGACATTCGAATTCTGGATGGGGGGGAAGGACTGGATGCGGTCCGCGCGGTCGGGCTGTATCCTCTGGAGAGCGGTCGGGTGCTCAGTCCGGTGGATTTTGTATGGGTGCGGACGGCGTGGCGTGGATACCGAAAAGCCATGGCGGAGCGTTCGTTCGGATTTTCAGACTCTGACGAAGCGCTTACCCGCGCGTATCATGCCGATCATGTCGTGGCGCGCAGCCGGCTGAAGCGTGTTCCGGAGTCCTGGTCTTTGATTTTCGAGGTGCCGGCACAGGCCAACACGGTATTTGGCGCCAAGATTGAGCGTCGGCTCGTGCCGATTGAGCCGGGCTTTCGGCGCTATGACTTGAGAGGGATGGAGTTGCTGAAGATCTTCGGGGAGACCATGCCGCTCGGGACGATGCCGATCGATGAAATGATCGAGCGCGTCCGAGGGCAGTTCCTGCCGAAGAATGTCCACGCGCAGGCATTCCTTGACAGGATGGAGCAGGAAATTCGGTCCGTCTTGGACGGAGTGGTCATTTCATGACAAGATAGATTCGGTCAATACGCGCAGCGATTGTGAGTTGAAGACTGGATCCAGGCTGAGATTGGTCAATTGCCGCGGGAGAGAGGGGTGCGCATGAACGTGGTGCGTCTGTAACTTCTCCTGGTGACGGCATGTCTTGTAACCGGGACCGTCTTTCTATTGTGCGGATTGGGCGTTGCCGTCCCCTTATTACAAAGCACTCGAAGTCCATGGCTTTCCGGGAGGCGGAGTATTCTTGCTTACCGGCGTGGCTCTGGCGGCATCCTGGAAGGTAGAGCATAAGAAGAAGACTGCAACTGCTGCAAATTGAAAAACAACGACTGTTGAAACAACTACGACGGTAACTCGAAACGTCGCCCGTCGGCCTTAACGGCCGAGGTGTGGCATACGGTGGGCCGTGAGATCAGGCGTATCGGGCTGAGGAGAGCAGATCGTGGCAGACAATGAGAATGAAGACGGAGGCGGCGACGCCGAGATATCGAATCCATTTGGTGAGTGGCTCAGAAAGGCGCGGACAGGCAAGGGGTGGTCGCGCAAGAAGCTGGCTCAGGAGTCCGGAGTCTCGAAGCCTGGAATTTACAATCTTGAGGTTGGGAATAGTCGCAATCCTCAAGATGCGACCAGGAAGAAGCTGGAAAAGGCCTTGGGGCAGACGGCGCCTCACTCGCTGACGGAGGAGGTGGCCAGAGAGCAGGAGGTGGCAGGTGTCGGGACTTTGATCGACTTCGATCCATATGATGATGAGTCTCTTCCCGAGTATCCGGGCGTCTACGTCTTCTACGATGTCACGGACAGGCCGGTATACGTGGGGAAGTCCTTCAAGCGAGCCATTGGCAAGCGAATTCTTGAGCATAACGAGAAGTTTTGGTTTAAAAGGCCAATCGTGGATCGCGCCTCTTACATACGAATTGAGGATGAAAAACTTTGTGGACAGGTGGAGCAGGTACTGATCAAGTTTCTAAAATCGAATGCACTGCTGAACAAGCAACATGTCGAACGGGGCTGACACTATTTTGATAGCTATGCAGCATAACTGCGAGGGGATGACGGTCCATGGAATATTCGCGTCGACTGACCATCGCGGTCGCGGCGCCGCTGCCCAGCCGGTGAGCGCGGCTCAAATCACGATTCTCTCGACCTCATCCAGACTGACCAAATCGTCGCGCCGGTCGTAGAGACCTGTCGTGCGCGCGCTCTCGTGCGCCGCCATCGTCTGGGCGATCTCGAGCTTGCCGCCGTTCTTCAGGTACTCGGTGATGCCAGTCGCGCGGAAGGAATGATTCCCGATTCGCGTGCGGATTCCCGCCGCGCGAGCTCGCCGGGTGATCATCCGGTAGGCGTCCGGCTGGCTCATCGGCTCGGTGGACAGGCGGCCGGTGCGCCCTCGAGCGGTGCGGAACAGATAGGCCTTGTCATCACCCGCGAGTCCGGCACCTTCGACATACGCTTGTAGGTAGGCCTCGAGATTGTGGTGACAGGGCATCTCGTGCCGCTTGCCGCCCTTTTCGTGGAGTCTCACCCAGGTACGCCGGCCCTGCACGTAAACGTCCTCGATGCGCATCTTGAGCGCCGCACCCACTCGGGCGAAGGTGTAGACCATGAGCGCGATCAGCGCCCGGTCGCGAAGGCCGATGGGGGAGGAGGGCTCGATGGAATCGAGCAGCGATCTGGCTTCCTCGGCCGTGAGAACCGGCGTCTTGCCCTTCTTCACCTTGTGCTTTGGCCCGCGCACCGGGCTCGCGGGATTAACCGCGAGGACGTGCCCCACCACGAGCCAGTCGAACAGCATTCGGATCCCGGCAAGATGCACCTTCACCGATGGGGAAGCCAGCCTGCCATGAAGGCCTTCGATGTAGCCCGCGACGTGAACCGGCTCGATATCGCGGAGTTCTCGTAGCCCCTGCTGTTCGCACCACCCCGCGAATTCGACTGCTGCCCGGGCGTAAGCGCGACGCGTATTGGGATTGCGGATATTGGCAGTGAAGAACTCGATAAACCGGCGAGCGGCGGCCGGGTCGGGCGCGAATAGTCTGGGCAGTGAACCCGCCGCGGGAACGAGCCAGCTCATGCATTTTCCTCCGACGGAGCCAGGTCAGGACCTCTACCTTCGTGGACTCTATTGGCAATCTCCGCCCGAAGGTCCTGGGCGAACGACTTGCCCCATAGGTAGCGATCTTTGTCCCGCAAGAAGCTCAGGTGAGGCGCTTCGGAGCGGACCCGGGCTACATACGCCGAATAATCCTCCCAGACGCCGTCAAATCGAGTTCGGTTCTTCAGATAGCTGAAGTCTCCGAGCATCTCGCAGACCCGCACGTCGTAGACGGTGAACTCAGTTGGATACAGCACCGTCAGGATGGCAGAAGCCATTGGCAACAGAAACTTCCACTTCACGAGAAGCGCTTGCAGGCGGTCTCGCGGAGAGGCCGCCTTGGTGAGATCCGCGCACAGTGCCGAAACGGCGCAGTCGAGATCGTCGTGCCCATGAGCCGGAGCAAGAAGCCGCGCCGCAATTCGGGACTTCGCGCGATTTGCCTTCCAGATGACTATGCAGAAGAAATCGAAGGCAGAAATCCGCCGGGTGGATTCGAAGCGCGGCGACACCTCCTCGAAGAGGTACCGCTCGAGGTCCGCGAACTTCTCGAATGCTTCGCCAGCCATGATATCCGCACCCGCCATCACGTATGATAACGTCCTTTATCATACGTGAAATTAATCCCGGAAGCCCGAGTTCTTCCGGCGATCGCGCTACGGCGCCTAGGAGTCTGGGTGAGCACGGACATTCTATCTGATGTTCCGAGACGGCTTTTTGGTCACCTTCGATGATGGACGGGGCCCGACGTCCATCACGGATGTTGACCGTGCTTCCGGTCTTTTCCGCTCTCGATCTCTATATTGTCTTCGGTTCGC
>JAKBCR010000048.1 GCA_021807675.1 Pseudomonadota bacterium
AGTGGCCAGGAAGTGCAATCGCTCCGCGCTCAGACCGGCCAGCCGCACCGGCGCGGAGAAGCCGCGCAGGAGCGAGGGGACCGGCGGCGCGGGAACGTCCTCGAACACGAAGCGGCTCTCTCCCGCCTCGGCCAGCAGCACCCGCGCGCCGGGACGCGCCGCCGGCTCGCCGGCAAGCCGCAGGGGTAATTCCGCGCCGTCGGCCTGCAAGAGGCTCATCAGCAGCGGCACCACCAGCGGCTGCTTCTGAGGTTGGCCGGGCGTCGCAGGCGTGCGTTGCACCACGGTCAGCACGTAGCGACGGGTCGCCGGATCGTACTCGTCGGAAACGGTCAGCTCCGGCGTGCCGGCCTGGTGGTACCAGAGCTTGAATCGAGCCAGGTCGACGCCCGAGGCATCCATCATCGCGGCGACGAAATCGTCGATGGTGACGGCCTGGTTGTCATGGCGGGCGAAGTAAAGGTCCATGCCGCGGCGGAAGGCCGCGCGTCCGATGATGGTTGCCATCATCCGGATGACCTCGGCGCCCTTGTTGTACACCGTCGCGGTATAGAAGTTATCGATCGCCTCGTAGCGCTCGGGCTGCACGGGATGGGCGAGCGGCCCGGCATCCTCGCGGAACTGCGCCGCTCGCAGCATCCGCACGTCGGCGATGCGCTTCACCGCGGATGAGCCTTGATCCATCGCGAATTCCTGGTCACGATAGACCGTGAGGCCTTCCTTCAGCGACAGCTGGAACCAGTCGCGACAGGTGACGCGATTGCCCGTCCAGTTGTGGAAATACTCGTGGGCGATGACACTTTCGATGTCCTGATAGTCGCTGTCCGTTGCGGTTTCCGGGTTCGCGAGGACGCACTTGGTATTGAAGATGTTCAGCCCCTTGTTCTCCATCGCTCCCATGTTGAAATCGGACACCGCGGCGATGTTGAACACATCGAGGTCGTATTCCAGCCCGAAGCGCTCCTCGTCCCAGGCCATTGCAGCCTTGAGCGAGCGCATTGCGTGCGCGCATCGGTCCTCGTCCCCCGCACGCACCCAGATCGCGAGCGCCACCTCGCGTCCCGACTTCGTGGTGAACCGGTCGCGCACCGCGACGAGCCGGCCCGCCACCAAGGCGAAGAGGTAACAAGGTTTGGGGTGCGGATCGGCCCAGGTGATGCGATGGCGGCCATTCGGCAACGTTTCCACCGGGCCAGGATTACCGTTGGACAGCATCACCGGGCAGGCGGCCGGATCAGCGGTGAGGGTAACGGTGTAGCGGGCCATCACGTCCGGCCGGTCGGGGAAATAAGTGATGCGGCGGAACCCTTCGGCCTCGCACTGGGTGAAGAAGGCGCCATTCGAGATATAGAGGCCCGAGAGCTCGGTATTGGCCGTGGGGTCGATGACGGTCTCGATCTCCAGCACGCAGGCATCGGGCACTTCGTCGATGACGAGCGATGCGCCGTCCAACCGCCAGCGCCCGTCACCGAGGGCGGCGCCGTCGAGCGCGATGGCGCGCACCGGCTGGCCGGCGCCGTCCAGCCGCAGAGCCCGGCCGGTCTTGGCAGCCGCGTTGCGGCGCAGCGCCAAGCGGGACCGCACCAGGGTGGCATGCGGATCGAGAGTGAAGCCGAGCTCCACCGCGTCCACGAGGAACGCGGGAGGACGGTAATCGGCAAGGCGGGTCTCCCGCGGAGCGACTACGGCGGTGCTGTCGTTAGAATTGGGCATGGGCTTGCAGCAGTGGAGACGCCATTCGATGGTAAATCATTTGCGTGAATGTAAGACGACGACCACGGGTAAGTCGAGCGGGTACGCGACCGGGAGGCCGCGCTCCGGGCTTCACCGCGCACGGCGCAACCCCCCGGGCGCAAATCGCCTCTTCGCCATGGAGACTGCGGCGCGCGCGGGTCGAAGGGAGCCCGACGCGGGGCATCGTGCGGCTATTTCTTGAAATCCGGGATGTTGAACCAATAGAGCACGATCGCACTGATCAGGCCGTCGCGAAACTCGAACTTCTCCATGACGATGCCGCTGAATCGCTCATCGTTATCGAGACGCCTGCAGGTGCACTCGAGCTCCACGAACATGTGGTCCGGATCCTCGGTGAGATACGTATGCAGGGTCTCGATGCGCTCGGTCTCGTGGCTGACCCTCGGGATCATGTCCCAGCACTTCTTGAACCCTTCGAGCCCCTTGAAGATTCCGCCGTAGGGCAATGCATCCGGCTCACGCAGCTCGAGATCGGAGTGAGCACATTTCGCCATCTCGTCCCAGTTCTTGGCGAATACCGCTGCAACGAACTTCTGCTTCGTCTCGAGATTGGCCTTGTGCCGCGCAGTCATCTCGAAGAGGCCAGTGCCTTGCGACACCATCACGTCACTCATGTATTTTCCTCGAGTGGATTTGAGTTGGGCTCAACGGCAAATTGAACAGCTCCACGACATTGTCGCGCAGGATCGCGCGCCGCTCCGCCTCGCTCAGCCGCCGTGTCTGCTCGGCAAGCAACTGCTGGCTCCACGGCCACGTTGAGTCCGAATGCGGAAAATCGTTGGCCCACAGCAGCCGCCGCGGGTTCAGCATATCGAGGCTGTTGAGCGCGACCAGATCGTCCTGGAACGTGAAATAGACGTTTTCGTCGAGCTGCACGCTGGGGAGCCTCTCCATGTCGTCCACGCCCTGATGGTGCCGATGCCGGTGGTAGAAGTGATCCAGGCGATAGGCAAAGTGCGGCACCCAGCCCGCATCGGCCTCGGCGCACACCAGCCGCAGAGCCGGGAAGCGCTCGAACACGCCGCCCCAGATGAAGGTGCTGATGACATCCTGATTCGCGCGGATGAGAGCGTGATGAAAGCGCGCCATGTTGCGGCGCTTGTCCGGCTTCTCGGGGCGTACGGCCGGCGCCCCCTTGCGCGAGGTCAGGATGTGAAAGGCGATGGGCAGCCCCAGACCGACGGCGGCCTCCCACACCGGATCGAACTGCGGGTCATCGTACTCGAGCGCTTCGGCAGGCTCGCAGGGCAGCATTACCCCGCAGAAGCCCATTTGCTTGATCTTCTCCAGATCCGCCACCGTCTGCCTGGCCGAAAGCACCGCGGTCTGCCCGAGCCCGAACAGCCGGTCCGGCGCAGCGGACTGGAACTCGGCGAGCCAGCGGTTGTAGGCTTGGAAGCAGGCCGCTTTGAACTCGGCATCGGGATGGCTGCAAAGCGCCATGCCGACACTCGGATAGATCACTTCTCCGCCAATGCCGTCGCGGTCCTGGTCCGCCACTCGAGCGTTGCCGTCCCATCCGCCACGGTGAATGTCGTCGTAGGTCCTGATTCCCGCCCTGATTTCCCTGGGATCGAGTCCGGCGGCCGACATGAGGCCGAGGTCGATCGTGTAACGCCCCTCGCCCATCCCCTCTATGACATACATCTGCCCGCCGTTAGGGCCCTGCGCGACATATGGCGCGCGATCGCGGTACTTGGGCTCGATGTAGTCGCGGTAGCAGTTCGGCGGCTCCGAGACGTGAGAGTCACCCGAGATGGGCTTGTAGGGCAACGGCTGCACGCGCTCCCGCGTCAGCTCGGTGATGTGCCGTGTCTCTCTGAGGGAATTTTTCCGTCCGGACATGAAACTCTCCTCGCTAAGCGTGCGGTACCCCGCGCCGACCACAGGTCGTCCGGGAACATGGGGTGGGGCCCCGCCATGCCACGGCTCAGCCGCGCGGTTGACGGTCAGCGCACCGGCACATAGGGCTTCGGGCTCCACTGCCGGGGATCGGCCTCGTCGTGAGTCGAAAGACCCTCGGGGGTACCGGCCATGACTTCCTGCCAGCGTTCGGCGATCGTCTCGATCGTATGCCCGGGCTCCTGGAAACCCCGGGTGCGTGCCAGATAGAAGCGACTGAGACGACCGGCTATCGACTCGATGCATTCCCCGCTGAACGGCACGATCTCGTGCGCGAGGAATGCGACGGCCGGGGAAACCGCTTCGGGACTCATCCCGCCCTTGGCCCGCGCGATGAAGGAAGAGCTTTCCTCCTGTGCGGCGTAGACCATGCGGGTCAGCGCGCCGGGCACCACCGAATTGGCGATGATGCCGTATTCGGCACCCTCCGATGCCAGCACGCGGGTGAAGGAGAAAACCGCCCCCTTGGCCGCGGCGTAGGCGCTTTGCCAGGCAAGGCCTGTCATCGATCCCGACGATATGTTGACGATGCGGCCATACCTGCGCGCCTTCATGTGCGGCCAGGCGGCGCGGCATGTGTGAACCGTGCCCATGAGGTTGACTTCGATCGTCTGACGAAAGTCAGCAGGCGTCATTTGCTCGAAAGATACGACTCGGCAAATCCCGGCGTTGTTGACCAGTATGTCGATGGAGCCGAACGCGCAGAGCGCCGCCTCGACCATGGCTGCCGCGCCATCCTCATCCGCGACCGAATGGGTATCGGCCACCGCCGTGCCGCCGGCCGCCCGGATCTCCTCGGCCACAGCTTCCGCGGATGCGGTCCCCGGATAGCCGAGAGCCGGCGGCAGCTCGCCGATGTCATTGACCAGGACCTTCGCCCCGCGGGCGGCAAGCAGAAGCGCATGCGCGCGGCCGAGGCTTGGATCACCCCCCGCGCCCGTGACGATCGCCGTGCGTCCGTCGAATCGCAGTTGCTGCATATCTCGAGCCCTTGCGGAAGTCTGAGCGAGACCGGTTCCGCCGATGGCCAGCGGGCGCCCCGGCGTTTCAGTTTAGCCCTTTGGGCGGGCGCTGCGGCGTATTCCGCCGGGGCGTCTCATTGTCCTCGTTTGTAAAGCGCCGCCTTCTCCCCGCCCCCAAACTGGCAGGCCGCTTTATCGGGTCGAGCAATTTCAAAGGGGGGGGGGATGGGTCGTCCGGCGGGGAGCGAGCTCACCCTGTCCCGCAATCTCCATTACACTTCATCGCTCCATTCGGATCCGCGCGAAGCTCGGCGAATGAGCCGGTCACCGGTGGCGCGGGGATGCCGGACGCATGACTCAAAGAGGCGGGTATGACTCAGGTCCAGACGATCCGCGGTCCCATCGACACGGCGGCGCTCGGACGCGTGCTGGTCCACGAGCACGTGTTCCTCATGAACATGGAGTACACCCAGAATTACCGCGCCGACTTCTTCAGTGAGGAGACGGTGAGCCGAGCCGCCGCGAAGCTCAAGGCCCTGAAGGCCGCCGGCATTGATACGATCGTCGATCTCACCGTGCTCGGCCTCGGCCGTCACATCCCCATGCTGGCGAAAGTTGCCGCCCGGACGGACCTCAACATCATCGTCTCGACCGGCCTCTACACCTTCGACGAAGTCCCGGGACCCTTCGCCTTCTATGGTCCCGGCCTGCTCTGCGATGCGCGCGAGCCGATGATCGATCACTTCGTCAAGGACATCGTCGAGGGCATCGCCGGAACGACCATCAAGGCGGGCGAGCTCAAATGCGCCATCGATGTGCCCGGATTGCGGCCGGGAGTCGAGCGAGTGATGCGTGCCGTGGCACGGGCACACCTCTTGACCGGCGCGCCCATCACGGTGCATACGGCGCCTCGGGCCGAGACCGGTCTCGTCGTTCAGCGGGTCCTGGCCGAGGAAGGGGTCAACCTGGAGGACGTGATCATAGGGCATTGCGGCGATACCGATGACATCGACTATCTCATGAGGCTCGCCGACCAGGGCTCGATTCTCGGAATGGATCGCTTCGGGATCAATTTCACCATCACCTTCGAGGAGCGGGTCAGGACCATCGCTCAGATGGTGAAGCGCGGCTACGTCGACCGTCTGACGCTGTCGCACGACTGCGCTTGCTGGTCGGACTTCTTCCCGTCCGTCGAGGCATATAACACGGCCATGCCCGACCATCACTATCTGCACATCCATCAGCAGGTGATCCCGGCTTTGCTCGAGGCCGGTGTGACGCGGGAGCAGATCGACAGGATGTTCATCGACAATCCGCGGCGTCATTTCGAGGCGGCCGCGCGCAGGTTCGCAGCGCGAAGCTGAGCGCGTGCGGCCAAGGAAGAACGCGGACGATGGGGAGCGCATCGGGGGTCGCTGATCGCGGCCCGGGACTTCGGCAATTTCAAGTGAGGGTAGAGAACGTGAACTCGATCATTCAGCAGCTTCTGGATCGCGAGGCGATCCGCAATTGCCTCGCGCGCCTCGCGCGCGGTGAAGACCGCCGCAGTGCCAGCTTGATTCGCTCCTGCTGGTGGCCCGATGCGAGATTCGATTACGGCGTCAACAGCGGTGATTTCGCGGCCTATCTCGCCTGGGTGGTACCGGGCGCCCCTGCGATCACGGACACGCAGCATGCCCTCGGCCAGAGCCATATCGAGCTCCACGGGGACACCGCCAAGGCGGAGACGCACGTAATCTCCTATCACCGCATCGACATGGGAGCTGGCGAGCGCGATACCTGCATCGGCGGACGCTATCTCGATACCTTCGCGAAGAAGAATGACGACTGGCGGATTGCCGACCGGATCCTGCTCTACGATTGGGAGCAGGACTGGGGCCAGGCCGCCGACTGGTCGAAGGGGGTCATGGGGTATCCCTTCACGGCGGAGCACTTCCCTGGGCGCGCCAACGGCGACTTCAGCGAGCGGTGGTTCGCGGGAGCCGGCAAATGAGCAGCGCTCTCGCCGGAAAGGTTGCACTGGTCACCGGCGCCAGCCGGGGTATCGGCAAGGGCATCGCTCTCGCGCTCGCCGAGCAGGGCGCTACCGTCTACATCACCGGCCGCACGGTGAAGGAAGGGGATTATTACCTGCCCGGCACGGTCGGCGGGACCGCTGCCGAGTGCGCCGCGCGCGGCAAGGACAGCGGCGGCAAGGGTGTCGCGGTCGCCTGCGATCATGGCGATGACAAGGCGGTTGCGCGGCTGTTCGAGCAGATCCGGCGCGAGCAGGGACGGCTCGATATTCTGGTGAACAACGCTTTCACGCTCTCGAACGACCTGCTCGAGCCCCAGGGATTCTGGGAGAAACCGCTCTCGAACCTCGAGATGTGGGAGGTGGGTGTCAAGTCCAACTACGTCGCCGCCTGGCACGCGGCACGCATCATGGTTCCGCAAAAATCCGGCCTGATCGTCGCGATCTGCGGCTATACCGGGGTGACCTACACCTACGGCGTTATTTTCGGCACCGCGAAATCCGCGGTCGATCGCATGTCGCGCGACATGGCGATCGAGCTGGAGCCTTACAACATCGCCTCGGTCAGCCTGTGGCAAGGACTCACGCTGACCGAGAAGGCACAACACAACCTTGCGAAGATGGCGAGCAAAATGACAGGATCGATCACCGGCCAGGCGGGCAGCTCGGTCGAGCACCCGGGGCGGGTAATCGCCGCGATGGCCGCCGATCCGAACATCATGGCGCGCTCCGGCGCAACCTACATCACCGCAGAGCTGGCGGATGAATACGGCGTGACCGATATCGACGGGCGACGCATCCAATCCGTGCGCGGCAAGCGCGGTGTGCCGCTATGGGGCCCGATCCGGGAGAACGACTACCGTGGCAAGTGATCGCGAACGCCGGCTCGACGAGCTGCTCGACAAGCAGGACATCATGGAATGCCTCGCGCGATTCTCGCGCGGCATGGATCGGTTCGACCGGGACATCTACCTCTCGGCTTTCTGGGAGGATGCCGAGATGGCGGCGGGACCCTTCGTCGGCAGCGCGGCGGACTGCTGGGACTGGGCGCTTCCCATGCACGAGGCCGGACAGATCCTGACCCATCACGCGCTGCTGCAGACGACGATCGACCTCGATGGCGAGGAGGCGCATACCGAGACCTACTACCAGTTCGTCGGCCGCAACCGCGACGAGAGCATCTGGATCGCCGGCGGGCGCTATGTCGATCGCCTGGAGAAGCGCAAGGGCGAGTGGCGAATCGCGTTGAGGACCAACGTCATCGAGTGGTGCACTCTTCCGCCGATCCTGCCCGTACCCTTCGCCGACGTGCCGGATATCGCCGTTAACGGAGTCTCCTCGCGCAGCAAGGACGATCCCTCCTACCAGCGCCCGCTCGTCAACCGGCGCGCGCCGAACAACCTGCGCAAGACCTGACCGGAGGACCCGCAGTCACTTCCCTCGCCGCTGCTCGCGCCATTCGCCACCGATCCTCGACGCCAGCGTGAGGAGGATCGGCGGGCAAAGGAGATTGAGCGCCCTGATGGCCATCCTCACCGGATCGCGCCAGCCCACGAAATGAACTTTGCGGCCGCGTGCCGCCCAGCCCGGCACGGGCGGAGCGGTGTAGTAGTACCACGAGAGGCAGAGGCGCGCCCGATCGGGCGGACACGCGATCGCGCGCCGGTGTCCGTGAAGCGCCTGGGGCGTGTTGAAGATCACGAGGCGGTTGAATGCAGGCTCTATCTCGATGGCCGTGTGGGTGTCGCTGTCGAGCGGGTCATTGGAGTGCAGCTCGAGCTGCCCTCCCCATTCCGTGCGCCAGTCTCGATTGAGATAAAGAAGCACGTTCACCCGTCGATCCAGTCCAAGATCCTGCTGCGTGGAGAAGTCGTAATGCAGCCCCAGGAAGCCCCCGGGCGCCACTTTCATGTAACCGGCGGCATGCAGGTGAGGATCGGGGATGAGACCCTGGATACCGGTCAGCCGCTCCAGGAACCGCACGAAAGGGGCACTGTTGAGCGCATGGACGAGAGTCTCTCCCGCCGGGCCGAACGCACTGACCTCCGAACAGACCACCTTGCGCTCGTTCGCCGTGTCGTACCGCGCCCAACGTGCCCCGGTGGGCATCTCGGCGATCGCCTGATCGAGCAAGTCCGCCGCGAAGAGGCCGTCGAGTTGGGCGTGCGGAAAGGGCTTCGCGCCACGGTAGTCCTCGGCTCGGGCGGCTGCGATCTCCTGGAGCGCCCGCCAATGGAGAACGTGTGACGGGAGGGGAGGCCCGACGGGACGCTCGGTCGACCCGTCCGTCTCAGCGGACGAGCGTGCTCGGCTCGAGCTCGAGGTGAAAGAGGTCGCCATAGGATCACTCCGATGTAGACCGCGCCCTCGAGCGGCGAGATCGAGGGCCTTGTGCAGCGAGCGCCACGCCGGAACGCGGCAGATGCCGAGCAAGGACCCGAAGGACTCCTCCGCCGCCTGCCCGGGTACCCGCGGGGCAAAGACCACTGTCTCGTGCCGCCGCGCGATGCGCACCGCCAGCTCCCAGAGGACCGTCGTGACCGAGCCATGCTGCGACTCGGCCGCGGCCACCGGATCACGAGGCTGGCTGACGAAGGCGATCTTGGCCATTTCCGAGGATGGCGCTCTTGCGGCGCCGTTTCAATCGGTTCAACGCCGCCGCAATCGGTGCCGGTACGATCTCATGACGCTTGCCATCGATGAGTATGAAGTCGCCGGCCGCGCTCAGGGTGTGAAGACCGTCGGGACACGGTCCCGCGCAGTCCGGACGCAGAATCGCCGCGACTTCCTCCTGGAACTCATCGGGCATGAGCCGGGTGATGCGATTGATGGCCAGCGCCCCACCGTAGACGCGCGAGCAATCCTGCGCCGCGGGAAGCAACATGCGGCCATCCGATCCGCCGGAACGAGGAACTCGGCTCCGAGCGCGAGGGCCATATCGAGGTCGAGGCTCTGGGCATCAGGCACATCGCCGAGCCGGCGATCGCACGCGCTATCGGTGAGAGCAGGCGCTGCGAGCGTCGGCTATTCGAGCTCCCCCAGGACCGCGTAGGACGGGTCCGAGGGATCTCGCCGAGCGCGCTCGTGGTCCGCCATGGGGGTCACGTCCGTGACCGAGTCGAAATCGATGACGCACTCGCGCTCGTCGATCGCCCAGCCGCCGTCGCGGCGCGACCATCGGTCGACGTATCGCGCCCAGAACTGTCGCTGCACGATCCGCCCGCCATCACGAGCTCTGAGCGTGGCGGTGACATAGGCTTCGCTACCGGCGCGGTCGCCGTCCAGGTCGATGATGATGTTCGTGACCTGGTGCGAATGGTGCAGGAAGCTGCGGTGCCGCTCGCAGACGAAGTCGATCCATCCCCGGCCACTGCCCTTGTATATGACGAAATCAGCATGACTGTCGGGGTGGAAGACGCGGTGCCCCAGCGGGACATCGAGCCTGTCGACCGACCGGCAATAGCGGTAGATCTGTTGAGTGATCGCAAGCCGGTCGACGACCTCGCGGTCAGTCATTGTGCACCTGCCTTGACTCGGATGCGCTCAATTGCGGCGCGCTCGCGGTACCGAGCTTGCCCGACTCAAACCAACTCGAGCCAGGTATAGCTCTTGTCGTCACGGCTGCCGGCGCCAAGCGCGAGGCCGGACATGCCGAACGGCCCCTTCGACCAATCCCCCGTATCCGGGTTTTCGCGGAACCAGTCGTGAACGACCATGCGCTCGGCAATCCGCCACTCGCCGTTGCGCCGCTCGAACCGGTCCAGATAACGGCCGCAGACGAGGACCTCGCGAGTGCCGCCGCCGGCGACGACCGCGACCGACCAGAGGTAGGATTCGACGGCCGCCTTCTCGCCTTCGAGGCTGATCAGGATGTTACCGAGCATGTGCACGGAGTGCTCCATGGCCCGCAGCCTCGGCTCCGCCCAGGCGATGAACTCTTCGGCCGTTCCCTCGAATCCCGTGTGATGATCGATGGCGCCCGGCCAGTAGACCGTCTTCAGCAACTCCATGTCGCAGCGGTCGATCGCCCTCGAATAGCGAAACAGACAATCCCGGATCGACTCACGGTCCGCCCATTCGTCTTTCAACTGGGCAACTGTCTTGATTTGCATATTTATTGACCGTTATCGGCGGCGCGATGGCTCGGCCTCTAGGATAACCGTTTTCGCCTCGAGATACGGCAGCAACCCCTCCGCGCCCCCCTCGCGGCCGATGCCCGACTGCTTGAAGCCGCCGAAAGCGATCGTGAAGTCCGACCTGACGTGATTGTGGCCGATGGTACCCGAGCGCAGCCGGCGGGCGACCTCGTAGGCACGATCCGCGTCGTTCGTGAAAATCGAGGCGTTGAGCCCGAAATCCGAATCGTTGGCGAGGGTCACGGCCTCGGCCTCATCCTCCGCCGGGATGACGCTGATCACCGGACCGAAGATCTCCTCGCGGGCGATGGTCATGTCATTGCGCACATTGGCGAAGACCGTGGGCTCGATGTAGTAGCCCCGGTGAAGATGAGCGGGCCGATGCCCGCCGGTGACGAGCCTGGCGCCCTCGTTCAGTCCTTTGACGACATAGCCTTCCACCCGGTCCCGCTGGCGCGCCATGGCGAGCGGTCCCATCTCGGTGGCGGCGTCGAACGGATCACCCACCCGGATCGCGGCGAAGCGCGCTGCCAGCGCATCGACCAGCCGATCGTGACGATGCCTGGAGACGATCACTCGCGTCAGTGCCGCGCAGACCTGGCCGGTGATCGAGGGTGTCGCCGCGGCCATCGTCTGTGCCACCGCCTCCAGATCGTAATCGTCCAGGACCACGGCGGCGGATTTACCGCCGAGCTCGAGCGTGCAGCGCGCGATACGTCCGCCGCAGATCGCGCCAATCTTCTTGCCGGCCGCACTCGAGCCGGTGAAGCTCACCTTGTCGACCCCGGGATGGCGGACCAGCATCTCCGAGACCTGGCGGTCGGCGGTCAGAACATTGAGCACACCGCTCGGCAACCCGACCTCCCGGGCGACCTCGGCGAGCACATAGCCGGACGTCGGCGCTTCGGGCGAAAGCTTCAGGATCACCGCGCAGCCGGCAAGCAGGGCGGGTGCGACCTTCCAGGCGGCCAGTAAGGCCGGAACGTTCCAGGGAATGATCGCGGCGGCGACACCCACCGGCTCGCGCACGAGCAACCCGAACTTTCCACCCATTCCGGGCGTGCGCGGCTCTTCGAATGGAAAGGTCGCGGCGAGGGAGGCGTAGTAGTCGTAAACCCAGCCGACCGCACCGGTCATGGCGCCCGCGGCGGTCCGCAGGATGCCCATCTCTGCGGTCCAGAGGTCCGCCAGCTCATCGGCTCGCGCGGTCAGGCGCCGGCCGATCTCGCGCAAGTAGCCCGCGCGCTGCGCGTGGCTCATCCTGGGCCAAGGGCCGCGATCGAACGCCTGCCGCGCCGCAGCGACCGCTCGGTCGACATCCGGTGACTGCGCCTCCGCGACTCGCACGAGCAGATCCTCGGTCGAGGGCGTGATTACATCGATCCGTGCTCCAGTCGAGGGCCTCGCCCAGTCCCCGCCGATGAAGAAGCTGTCGACATGCTCCAGCGCGATCGAGGCGGTCTTCGCGTTCATCACATCCTCGTTGGCCGCACCGATCACGGCTTGGTCGTGACCGGGTCGATGGAGAGCCAGTGAAGCACAAAGCCGTGCCGGCTTCTCGACAGATCGCGCCCCGGCCACCCGGCAGAGCCCGCAGATAAAGCGGCGTAAGCTGTAGAGCCGGGCGCGGCCCCATTTGGTAGCGTCCGGTTGGGCCAGTGCGCACGCACTCGCCGAAGGGGAACGTCCCAAATGCTCGACATCAAGATCGTTGACGGCCTGGTCGTCGATGGAACCGGGCGTCCGGGGTTCCGCGCCGACATCGGCATCCGCGGCGGGCGCATCGTCGCAATAGGGCAGGTTGATGAGCCGGCCCGCGAGAGGGTGGATGCGGGCGGCCGCGTGGTTGCACCCGGTTTCATCGACGCCCACACCCACTATGATGCCCAGGCGTTCTGGGATCCGACTTTCAGTCCCTCCTGCTACCACGGGGTGACGACCATCGTGGGCGGCTTCTGCGGCTTCTCGATCGCACCGCTCTCACCCCAGGCCGCCCCATATCTGAAGCGGATGCTCGCGCGCGTGGAAGGCATGCCGCTTGAGACCCTCGAGGCCGCGGTCCCGTGGGACTGGTCCTCGTTCGGCGAGTTCCTGGCCCGGCTCGATGGCAATGTCGGCCTTAACGCCGGCTTCTTCGCCGGCCATTCGGCGATCCGGCGCGTCATCATGGGCGAGCGGGCCGTAGGCCAGATCGCGACGCCGGCCGACCTGAAGCAGATGGAGGCCCTCCTCGACAGGACGCTGGCCGAGGGCGCGCTCGGCTTCTCGACGACCGTCTCGCCCACCCACAACGACGACGACGGCGAGCCTGTTCCGTCGCGGTGGGCGCAACATGCGGAGATCGTCGAGCTGGCGCGAGTCGTCAGCCGGCACGAAGGCACAGGGCTCGAGCTGCTGCCGGATCTGGACTTCGGCCCGGGCATGCCTGAGCTCCTCGCCGACGTCTCGATTGCCGGCCAGCGGCCGGTGAACTGGAACGTGCTGATGGTGAACGGCCGGCCGGACGCCGCCGAGATCGCGGAGCGGCAGCTCAGGGTGAGCGACTCTGCGCGCGAGCGCGGCGGGGAAGTGATCGCGCTGACCATGCCCTGCACGCCCGAGATCTATCAGAGCCTGCGGACCGGGGTGCTCTTCGATGCGCTTCCGGGCCTTTGGCGGGAGATCTTCAAGCTCCCCCTCGAGCAGCGGCTCAAGCGCTTCGAGGACCCCGCCGTCCGCAAGAAGCTGGCGCAGGACGCTGCGACCGTCCCGGAAAGCTCGAAGCTCAAGGAGACCGCCCGACTCGCCGCCTATACGATCGTCGAGGTCAAAGCCGAGCGGAACCGGAAATATCAGGGGCGGAAGATCGACGACATCGCCACGGCCGAGAGCCGCGAGCCGATCGACGTAATGCTCGACATCGCCATCGGCGACCAGCTCGAAACCATCTTTGCGCCGGATTATGGCGGGCACGATCAAGCCGCTTTCAACCTCCGCGGCCGCCTGTGGGCCGACGATCGAACGCTGATCGGAGCCTCCGACGCCGGTGCCCATCTCGATCTGATCGACAGTTTCGCGTTTGCGACCGTGCTGCTGCAGAAGGGCGTGCGGGAGCACAAGGTGATCAGTCTCGAGCAGGCGGTGCACAAGATCACGCAGCGGCCGGCGACTTATTTCGGGCTGCTCGACCGCGGGGTCATCGCGGAAGGCTTTCACGCCGACCTCGTCGTATTCGATCCCGAGACGGTCGGTCGCGGTCCCACTTACCAACGGTTCGACGTGCCGGGCAACAACCAATTCCGTCTCTACGCCGACGCGCGCGGTGTGGACCATGTCTTCGTCAACGGTGTTCAGATCGTACGCAGTGGGGCGCATACCGGCGCCCTGCCCGGGACGGTGCTGCGGTCGGGCCGGGATACGCGAACGACTCCGGTGGATGCCATGCGCGACAAGCGCGCCGCCGCGCCTGTCTGAGGAGTAAGAGCGATGGCCATCTTCAACGTGGGTCCGCTCCCCGGTCAGGAAAGGTTTGGCGCCGTGATCACGGACCTGCCGCCGGCCTCCATCGACGAGCCCGAGACTCGCAAAGCACTCCACGACCTCTGGATCGACAAGGGCGTCATCGTCTTCAGGGACATCGCCGGGGGAATGGATACTCAGATCCGCCTCTCGGAGATCTTCGGCGCGCCGGAGATCCACCCCATGATGGTGGGCACCAGCATCAAGACCGAGCACAAGGCGCTCGCCCCCATCGAATACGACCGCGAGTCCGGCAATCTCTACGAGGTGAAGGGGCGGCAGCTCGGCGGCTATCTGCCCTGGCACTTCGATGCGGCCTACGTCGATCGCATCAACCACGGCGGCATCCTGCGGCCGCAGATCCTGCCGAGGAGCGGTGGCGAGACCGGGTTCCTCGATCAGATCGCGGCCTATGAGCTGCTGCCGCGGAGGCTGCGCGAGAGAATCGAGGGCCTGAGTGTGCTCTATGCGTACCAGCCCGATCTGACGAAGCCGAAGTTCGGCGACCGCGCCGACCGCATCATTCAGATGTCGGAGTTGTTCCGCAAAGGCATGGACCATCCGTCCGTCCAGGTGCGCGCGATCCATCCCCTCATCTACCGGCAGGCGGTCACCGGCCGCAAGGTGCTCCACGTCTCGCCGTGGTTCGCGGAAGCGATCGAGGGCATGGAGAACGCGGAGGGTGATGCCCTGCTGCGCGAGGTGATCGGGTACGTGCTGCGCCCGGAGCTCATGTATTTCCACCGCTGGGAAGCGGGCGACATGGTGCTCTGGGACAATTGGCGCATGCTCCATAGCGCCTGCGGCGTGCCCCCCGAGGAGAAGCGGATCATGCGCCGCACGACCATCGTCGGCGATTACGGGTTGGGCCGCCGGGAAGTGAAGCCGGAGAGATCGCCGGCGCGTTAGTCGGGGCGGCGCGTGAGCCGGGGCGCATCGCGCGACCCATGAGATGACCACGAGGGGGAGACAGAATGAAGGTTGGAATCTGTTGCGTCGGTCCAGGCCCGTTCTCGACAGGGGACTTCGTCCGCCGCTCGGCGCAGGCGGCCGAGCAGGCCGGATTCGCCTCCTACTGGCTGGGGGAGCACGTCCTCTTCTTCGGCGCCTATCCGGAGTCGCCCTACCCCTATGCCGGCGTGAACCCGCAGTGGGGCGACCCGCCGGTGCCCGATCCGCGGATTCCCTTCCTCGATTGCCTGATGGGGATGTGCTGGGCGGCAGCGGCGACTCGGACGCTCGCGGTCGGAAGCTCGATCATGATCCTGCCGCAGCACAATCCCGTGTTGCTCGCCCGCGAGCTGGTGACGCTGGATGAGTTCAGCCGCGGTCGGCTGACGCTCGGCGTCGGTGCCGGGTGGTGCAAGGAGGAAGGCATGGCGCTTGGAATCGACTGGGGCAGCCGCGGCAAGCGCACCGACGAGTACATTGCCGTGCTGCGCGCCCTGTGGCGGGGAGATCGCGTCGACTTCAAGGGTGAGACGGTGAGCCTTCAAGACGCGTATCTCTATCCCAAGCCTGTGCGCGGCGGCGACATTCCGATCATGATCGGCGGCGACACAGACGTGGCCCTCAAACGGGTCGCCCGCGCTGGCGATGGCTGGCTCGCATTCAACCTGCCGGTGGCGGACGCCGCTACGCGCATCGGGCGGCTCAAGGCGCTGGCGCGCGAGCAGGGCCGCGATCCGCAGTCTCTGAGGATCAGCACCGCGATCTTCAGCTGGACGAGCCCAGCCGACCTCGCGCGCTACCGCGAGGCCGGCGTCACCGAGTTCCTGTTGTTCAAGAGCGGTGAGCTGCCGGTGGAAGACGGCGCGCTGAGGGAGGCTCTGGCGGAAGCGGCCCACAGGTTCGTCGATCCCGTCGCCACCTGGTGAGCGAAACCGAAGGGTGCACCTTCCGCTCATCTCGAGGCCGTCCCGACGGCTCGAGGAGACGCCCATGACTGATCAGCCGGGAATGCAAACGCTTCTGGATCGAGCGGCAATCAGCGATGTCGTCATCGCCTACGCCACGGCCGTGGACCGCAGGGATTGGCCATTGCTCCGATCGATCTTCACGGACCGGGTGTTCCTCGATTTTCGCTCCTTCGATCCCCGCCTCTATCGCGAGATGTCCGCGAACGAAGTGATCGAGCTCGCCAGGCGGCTCAGCGCCTTCGACGCCACCCAACATATCAGCGCCAACCACGTCCATACCCTCGAGGGCGATCGGGCCACCTGCGTCTCCTACATGCAGGCCGGACATTTCCTGCGGCGTCCTGACGGCGAGCACGTCTGCTTCCTCTATGGGTACTACACCCATGCTCTGGTCCGGACTGCAGAGGGCTGGAAAATCGATCGATACGCGCTCACGATCACCGCGCAGCATGGCGACCCGCGCGTCTTCGAGTGGGTCGGATTTCGAGGAGAGCCGGGATCTGCCTGACACGAGCGGCTCGATCGCGAGCAGGCAGCTCGTAGAGACAGAGTCCATCGATAGGGTGCGCGAGCTTGCGAGCGCGCACGCACCTCGACCTTGCGCCGCAGCGGGGATGAAGGGCGCGGCAGGCGGCCGGCCAGGTCGCAAGAGAATCGGGACGCTCAGTCCCTGGGGAGGACTCTGTACGCCTCGAGTGCAAGCTCCCGCGAGGCTTTCAGGTCGATCATGGGCTCGGGATAGCCGCAGCCGGTCAGGGCTGCCGGGTCGCGCCACGGCTCGTGCAGCAGCCTCGCCGGCAGCCCCGCGAGCTCGGGCAGCCAGCGCTTCAGGTAAATGGCCTGCGGGTCGAAGCGTGCGGCCTGCGTCAGGGGATTGAATACCCGAAAGTACGGTGCGGCATCGGCTCCGCTGCCGGCGACCCATTGCCAGCCCAGTGTGTTGTTGGCGAGGTCCGCATCGACCAGCGTGTCCCAGAACCAGCGGGCACCGTGAAGCCAGTGCACGCGTAAGTTCTTCGTGAGAAAGCTCGCCGCGATCATGCGCACGCGGTTATGCATCCAACCGGTGCTCCAGAGCTCCCTCATGCCGGCATCCACGATCGGCACGCCCGTCAGACCGCGCTGCCAGCGCCCGAGGACGGTCGCATCGGCTTCGGCCCAGCGGAACGCGTCGAAGCGGCGATTGAAGTTTCGCTCGCAGGTACCCGGGAAATGATAGAGCAGGTGGTGGGCGAACTCGCGCCATCCGAGCTCGCGCAGATAGGCCTCGATGCTCGCTTTTCCGGCGGGGCGTGCGCGCACGGCGCGCCTGTGCAGTGCATAGTGGATCTGACGCGCAGTGATCTCGCCGAAGTGCAGATGTGGCGACATCCGCGACGTGCCGGGATCCGCCGGGCAGTCGCGGCCGGCAGCGTAATCGGCAAGCGCACGCTCGCAAAAGTGCCGCAGTCTTTCCCGCGCGCCCGCCTCGCCCGGCCGCCAGGCTCGCGCGAGTCCACCCGCCCACGGGATGCGTGGCGCCAGATCGAGAGCCTCCAAGCGCAGGCTCCCCGCGACTCTCACCCAGCGGCGTGGAAGGGATTCGGGAAGCGGTCGGACCGAAGTCAATTGCGAGGCGAGCTTGCGCCAGAATGGCGTGAAGACCCGGTACGGCCGCTTTTCGGATCCGCTGATCCGCCAAGGCTCGAGCAGGAGGTTGCCCGGCCGGCTCTCCACGGTGAGGCCGCGCTTGCGCAAAGCGGCTTTGATCCCGCTATCGCGCTCGATCAGCGCCGGCTCATAACATCGTGTCCAGTAAACCGCGCTCGCACCGGTCTGCGAAACGAGCCGATCGAGCTGCTCGAGACTCTCTCCCGCCGCGAGATGCAGCCGTCCTCCTCGCTCGCAGAGCGCTTGCCCGAGAGCCTGCAGCGACCGATGCAACCACCACCGACTCGCCGCACCGGGAGCCCAGGTCCCCTCCTCCTCCGGCGCGTGGATATACACGGGCAACACACGCTCGTGAGCCGCGCAGGCTGCCGCCAACGCGGGATGATCCGCCAGGCGCAAATCGCGCCTCAGCCACACCAGGGCCGTGCTCATGGTTGATACGTCAGACCACCCCGGGGCCCCTGGAATGTCGGCGACATCGCGGTGGCCCGCGAACGGCGTACCGGCCGCTAGCCGGCGAAACGGGGCTCGGGGAGCCCCCGTGCTCCCAGCCCCTCTATCACATAGAGACAACCCGCGCCCTTCTCCGTCGGCTCATTGAAGTAGGCAGGGTCGATGGTTGCTACGTACAGCTGGTCGAGACCCGCTCCGCCGAACATGACGCTGCCCGGGAGCGACACGGGCAGATCGATGACACGCTCCAGCCGACCATCGGGCCGGAAGGCGGCGACTTTGCGTCCCCGGAAGATGGCCACCCAGATCAGACCCTCGCTGTCTACCGTGGACCCATCCGGCAGACCTCCGAGCTGACTCGTATCGGCCAATAGCCGGCGAGCCCCGACCCGGCCCCTCTGCGTATCGTACTCGTACGCATACAAGGCATGGCGGGCACTGTCCGAGAAGTAAAGCGTCCGGCCGTCGGGAGAAAAACAGGGACTGTTGGAGAAGGCAATGTCACCCGCGATCTTCTGCAGGCTCCCGCTCGGCTGCAGACAGTAGATTCCGCCTATCGGCGTGGGAGCATCCATGCTCGTCGAGCACGAGCCGACCACGAAACGGCCCTGCCGGTCGACTTTGCCATCGTTGAAAGTAGCCTCCGCCGGCTGGTCCCTGGCTACAGCCAGGGGCTCGAAGGCTCCCGTACCGAAATCGAGCGTGTGGAGGGTGTCCTTGATCGCGACGACGGCCCCACCCCGCTCGCGCAAGGCCATGGCGCCCGGACCGGACGGCGCCTCCCAGCTCTTGAGGCTCCCATCCGATGGAGCGAACCGGTGAATCAGCCGGCGTCCGATATCGAGAAAATACAGCGCCTGCTCCGCCACATCCCAGACCGGGCCTTCTCCCAGGATGCACTGGATGCTTCCAACGCGGCTTATCTGCATGGTCTGCCTCGCGATCGGGGTGCTCCAATGGTGTGCGCATGCTGCGGTCGATGCAAGCCCCCGCGCTGCGCTCCCCGCTCTTACGTGCCGACGCCCTGTCGCGAAATCATCTCCAGATGATCGAAGTAGGAGGCCATCCGCTGCCGTATCACCGCTTCCTCGAAACCGGCGTCGGCCAGCGTGTATCTGAACTCGCCGAGCTTGTGCATGGTGTTCCCGGCATTCCAGGCCACAATCCGCTCCCGCGCCTCTTCGGTCAGAGTCATGCCGGCATGGTCGTAGATCCGCTGAATCGTCGCTGCAAAGGCACCGACCACATCCTCGAAGCGCACGTCCAGGATCGGCAGATCGGGATGCTTGCGCCGATTGGCCAGATGCGCCTCCATTCCCCTGAAGTTCCCCTCGATGATGAGGGCGCTGTCGGTATCCGGCCTGCCATAGGCCTGTCGGAAGCACTGAACGAGCTTGCACATCGATGCAAGCGTCTGCAGCGGCGAGCGGTTCGCGACGACGAAGCGGGCACCCGGAAAAATCTTGCGGATCGTAGGCTCATGGCCGTTGTAGTTCGGTGACTTCAGCAGCCACGGCTTTTCCGGGCTCGCGAGGCCCTGCCACTGCAGGTACTTCAACACATCGCGCAGGAACTCGAAGAGGATGCTCCGCGGCTTGCCGGCAAGCCACTGCGCGTAACCCGGTATTTCGGCGTAACCGATGAAGGACGGCGCGACGAGGCAGCCCTCGCTCAAGGGTCCCTCTTCCTCGGGCTCGAGGGCCTGAAAGTGGTGGCCGAGTTTCGTCTCGGGCGAGCGCGCATCGAACCAGCGGCAGAATGCGTCGGCCTCCGCGATCCGTGCCTCGAGCGGCTCGTGCGGCTCCCCGGTGGCCGATGCCCAATTGAAGTTCTGCCAAAAGGTGAGGAAGTTGAAATCGCCGGACGCGGCCAGGGCCTTCTGCAGCTTGGTGGTGCCCGAGCGCGCCACCCCCATGATCACGAGGGGCCCGCGGATCGGCTGCTCCGCAATCTGCGGATGGCGCTGAAAGTCGCGCTTCATGCGCAGGCGGTTGCCGAGGAGACGCAGAAACTTGGCTTCGTATGCCCGGGCGCCTTCCTCATCGAGTTGCGCCTCGTCATTGAGCGCCCGCAGAAGCACCGTCAGCGGCTCGATGATCTCCTCATCGACGATCTCGACGCCGACGATCCCGCGGGATCGCGCCATCAACTGCTCAACGGACGATCCGATCTTGTGCGCACTCATGCTGACACGCTTCTCCACCGCTTCGCCGTCGACCTCAACGGCCCCAATTCATAGACGGGCACGATCCCGGGCCGCGCAGCGATGATGTCGGGAATGCGATTGAAGAGACACCCGGCGGTGGCGTGGGCGGAATCGAGACGCTCGACCCGTGTTCGGTTCCGCGGCGTTCCTTCCACCTCCCAGTACATATGCTCGACATCGCCCGGCAGGAACATGCGCTGCTCGACCCTGCCAGTGCCGATCACTCCTTCTTCAGTGGTCGTCTTGCACAGGAATCGCACCCCGACGCACAGTCCCGCCTCGAACTCTCCCTCGGGCACGTACCAGGTCTTCACGGGTACGTCATAGACCACCGGCTCGATCGTCGCGGTGGACTCGATGATCGTATAACCGAGCGCGCGCAGCACCATTTCCGGAATGGTCTTTTTGGCGAGCGCAGCCGCATTCTGGTCGATCCCCTTGGCGTGGAAGGTCTCGACTGTGTCGCTGATGCAGTACTGCTTGATCTGCTGCAGGGAGTTGGCCTGCCCCTGCGGATCGGTCAGGCTGCTGATGTGGATCGATTGGAGGTCGGTGCATGGCCCGGCGGTGAGAATCCCGGACCAGATGCGTGACATGTCCCATATGCCGCACCCGGTAAAGGTGACGCCGTTCCTCAGCGCGAGCGCCTCGATCTCCCGCGCCGCATCCGGATCATTGCTGTGTGGCAGGTAGGACTGTACGCCATGGCAGGCGATGTTCAGACCCGCATTCATCAGGCGCCGGTAAGCGTCCATGTTCGCCCTCAAGAGATCGCGATGCGTCACGACGCCGATGTCCGCATCAAGGCGGTCATAATCGCCCGCCTCGCAGTCCTGCACGACGATACCGAGGTCGCGGCTCAATCCCGCCACCCGCCCAAGGTCCTGCCCCACCTTCGGCCCCGAGCGATTGAACGCGGCGACGATCGGCCAGCCCTTGGCCGCCGCGAGCCGCGCGATCATCGCGCCATACTGGCCGACGCCGTAGATCGCGATTCGCGGCGGGTTCGTGTCAAAACTCATGCTCTGCTCGCAGCCCAGCCAGTCGCGAGCGGGGCGAAGCCCTGCCCGCTCGGTCCGAACGGATTCACGCGCTGCGCGATCTGCCCAGGGGAGGCATCGCGGCCGGTCGCTTCTGCGCGGGCAGCGTAGCAGCCGCGGCGCACCGGCGCTCTACTTCACACGCCGCTTCCTCTGCATTTTCCGCCCGCGTGCGCCGCGTGCCGCCGCCCGGCCGCCCGTGTTGCTGCGGGCTGGCCACGCGCCAGGCTCGGTGATAATGTTGTTTCACCCGACAGACCTAACATATCGTCACACACCACTTTACGAGGGCGACTCATGGCGACTTCGGCGCGGCGCAAGACGGCATTCATCACGGGCGCGGCCTCCGGTATCGGCCGGGCGGCGGCAGAGGCGTTCCTCGCGCGCGGCTATGCGACGGCGCTGGTCGACCGCGACGAGGTCGCCGGCCGAAAGGTGGAAGCCCAGTTGCGCACCTCCGGCGAGTGCCAGTTCATCCCCTGCGACGTCACGGACGATGCGGCGGTTCGCAAAGCGGTCGAGGCGACCGTGAGCGCGTTCGGCCGGATCGATGCGGCCTTCAATGCCGCCGGCATCGATGGCGAGAAGGGCAAGCAGACTGCCGACTGCACGATGGAGAACTGGCAGCGGGTGATCGCTGTCGACCTCACCGGCGTCTGGTCGTGCATGCGCTACCAGATCCCGCAGATGCTCGCATCGGGTGGCGGCTCGATCGTCAACTGCGCCTCCGTTGCGGGCGTGGTCGGCGCGCCGTACGTGCCGGCCTACGTGGCGGCGAAGCACGGCGTCGTCGGAATCACGCGGGCTGCGGCGCTCGAGTACGCCCGGCAGGGGATTCGGATCAACGCTGTGTGTCCCGGGATGGTCGACACGCCGTTGACGCGCGACTTCATGACACCGGAAATCTCCGCGGCCCTGCTCGCGGAATGCCCGATTGGCCGATTCGCACAGCCGAACGAAATCGCCTCGACGGTGCTCTGGTTGTGCGATGAGGGAAGCTTCATCACCGGCCAGGCGATATCGGTGGACGGCGGTTGGACCGCGCGTTGAACTAACTCAGCAGGCGTTTGCGACTTTCGCTCGCGCGGAAGGCTTGCGGCGTCATGCCCGTGACGCGCTTGAAGGCCCGGCCGAAACTCGTCTGCTCCGCGTACCCGAGCTGAAAGGCGATCTCATCGAGCGTGCAGTCGCTCCAGATGAGCACGTGCTTTGCCCGGTTGATGCGCTCGTTCTGCACGATGTCGGCGAACTTGCTGCGCAGCCTCGTCAGCCGCTTTTGCAGCGTGCGTGCCGAGGTCCCCAGGCTTTCGGCGCAGCCCTCCACCGAGCAGTTGCCGCTCGAGAGCGCGCTACGCACATAGGCCTCGACCTGCTCGATGAGGCTCGCCTTGGCGATCGCGCGGATCTGGGCGAGGTAGCTGCCGAGCAGCCCGAACACCAGGCTGTCGGAAGTCACGAGCGGGGTATCGAGGATATCGGTCGGAAAGGCGATCGCGTTGACCGGGAGGCTTCCGTAGACCCTGCACCCGAGCCTCTCCTGCAGCGGCTGGAGCTCCATTCGACCGACTTTGAACGTCAGCGTGGCATAGAGCGGCCGGAACGATCGGCCCCCGAGCATCTGCAGTGTCTTCATCTGCAAGAGAAGTCCCTGGTAGTTCGGCTGCTGCGCATCGCCGAAGCCGGTGTCCGTCCGCCACCGGAGCTCCGCGACCTCCCTCGCCGTCACGAGCTCGAGCTCGCACTCGCGCGAGGTGGACACCGGCACGTAATCGACGAGACTTTGCAGGCCTTCGCGCAGTGTCGGGGCCGCACGGGCAAGAGTCACGGCGCATCCGAAGGCTTCCGGCTCCTGCCGTTCCGCCAGGTGCAGCCCGAACAGCGGATCGCGCGCGAGTCGGCTGCAATACTCGAGCAGGCTCACGGCGGCACCGCATTTGATGTGATGATCCGGCGCCGCCAGCGTCGCCGGGTCGATCTGCTCATGCTCGAGAACGTCGCGTGGATCACGGCCCAGCTTATGGAGGAGGCCACCCAAGCCTTGCAGATATCGCGCCTGGATGGTGCCGCGCGGCGGCAGCACAGGCCCGGGGGCATCTACACTGAGAAAAAAGTGACTGCTCATGTGCACGGCTCCCCCTCGGAGCATCAGCCCGGAGCACGCAAGCCGCGCGCTGAAGGCATGCCAGCAACTCTGGCGAAGCGGCCGAAGATAAGATCGATTCTACTGTATCGGCCAAGGTGCGCAACGCCGGCCGCCCGGCCCCGGTCGGTCATTTGACATAGCGTGACAGCATGAGCCCGATTGCCTCGCCGCGGTTGGAGGTACGCAGCCCCTCAGACCGCGAGGGCGGTACCTTCGCGGCGCGGCTGCGGCTGCCGCCCGGCCCGCGCGG
>JAKBCR010000261.1 GCA_021807675.1 Pseudomonadota bacterium
GCGATCAGGTGAAGGACGGATACTACGACCAGATAGGTACGTATAATCACGTCTATGCGCCAACACTGACGGAAAACAGGGGGACACCCCGTGCGGTGGTGCGCTATACGCCGAATGATCACTCCAGCATCTATTTTTCGTTCACTCAAGGGTTCAAAACCGGGATGTATGATCTCGGTGGAAACTCTCTTGCGGTCGTTCGTCCGGAAACTCTCGATGCATATGAGGTAGGGTACAAATATTCCCAGCGTCGGCTGGCGTTTGCTCTGGATTCGTATTATTACGACTACAAGAACCTGCAGGTTCCAAGTTACCTCCTCGGGGCCGGTAACGTCCCGGAAGCGGAAGACACTAATGCCGCGAACGCAAAGGCGTACGGGGTCGAAGGTAACGTCGATTACCAGGTTACGAGGCACTTCGCGGTAAATGCGAATGTCGCGTTTGAGCATGCGGCGTACACCAGCTTCCCCAATGCGCCTGGCTTCGCCCCATGCTTCAGCTCGGCAGCCGTATGCGGGACGAATTACGGGGTGTCTCCCCCGGTGTTGGTCAATGCGGGGAGCTTCCAGATGATGCTGGCGCCGAACTTTACATCGTCGGTCGCCGCCCAGTACTCCGCGGACGTGCGCGGCGGAATGTTGTCCCTTTCGGCCAACTACTACTACACTTCCAGCTACTACCTGGATCCAGCCCATGAGACGCGGCAGGGCGCCTATTCAACTCTGGGGCTTCGTGCTGCGTGGACCGATCCTTCGGGGCGTTACACCTTCGCGGTATCTGGAATCAATGTGACAGATACGAGATACATAGATGAGTCCGCGCCGAACAACACCTATTTTGGAGTCGGGTGGGCGGCTCCGGCAACGGTCATGGGAGAGATTCAAGTGCACTTGTTGTGAGGCGGATGGGGTTGCCGCGGAAGGAAGGCAAGCCTACGGGAATTCCGCGGCGCCGGTTGATGCAAGTGAGCGAATGGTCCCGCTCGGAAGCGGCCGAGGGTGGGGCGGTGCGTGGCTCGCGTGGCCGCAATCGGGGCACGAGGAGGATGAACTCATCTCCCCTGGGAGTCGCCCAACGCTTGTCGGTGCTGCTGCTGTCGGCATGCTGCATCGCGCTATGCCCGATTGTCCGGGCGCGAGGCGCTGATGGCTCGCAGTCGCTGCCTCTGGATCCTGGCCTCGGCATCATTACCCTTCCGCTGTGGAACACCTTGTCGGGCCCGAAAGCCGGCTCTGCCGGCCGAGCCGCATCTACGCTCACCGCTTTTCTGCCGCAACCTGGCACGGGAGTCGGTACTGCGGTGATCATTGCGCCAGGCGGGGCCTATCTTGGGCTGGCCATGAATCTGGAGGGGCGTCAAGTCGCCGATTGGTTCGCGGCACGTGGGATAGTCGCCTTTGTTCTCAAGTATCGGCTCGGGGCCCGGCATCCCTTTCCGCAATCGCTCCACGACGCGCAGCGGGCCGTCAGACTGGTACGCTCATGGAGCAACAGATTCGGTTTCTCGCCGAACAGAATAGGCTTCGCGGGATTCTCTGCCGGCGGGCACCTCGCCGCGACTGAGGCGACGACCTTTGATGACGGTAATCCGCAGGCGCGCGATCCCGTTGCTCGGCTGAGCGACCGACCGGATTTTCTGATTCTCGGCTACCCGTGGCTGAATGCCATGCAACCGAACTTTCGGGGTCTGATCACCTATTGCTCTGTGCTGCCCGCGACGCCTGTCAGAGACTGCAAGGTGTGGGAGCGGAAATACACTCCGGCTCTGCACGTGACGTCCCGGACACCCTCGACATTCATATATGCGACAAGCGATGACTCCCTTGTCCCGGTCCAGGCCAGTGTTGAGTTCTATTCCGCCCTGATTGCGGCGGGAGTACCGGCTGAGCTGCACCTGTTTCGTCACGGCGCGCATGGCAGCGGCCTGGGCCTCGGTGATCCGGCGTTGGACAAGTGGCCGTTGCTCCTTGAATCATGGTTGCGCGGTCAGGGCTGGCTGACACCGGATCCGGCGGTAGCGGCCGCGGAAAGGGCGCGAATGACCGCGCCGCCGCGCAAGCCCGGAGAGCCGTTGACGATACACTCACGCATCGGGGATATTCTGCGCGACCCGGCGGCCGAAAAGGTCGTTGACGCGCTTTGTGGGCCCGGGTTTCTCGAGCAGCTGCCCGAGGCAGCCCAAGTGATCAGTCTGAAGACCCTTGCGGCATATCGCCCCGGTACGCTGTCCCCGAAGAATCTCGGGCGGATTGGCGCGGCGTTTCGACGATTGCCCATTCGCTGAGCTTGCGGTCGGGTCTCACGGTCGAAGGAAAGCCTGAATCGCGGACCGACGAGCGTGGGCTTGCAAGTGTGGGCCCATTCATCAGATTCGCGGCGCAATCCGCAAGAGAATGGCGTTTGACGCGCGGGCGAGACTGGCAGCAAATGAACACCAGTGGTGGCTGATATAGTGCTTCGCAACAGCATGATGAGACTTGAGGGCAAGACGATCCTGCTCGCCGGGGGCGGTGGCATCGGGGGCGGCCTGGCTCGGCGGGACGCGCGGGAAGGGGCCAATGTCCTGCTCGGTGATATCAATCTCGATGCCGCCGCCAGCGTCGTGGATGAGATCACTGCTGCGGGAGGCAGGGGGCTTGCCGTGGCACTCGACGGGACGGACGAGCGATCCATGGCTAAGGCGGTCGCTCTGGCGTGCGCCACCTATGGTGGCCTCGACGGATTGCACGCCAACTTCGCCAGCTTCGTGGATCAGGATCAGGACACCGGCGTTCTCGAGCTGCCTCTCGCGGCTTTCGACGAGACGCTGCGGGTCAATCTGCGAGGATTCTATCTGTGCACCCGGGCCGCGCTGCCTGCGATCCTGGATCGCGGCGGGGGGTCCATCATCTACACGAGCTCGCCGGCCGCCTCGAAAGGCGAGCCGACTCGAGTCGCCTACGCGATCAGCAAGGCTGGCGGCCAGACGTTGATGCGGCACGTCGCTGCCCGATACGGCCGGAGAGGCGTGCGTGCCAACAGCGTCTCACCGGGCTCGGTGCTGCACGAGCGACATGAGGCCGAGCTTACTCCGTCGATGAAGGAATGGCTGTACAGTCTGGCGCTCATCAAGTCCCGGCTGGGCCGGCCGGAGGACGTCGCGGCGATGTGCGCACTGCTCATGTCCGATGAGGGATCGTACATAACCGGACAGGTGATCAGCGTCGACGGCGGCGTCACCATGCGACTTTGAGGAATGTGAAATGCCGGATCTGAGCGGCCTGTTTACGCCATTTCGACTGGGTCATCTGACCCTTGGCAATCGTATCGTGATGCCGGCCATGGGCTTGGCCGTGTGTGAGAATGGTGCGCCCAATGCCGAGCACGCGGCCTATTACGCGCGCCGAGCGCAGGGTGGCGCCGCCCTCGTCATGACGGAGGGTGTTTACATCGATCACCCTTCGGCGGGTGACAATCCGCTGCTCGGACGATGGCACGGAGAGGACGCGCTTGAGGGCTGGCAGCGGGTCGCCGCCGGGGTGCATGCGGCGGGTGGCTACGTCATGCCCGAACTGTGGCACGTGGGCTTGATTCCCCTTGTGGCCGATGTGATGGCTGGCGAAGAGCCCCGCTATCGACCAGAGCTCGGCCAAGTCAGCCCTTCGGGCTATATCGCGCCCGGCAAGAAGGTCTGTGAAGGGATGACGCCACCCGAGATCGACGCGGTGATCGCCGCCTACGGCCGGGGTGCCGCCACTGCCCGCAGCCTCGGTTTTGACGGTGTCGAGATTCACGGTGGACACGGCTACCTGATCGACCAATTCCTCTGGGCTGAGTTGAACAAGCGTACCGACGCCTATGGGGGCAGTCCCCGCGCGCGGGGGCGCTTCGCCGCGGAGGTCGTGGCGGAATGCCGGCGGCGCCTGGGTCCCGAAGCGCCCATCGTCATGCGGATTTCTCAGTGGAAGACAATCGATTATGGGGCTCGCATCGCGTCGACGCCTGTCGAGCTCGAGGATCTGCTTGCGCCGATGGTCGATGCGGGTATCGACTTGTTCGACTGCTCGCAGCGGCGGTTCTGGGAGCCGGCCTTCGAGGGCAGCGAGCTCAATTTCGCAGGCTGGACGAAAAAGGTGACGGGAAGGCCTACGATGACCATAGGATCGATCGGGCTCGATTGCGACATGCAGGCGAGCCTTGGGGCCGGGCGGGAGGCCGCTTGCAACCTGGCCAGCTTCGATGAGCTGGCCCGGCGCTTCGACCGGGGCGAGTTCGATCTGATCGGCGTTGGCCGGGCGATGATCGCCGAGCCTGACTGGGCCCGTCTCGTTCGAGAGGGCAGATTGAGAGAGTTGAAGCCCTTCTCGCCGAGCGCGATCTCCAAGGCGCTGCGGCGCGCAGCTTAGCTTGCCTCGAGGGGCGCACCGGCCACGCAATCCCGCATGGCTGTCGACCGGAGAAAATGAGATGACCCTTACCGCTCTTGACGATCCGATCATGCGCAACGTTGGACTCATCATCGACCGCGATCCCGCCCGGGCGCCGGCGGTGGACCTGCCCGCGGGGCTGAGGGTGGTGTCCGCGGATAACCACCTGGAGATCGGCGACGACATTTTCTTCCAGAAGTTTCCGGCGCATTTGAAGGACAAGGCGCCGCGCGTCTGGTTCGATCAGTTCTGGCGTATCGGCTACCGCCAGGGCGTCCAGGCGCTCAAGGTCGGCTCGAGGGGAGTCACCGCCGTGTCCCGCGCCAACCTGCCGACGGTGGCCGATCTCGGTGCGCGCGAGAAGGCGATGGATGCCGAAGGCATCGCCTTTGAAGTCTGCTTCCCGCAGACGCTGATCGCATTCGCTCGCTATCCGGATCTTGAAGTGCAGGAGAACATGTATCGGGTCTACAACGAATACACCATGGACCGTCTCAAGGACCGCGGTGGCCGCTCGGTCCCGGTCGCCGTCTTCAGCAACTGGTGGGATCCGGCCGCTGCCGAGGGGGCGATGCGTCAGATCGTCGAGCTGGGGTTCAAGACCTTCATGATTCCCTGTACGGCCGGCAAGGGGCCGGACGGCAAGGATCTATCCTACGGCGATCCGCATTTCGACCGGTTTTGGGCGATCGCCAATGAGGCCGGCTTGCCGGTGTGCTTTCACGTTGGGGAAGGCACGGATCTCGAACACCGTGGGGGCCTCGGCGCGACGAACATGGTGCTGGTGGCGCCGTTTCGCAAGCCTTTCGGACAGGTCCTGTTCGGCGGGGTCTTCGACCGCAACCCGAAGCTGCGGGTCATCTTCGCCGAAGGCGGTCTGGCATGGGTGCCTCCGGCGCTGCAGGATGCTGAAGCGCTGTTCGACTCCTTCGTCAACGGCGATCTGATCGACCGCCTGGAGCACCGGCCGAGCTACTACTGGCATAACCACTGTTACGCGACGTTCCAGAACGACCGGCTCGGTCTCAGCCAGATCGACCTGATCGGCGCAGACCGCGCCATGTGGGCCGCAGACTACCCTCATAGCGAGGGGTCGTATGGCTATTCGCGCCGGTCGATGAGGACGGTTGTCGACATGGTCGGCGAGGAGAAGGCTCGGGCCATTCTCGGCGGAACTGCAATCAAGCTCTTCAAGCTGGCCCACTGATCGAGCCGCGGCGCGGAATAGATGGAGCCGCCCGGA
>JAKBCR010000049.1 GCA_021807675.1 Pseudomonadota bacterium
CCCGGAGCTCGGGTCCGTGCGGCCACGATCGCACTCAATCCTACGGGGAAAATCAAATGCGGAACGGCTTTCGCCAGCTGCCGGCGCTCGTATGCGTCACGGCCATGGCATTCTCTCTGTGCGCACCGGCACTCGCCTCGCAGCCGTATCCTAATGCGGACCAATACCGCACGGCCACCCCGATCAAGCATCTGGTGGTCATCTTCGACGAGAACGTCTCATTCGACCACTACTTCGCCACCTACCCCGTGGCGAGCAATCCGCCCGGTGAGCCGCGCTTCGTGGCCGCCCCCGCCACGCCCCGGGTCAACAATCTGCTGACCGCGCATCTGCTGACTCACAACCCTAATCTCAATCCCAGGAACGGTGCCGGCGCGGCCAATCCCTTCCGGCTCGATCGGACCCAGGCCAACACCGCCGATCAGAATCACGGCTATACGGCCGAGCAGGGAGCGTACGACGGTGGGAAAGCCGATCTCTTTCCGCTCTACACCGGCAGGGGCACCCGTGGCGGGATCGGCGCTTTCGGAACGAAGGGCCAGGTGATGGGGTATTTCGATGGCAATACCGTGACCGCCCTCTGGAACTATGCCCAGCACTTCGCCATGAGCGACAACGCATACACGGATACGTACGGCCCCTCGACGCCCGGGGCGCTCGAGGTGGTCTCCGGACAGACGAATGGCGTGGACGCAGTCAAAGGCACCCGGCACTGGTACGAGATTCCCGACGGTCACGGCGGCTACACGCTGATCAGCGACGTCGATCCGGCCTACGACGTGTGCTCGAACCCCCACGATCAGATCATGATGCTTGGGCGCAATATCGGCGACCGGCTCACTGAGCATGACATCAGCTGGGGCGGATTCATGGGCGGATTCGATCTCGAGCGGACCAATCCGAACGGCACCACGGGGTGTCTGCGCAGCGTCTACTCCACCGTCGTCGGACGCCAGATCAAGGACTACGCCCCCCACCACAACTGGTTTCAGTACTTCAAGTCCACCGCCAATCCCACCCACGCCCGGCCGGCCTCGGTCGCGGCAATCGGCCATACGTACGATGCCGACGGAAAGCGCGATCCGGCCAACCACGAGTATGGGCTGGAGGACTTCTACGCCGCGGTGACCGCCGGGAACTTCCCCGCGGTCGCCTATCTGAAGGCGCGAGCCTACCAGGACGGGCACGCAGGCAATTCCGATCCGCTCGACGAGCAGGCCTGGATCACGAAGCTCATCAACTTCCTCGAGCGGCAGCCCGACTGGAAGCACACCGCGGTCATCATCACCTGGGATGACTCGGACGGCTGGTACGATCATGCCTTCGCCACCCCGACCAACCCCTCGTTCAACGCCGAGGCCGACCGCCTCGACGGTCCGGGTGTCTGTGGCAAGGGCACTGCCCTCCCGGGTCTGAAGGGCCTTCCCGTCAATGGGCGCTGCGGGCCGGGCACACGCCTGCCGTTTCTCGTGATCTCACCCTATGCGAAGGTCGATTACGTGAGTCACACCCGCATCTCCCAGGCCTCTGTCGTGCGCTTCATCGAGGACAACTGGCTGGACGGCGAGCGGCTGGGCGATGGCTCATTCGATGCGACGGCGGGAAGCATCCGGGATATGTTCGACTTCTCCAAACGGCACTGGGACCGGCCCCTTTTCCTCAACGAGAAGACCGGCCTGCCGATCGCCGCGCCGCCGCGCACGGCGGCACTGTCACATTCGCGAGCCCGCAGATAGCCCGGGCCAGCCCGACGCGCGGCTCGGAACCGGTTGATACCCACGTATAAACACGCATCACGCTCATTCAAGTTCTTCTAAGGGAATCCGCGTCACAACGGCGAGCCTTGCCCGCCTGATCGGTTGTGGTCTCGCGGGCGCATGGCGCGATCATCGCGCGTACGCAGGTTTCTTCGCCGACACGGTTATGCTCGAGCAGATCCA
This sequence comes from Pseudomonadota bacterium, assembly GCA_021807675.1. Taxonomy (GTDB): domain Bacteria; phylum Pseudomonadota; class Gammaproteobacteria; order Steroidobacterales; family Steroidobacteraceae; genus 13-2-20CM-66-19. The sequence continues at coordinate 1,941 of JAKBCR010000049.1, forward strand.
CCTGCTCCTGAGCGCCGAGCCACCGATCGGTGCGGGCAGCTGACGAAATTTCGTCAAATCCGTAAAGTGGAGTGAGAATCCCGATCGAGGTGTTCGCCACGATGATGCCCGAGCCTCTGAACGGCGACCTTGCCGCCCGGGTCGTCGTCGACGCGAATCGCGTTCCTTGGACGGCGAGTCCCAGCAGAGCCGTCTGGCGCCGGCGCCTGCATCACGTCGGCGCTGCGGAATCCGGCCAGGTCACATCGATCGTGCGCTACGAGCCGGGAGCGACTTTCCCGATCCACGATCATCCGGACGGGGAAGAGATCCTCGTTCTACAAGGCGTGTTCTCGGACGAGCATGGAGACTGGCCGGCGGGGACGTACCTGCTGAACCCGGAAGGATTCCGCCATGCCCCGTTCTCTCGGGAGGGGTGTCTGCTTTTCGTGAAGCTGAGACAGTTCCCGGGCAGGGACCGCAAGCACGTGGCCGTCGACACCCGGACGATCCCATGGGTGACGGAGGCGGGACGCGAGCGCAAGCGGCTCTATGCCCAGGAGGGATACACCGATCGCATGTTTCTCGAGCGCTGGCGGGCCCGGCCAAGTCCCGCGGAGCGCCGCTATCCGCTTGGGGCCGAGATACTCATCATCGGCGGGGCGTTCGAGGACGAGCACGGCCGTCATGACGCTCATACCTGGCTGCGCCTGCCACCTGGCTCCCGGCACGCCCCGAAGAGCGCGACGGGCTGTGAGCTCTACGTCAAGGAAGGAGGCTTCCCCTATCTGCATCCGGCATGATCAGGCGAGCGCTGGGCCTGGCGACCCTGGACGCGTGGCTCGCGGAAATGGCACAATCAGAGGCTTGGCGATTGCTCATCCATCGCATCCTTGAATCACTCTGCCATGGCCGCGGTATCAAAAGCGGCTGGGTCACTCTCGGCCAGGGACGTATCGACTCACGCATCGACGCGCATCCTCGTCATTGAGAACGAGCGCGCCGTCGCGGCCGACTTGCAGCGCCTGCTGGGCGAGCTCGGCTTGCCTACCTGGGTAGCAGCCTCGGGCGCGGAAGCTCTCATGCGAGCCCGCGAGCATGCGCCCGACCTCGCGCTCACCAATGTCCGATTCGAGGGGGCGACCGACGGTATCGAGACCGCGCTCGAGCTGCGCGAGCGCTTCGGCACGGCCATCATCTTTCTCACCGAACATGAGGACGAGCCCACCATCGAGCGGGCGAGACAAGCCGAGCCTTACGGGTACCTCATCAAACCCGTGAGCGCCCCGGCGATCAAGGCCGCCGTCGAGATCGCCCTCGATCGGCGAGCCCTGGAGGCGGAGCTTCGGGTCAGGGAATCGGCACTGGCCCAGAAAGTCGGCCACCTGTCCTGCGCCCTCACCCACGTTCCGCTCGCCATGCAGCTGGAGGATGCGAGCCGGCGCGTCCTGCACGTCAACCCGGCGTTTTGCGCGATCTTCGGTTTCGAGGATTCCCCCGCCAGCTTCGCGGACATCGACGGTGCGAGCCTCTCGGGCCGCATCCAATCGCGTTGTCTCTCGCCACATGTCTTCTCTCTGATCACCGATTCCGTGCGCCATGCATCGGAGCCGGTCACGGGCGTCCCGTTCACCCTGCGTGACGGCCGCGTCATCGAGCTCGATTACATTCCGATACTCGAGCGAGGGCGATCGAGCGGACGGCTATGGACGTTCCGGGACGTCAGCGAGCGCGAGCGTCAGCGGATCGAGCTCGAGCAGGTCGCGGACGGACGCCAGCGGGCGCTGCTGACCGATGAGCTCACGGGGCTCAACAGCCGCCGGGGATTCTTTCAGCTCGCCGCGACGCACCTCAAGCTGCATCGCCGTAAGAATACCGCCGTGCTCTACTTCGTGGACGTCAATGACCTCAAGGACATCAACGATCGGTACGGACACCGTGCCGGTGACGAGGCCATTCGGGAGGTCGCTAATTCCTTGCGCGCGACGTTCCGCACGACGGACCTCCTGGCCAGGTTGAGCGGCGATGAGTTCGTGGCCCTCGCCATGATGCACCCCGACGAGATCGGGCAGTTGGCCGGAAAGCTCACCTCCCGGCTCGAGCAGATCAACTCCACCGCCGGCCGGCCCTACCGGCTCGCGGTCAGCGTCGGGGCGGCGGAGTACCGGGATGGCGAGCCGCTCGATGCACTCCTCGCACGCGCGGACGGCGCGATGTACCGGGAAAAGCGGGTTCGCAGGCAGCCCCGGGACGACTAGCCCGCCATGCGCCCGCCGGGGCGCATGATCTCCACCCTGGAACAGGGCCGCCGCAGGGTGGTCGAGCCCCGGCCGATCGCGACATCGGCCGAGGCTTCCTGGGCGCAGCGTGCCTGGCCGCAAGTGGTTTGGGGAATTACCGGAGGTCGAAACGATCGAGGCACATCACCTTGGTCCACGCCGCTACGAAATCGGCCACGAACTTTGCCTGCGCATCGGCGGACCCATAGACTTCGGCGATGGCGCGCAGCTCCGAGCTCGAGCCGAAGATGAGGTCGACACGCGTGCCGGTCCACTTCAGCTTGCCGCTGGCGCGGTCGCGTCCCTCGAAGACATTCTCATCCGCAGTCGCCTTCCATTCGATTTCCATGTCGAGGAGATTCGCGAAGAAGTCGTTGGTCAGCGCCTGAGGACGCTTCGTGAAGACGCCGTGCTGCGAGTTGCCGTGGGTCGCGCCCAGCACCCGAAGGCCTCCTACCAATACGGTCATCTCCGGCGCCGTCAATGTGAGCAGCTGCGCCTTGTCGATCAGGAGCTCCTCGGCAGGCACGGCATAGTTGCCTTTGAGGTAGTTGCGGAAGCCATCCGCACACGGCTCGAGATACGAAAAGGACTGCGAGTCCGTCTGCTCCGGTGAGGCATCAGTGCGCCCCGGCGCAAAGGGCAACGTCACCGCGTGCCCTGCGGTTCTTGCCGCCTGCTCGATGGCGGCAGAGCCCCCGAGCACGATGAGATCCGCAAGCGAGACTCGCTTGCCGCCAGACTGCGCAGCATTGAAGGCCTCTTGGATCGCCACGAGGCGGCGCAACACCTTTGCGAGCTGCTCAGGCTGGTTGGCCTCCCAATCCTTCTGCGGCGCGAGGCGGATGCGCGCCCCGTTTGCCCCACCGCGCTTGTCGGACCCACGGAACGTCGACGCCGACGCCCAGGCCGTGCCGACGAGCTCCATGATGGAAAGTCCCGATGCGAGAATGTTTGCCCTCAGAGCGGCACTGTCCTTTTCATCCACCAGCGGGTGATCGACAGGCGGCAGAGGATCTTGCCAGGTCAACTCCTCTGCTGGGACCTCCGGACCCAGATAGCGGGATCGCGGTCCCATGTCACGATGGGTGAGCTTGAACCACGCGCGCGCAAAGGCATTCGCGAACTCATCTGGATGCTGGAGGAAGCGCCGGGAGATCTTCTCGTAGGCCGGATCGACTCGCAGCGCAACGTCCGTGACGAGCATGGTGGGCGCGTGACGCCTGGAGACATCGAACGCGTCCGGGATCGGTGTCGCTGCGCCTTTCGCGCGATACTGATAGGCACCCGCCGGACTCTTGGTCAGCTCCCATTCGAAGCCGAAGAGATTCTCGAAGAACTGATTGCTCCATCTCGTCGGTGTCTGCGTCCAGGTGACTTCCGGGCCACCCGTGATGGCGTCCTTGCCCTTCCCCGTACCATAGCCGCTCTTCCAGCCGAAACCCATCTGCTCGATGGGGGCTGCCTCGGGCTCGGGGCCGACCCCCTTCGGATCGCCCGCTCCGTGCGCCTTGCCGAAGGAGTGTCCTCCGGCGATGAGCGCAACCGTTTCCTCGTCGTTCATCGCCATGCGCCTGAAGGTCTCGCGAATGTCGAGCGCCGCGGCGGCCGGATCCGGCTTGCCGTTCGGACCCTCCGGATTGACGTAGATGAGACCCATCTGTACGGCGGCGAGCGGGTTCTCGAGTTGCCGCTCGCCCGTGTAGCGCTTGTCGCCGAGCCAGGTGTTCTCCGTGCCCCAGTAGACCGATTCGTCCGGCTCCCACGCATCGACACGCCCGCCCCCGAAGCCGAAAGTCTTGAAGCCCATCGACTCCAGGGCGACGTTACCGGCGAGAATCATCAGATCACCCCAGGAGATCTTGCGGCCATATTTCTGCTTGATGGGCCACAACAGGCGCCGCGCCTTGTCGAGATTCGCGTTGTCCGGCCAGGAATTGAGCGGCGCGAAGCGCTGCTGGGCCGTCCCCGCGCCGCCCCGACCGTCGCCGATGCGGTAGGTGCCCGCGGCATGCCAGGCCATCCGGATCATGAGGCCGCCGTAATGGCCGAAATCCGCCGGCCACCAGTCCTGGCTGTCCGTCATGAGCGCGTGGAGATCCTTCTTCAACGCTTCGAGATCGAGCTTCTTGAACTCCTCGGCGTAATCGAAGTCGCCCCCGAAGGGGTTCGACAGAGGTGAGTTCTGACGCAAGATCCGCAGGTTCAGCTGCTTCGGCCACCAGTCGCGGTTCGATCTCATGGCGAGATTCGTGGCCCCGTGCACGACCGGACATTTCAACTCTGTCGACATGGGTTTTCCTCGTTGACCAGCATGGGAGAGGACTCTAGAGCAAGTCGTGGCACCGGTAAATTCAGACCAAGCTATCGACTCGATAGAGATCCTCTATCGCGCAGACAGGCATGAGGACGGCGCCGTCTGGAAGGGACTGCAGACCGCTTGGATACCCGAGCGGCAATCTCGGAAAGGAGCTCGCGCAAGCACGAGGGTACCGCCAGCTACTAGATGTAATCGACCTCGGTCACCATGCCGTCGATCATGTGTATCAGGTCGTGGCAATGCAGCAGCCAGCGTCCGGGCGGTGCGTTCGCGACGAACCGCCAGGTGGCCGTGCCATACGCCGGGACCAGAGACGTGTCTTTGCGCAGCGGGTTCCTGAGGCGCGCGCCGGAGACCTCGACGAGATCGAACACGTGACCGTGCAGGTGCATGGGATGGTCCATGTCGGTGGGATTGCGGAAACGGATCAACACGTGATCGTTCGGCCGCACTCTGACCTTCGGCGTGCTTGGCCACGTCCTGCCGTCAATGGTCCAGCGCCGGTCACCGGGCCTGCCCCCGCCAAGCGTGAAATCGACACGTACATTGGCCTGACCGTGACGATCGGCCAGGTCGGCCCCCGGCCGAGCCTCGACCCCGCCGGCGAGCCGATAATCGAAGCAGACCGCGCCCTGCAGTGTGGCGGGCGGAAGCTCTGCCTCCAGGCCCGACGCGTCCGGAGTGCGAATGAGCACCGCCTGGCGCCGGTCATGCGTGTCGGCCATCAGGCTCTGCAGCAGCCAAGCACCGGGTCTGGTGACTTGGAACCACGCGTCATAGCGCTCCGCGACGCCTATCCGGAGCGCATCCACCGTAACGGCACGAGGCAGCGGATTTCCGTCGCTGTGGGTGATCTTCAGCCGGTGACCCGCCAGCCGTACGTAGTGCGTCAACGTGGGACTGGCATTCAGAATACGCAGCCGCACAGTCTGTCCCACCCGGACGACAAGCGGACGTGTGTGGGGATAAGCCGCGCCACTTACGCAATGTGAAAGATAGGCAACCTCGTCGCCCATCGTCATCCCGCTCGTCATCTCCGGCATGGAGGACATGTTGGACATGCTCCGCGCGGAGGACGACATGCCCCGCATGGAGGACACGGAAGCCATGCCCCGCCCGGAGCGCATTCCGGCCATTGCACCGACTCCAGGAGGGACATCCATCGGCGCGGTGCTCCTGCCGGCCAGCGCAGCCCGGACGCTGTTCATGTCCGGCACATCGTGCAGCACCAGCACGGCTTCGACATCCGCCCGCGGCTCGCTCGGGTCCTCCACCAGAAAAGGCCCGAACAGTCCGAGCGCGATCTGATCGCCCGCATGCGAGTGATACCAGCGAAACCCGGGGGGATCCGGCTTGAAGGTATAGACGAACTCGCCCCCGTCCGGGACGGGCTTCTGAGTGACGTTCGGCACACCATCCATGTCGTTTGGAAGGATCATGCCGTGCCAATGGATCGTGCTCGGAGCTCCCGTACGGTTGAGATAGCGCGCGCGAAAAGTCTGTCCATACCGCACGCGCAGCAGCTGCCCGGGCACGCGGCCGTTGTAGGCCAGCCCCTGAAAGCGAGCTCCGGTGTCGGGCGGAAACTCATATGGCCGGCCGACCAGGGTGACGTCGACCTGCTCGCGGTCCGCAGCCTGTGCCGCAAGCGGCGGCACCAGCATCCAGCTGATCGCGCCGGCACCGACGGTCAGCGCGCTCTGAAGAAATTCGCGTCGCAGCATGTGGGTTCTTTGCCCTTCCACTCTAGGGGGCATTGCGCCGGAGCATCATCGACGACGAAGCCAGATCGCCGCCTCGATTCATCAGGCGAATAACCCTGTATCTCATTGAATATAAAAAGAATAATTAATCAGAAACGAGACTCGCACTCTTGGCCCGAGCGCCGCGCGGGAGTTCCCCGCGAGCATCTCTCAAGGCGCGCCGTAACGTTGAGCGAGTTCCAACAGCTCAGGCATCCGCTGCACACCCGTTGAACGCATAACCCCTGCGACGGTCACATAAGCGCCGATCGTGAACAGGAAATCCAGCATCTGCTGGTCGCTCCATTCTGCCTTCAACGCTTTCCAGCTGGCACCGCCGATTTCCTTGTCCCGGACCAGCTCCTCGGTCGCGCGCATGACGCTGCGCTCGAAATCCGTGAAATAAGGATCTACCGCACCGACCTGGATCGGTCGGAACATCTCGGGATCCAGCCCACAGCGAATGCTCGTATTGAGGTGACTCGACCACATGTAGGTCGCCTTGCAGAGCCAGGCAGTACGCATGATAGCGATCTGCCGCTGCTTCACCGGCAGCGTGCTCGTCGTGAGCAGATGAATATTGAGCTGCGAGAAAAGCTCCGCGAGCTTCGGATGACGGGCGAATGTCAGCAGCACCGGATTGCGGCCGGCATCCTTGAAGATCCCGCCGGTCCACCGCTTGAGAAACGCACGCATGTCATCGTTGAGGTCCTCCTCACTGACCGGCGGCATCCGCGGCTTCGGATCGGGTCTCAACGTCACGAGCGACTCCTTCGGATTGGATGAGCGCCCAGTCTCTCGCCAAAGGCGCTTGCGAGGCAAGAAGAACGCTCACGGCACGGAGACACCGCGGGCTCACGGCGGCGCGAGCCGGTTGATAGTGCCGCGCGTGTAGCCGATACTGGCTACGAAACGATGGGAGATATGGCCTTGGAGCAGATCAGCCCCGCCCCGGAAGCACCGGTGCCACCGCGATCGGCCTCGACGGTGATCACCCTGCGCGACACCTCGGGTGGACCGGAGGTCCTGATGGTCCGGCGGAGCGACAGTGTTAGCTTCATGGCCGGTGCCCTGGTGTTTCCGGGCGGTCGCGTCGAGACGACGGACGGTCTGGATGGAGATACAGCCGTCTTCGGGCAAGCGCGCCGGATGGCGGGCCTGCGCGAGCTGTTCGAGGAGGCGGCAATCCTCGCCGCCTGCGACGTGCGCACGGGTGACCCCGTAGCGCCCCTGCGCGCGGCGGAGCTCGCGCACAGGTGGCGGACGGCAGTGGCTGCGGGAGAGATCGGGTTCGGGGAGCTGCTGGCGCGCGAAGGCCTCACGGCCGATGTCGAGCGGCTGCAGCCGCTCGCCAATTGGGTCACCCCGGCCGGATCACCGAGACGGTTCGACACCGCGTTCTTCATGCTCCGCGCACCGGCGGGACAAGAGGGTGTGCACGACGGTCGCGAGCTGGTGGATTCCTGCTGGATTCGCCCGGATGCGGCGCTCGCGCTTCGCGAGACGAATCAGGCGCTGATCGTGCCCGTGACTTTCGCAAACCTGAGCCTGCTCATCGGCCACCGTGACGTGGCAGCGCTACTCTGCGCTCTCGCGGGCCGTCCCCTCGATCCGATCCACCCCAAGCGCGTCTCGATGGACGGCGACAGCCACATCTTCATCCCGGCCGAGGCCGGGTACGGCTTCACCACTATCCGGACACCGGCCGGAATCGTGCGCTGACCCGCCCGAGGCGAAGGCTCCCTTCGCAGGAGCCGCCGTCCCCTCCTGGATGGCGGAATTGATACAAAGTATCATCAGGTGCCCGACCCACACCGAGACCCCGATGCGAATGCGCTGCCTGCTCTGGCGCCGATGGCTGATCGTGGGGCTTGCGACCACGCTCGCCGCCGCATCGGCCGGATGCAGCCGCACCGTCAAGGGACGTGGCGTGAGCGCCATCGGCCTCGAGAGCCAGTACGCCAATGTCATCACGCAGATCGCGGGTCCGTATGTCAGCGTGAGCGCGATCGAGACGAACCCGAACACCGACCCGCACGAGTACGAGGCCAGCCCCTCCATAGCACGCGAGATCGCTTCCGCCGATCTGATCGTCGTGAACGGATTGGGCTACGATTCCTGGGTCGATAAGATCATCGCAGCCGCGCCGAGCCCGCGGCGCAAGGTACTCGAGGTGCGCCGCGTGCTCGGTCTTCCCAAGGACACGGCCAACCCTCACCTCTGGTACGACCCGAAGACCATGGCGCCCGTGGCGCGAGCGATCGCGGCGGCGTTATCGGCCATCGAGCCGTCGCGGAGCGCCTATTTCACGGCCGAGGAGCGCAACTTCGAGGCATCGCTCGTGCCGTGGAGAAGAACACTCGCCGATTTCGCCAGGAAGCACCCGAAGACCCCGGTCGCAGTGACCGAGCCGGTCGCGAACGGCATGCTGGAGGCCGCCGGCTGCGACATTCTGACGCCACCCGGCCTGCAACTCGCCATCATGAACGGCAATGATCCTTCACCGCAGGACGTGGCAACGGAGGAAGCGCTGTTGAGTGGACGCCGCGTCAGGGTGCTCGTCTACAACCGTCAGGTGACGGACCCACTCACGGAATCGTTTCTCGACCTCGCCAGGAAGAGCGGAATCCCCGTCGTTGGTGTTTACGAGACCATGCCCGCTCCGGGATACGATTATCAGACATGGATGCAGGCGGAAACCGAGGCAGTGATTCGAGCGGTGACCCGCGGACTCTCGACGGCAAGGCTTGGAAGCCGAGCCTCGGCCCGATGAAGACCGGCTCCGAGGTGCTGCTCGTCGATCATGTGAGCGTCGCCCTGTCCGGCCGTAGCGTGCTCCGGGACATTCACTTCAAGCTGGCGCCGGGGGAATTCTGCGCACTCATCGGCGCCAACGGCTCGGGCAAGACCACACTGCTCAAGACCATCCTCGGGCTCGTGCGACCGGAGGCGGGCGCGGTCAGTGTTGCAAGGCCAGCCGAGCGCGATGGCGCGACTGGCATCGGCTACGTTCCGCAGCGGATCTCGCTCGATCCGAGCTTGCCCTTGCGCGCACGGGACGTAGTCTCGCTCGGCCTCGATGGCGGCAGGCTGGGTTTGCCTCTGACTTCGCGCGCGCACCGTGCCCGCATCGACCAGATGCTAAGCGCCGTCGGCGTCGCGGACTTCGCCGATCGCCGGATCGGCGATCTCTCCGGTGGGCAGCAGCAGCGTGTATTGATCGCCCATGCGCTGGTCCGGCGTCCGAGCTTGCTCCTTCTGGATGAGCCGCTGGCCAACCTCGACGTCCGCAGCACAGCAGAGATCGTCGTACTGCTTCGCCGGCTGGCGACCGACTACCACACCGCGGTGCTCCTCTCCGCCCACGACATGAACCCGCTGCTTTCAGCCATGGATCGCATCGTCTATCTTGCCAACGGCTGCGCCGCTGCGGGCAAACCCGAGGAGATCGTGCGAACCGAGGTCCTCAGCCAGCTTTACGGCTACCACATCGATGTCGTGCGCGTGCACGGCCGAGTCGTCGTCATCGCCGCGGGGGCTCCAGATGAGATCCACGCCGCGATCGCCAAGGATCCGGTCCACACCGCGGAGATTCCGTGACGGGCATGCATATGCTCCTTGGTCTGATCTTCTCGCCCGGGTTCTTCGCCAACGCTCCGGTCCGCACCGCCTTGCTCGTCGGAGGGGGGACCGCTGTGGCCTCGGCCGTCGTGGGTATCTTCGCCGTAATGCGGGGTCAGTCATTTGCGGCCCACGCTCTTGGAGATGTCAGCAGCGCCGGTGGCTCGGCGTCCTACCTGCTCGGCGTGAGCCCCGTGCTCGGCTTTATCGGCCTGGGCGTCCTTGCGGCCGCCAGCATGGAGTGGGCTGACGTCCAGGATGCGCGCGAGCGCGACCTCGTCACGGGTGTGGTGCTGGGTGCCGGATTGGCGCTCACGGCATTGTTTCTCTATTTCGACACCACATCCGGCAGCGCGAGCGGCGCGGTGGTCGCGATCCTGTTCGGGTCGATGTTCACCCTTCCGCTCTCGATCGCTCTTCCCGCGGGCATTGCCGGCGCAATAGCGGTCGTGACGACTGTCACGCTCTATCGACCGCTGCTCCTGAGCTCGCTTTCGGCGGAGCTCGCCACGGCGCAGGGCATCAGGGTGCGCCTGCTGGGATTCGCTCACGCACTGGCGCTTGCACTCGCGGTCTCTCTATCGGCGATGACCGTCGGTGCCATCCTCTCGCCTGCTTTGATCATCGGGCCCGCCGCCACCGCGCTGCGCCTCGTGGACAGGCCCGGCCTCGCGATGGCGCTGGCGGCGCTGCTCGGGCTGAGCGCCGTCTGGGGCGGAATTCTTCTCGCCTACGACAGCTATTACTGGACTCCCGGCCACGGCTGGCCGGTAAGCTTCTTCATCGTCTCTCTGGTCTTTCTCGGGTATGTAGGAGTCAACGTGGCACCGCGATCGCGTGCGGTCCGCACTGCAGGACACGCCACCGGACACCACGCCGGGTGCGCGCAGGATTGAGCATGTTCACGGGATTCATGACGAACACCTGGGTCGCCGGGACGTTGGTGGCCATCGTTGCCGGTGTCGTGGGCTTTTTCGTCGTCATCCGCCGCGCGGCCTTTGCCGCGCATGTCCTGCCCCTGGGCGCTTTCCCCGGAGCGGCCGCCGCGAGCCTCCTCGGCGTGAACGAGCTCGTCGGCCTCGTGACGTTCTCCGTCCTCGGAGCGCTAGGCATCAGCCACCTGGCGCGTCGGGAGCGCCGCGACGTGGCGACCGCACTGTGGCTCGCCGTCTCGCTCGCCCTCGGCACCCTCTTTCTGAGCATGACGAGGCAGTACCCGCAACAAGTCTACTCCCTGCTGTTCGGCGAGATTCTCGGCGTCAGCGAGGGCGCCATGATATCGGTTGCCGCCCTGAGCATCACTGCGGTCGTGACGATAGGAATCCTGTTCCGGCCGCTGTTGCTCGACTCGATCTCCCCTGAGCTCTGTCAGGCTGCGGGCGGCTCGAGCCGCCGCATGGAGCTCGCTTTCCTCGGCGTCGTGGCTCTCTCGACAGCGATCGTCCTGCCAGTCGTCGGCGCGCTGATGGTGTTCAGCCTCATGGTCGGCCCCGCATCGTGCGCGCGGGCGCTCACAGACGAGCCGCGCTCGGCGGTCCTGCTGTCGGTCGGGCTGGCGCTCGCCACGGTGTGGAGCGCCATCGCACTCTCCTATCTTTCAAACTGGCCGGTCGGATTTTTCGTCGGTGCGCTCGGGGCGCTGTCCTATGCGGGCGGCAGAATCTACCGCCGATTCGCGCCTGCACCCTCCAGCCCGCGCGCCGCGGCCGCCATATGATGCGAAAGTCGATCAAAGGGAGAGCGGCCCCGGAGGATCTACCCGCTGCGCTGCACCGACTCGAGACGCTTTGCCGCGAGCGCGGCCAGCGGCTGACGCGGCAGCGCCGTGCCGTAGTGAGACAGCTCCTGGCCGCGGACCGGGCGCTTTCCGCGTACGAGTTGCTCGAGCGGCTGCGGCCCGAGGATGGCCGTGCGACGGCGGCGAGCATTTACCGGACGCTCGATTTCCTGATGGAGCTCGGCGTGGTGCACCGGTTGGAATCGAAGCGATCCTTCATCCTGTGCCGCCATCCGCAAGCCCCCCACCGCGTGCAGTTCCTCATCTGCCGCAGCTGCGGCGAGGTCATCGAGGCCGAGGATGCGCGGCTCGCCGCCGCCACGGAGCGGCTCGGAGATCGCCTCGGATTCGCCCTCGATCAGCGCATCGTCGAGCTCACCGGCCTCTGCGGCCGCTGCCGGACCCGGGAGGCGGGCCCGTCCTGAGGAACAGGGGCGACACCCGCTGTTGCTCCCGGCGCATGTGCTCGCCAGTCGGCCGCCCGGCGAGGCTTGCAAGTCAGGCTCAGGACGTATAGCAAGAAAAAAGGACTACTCTGCCGCCGGACGCGTGCGGCGGACTGACCGCATGTTGTCCATGCGTATCGTCGTGCGCTAATTTTCCGCGATGGAGACGACATCGCCCGCCACCGTGACCGATACTCCCGGGCCGCTTGCCCCTCTTGGCGGTGCCCGCCCCCCTGCTCCCGCGTGGTTCCATGAAGCGATCGCTCGGGCGCCGCAGGCGATGCTCGTACGCTCTCATCAAACCGACGTCGAGGTGCTGATATGGGGTGAGCGCGGAAATCCCGGGGTTCTGCTGGTACACGGGGCAGGGGCTCATGCCCATTGGTGGGCCTGGACGGCGCCGCTTCTCGCAGAAAGCTATCGCGTCGCTGCAATGTCCCTTCCCGGCAGCGGCGGCTCGCAATGGCGTGACCGGTACTCCAGCGCCGATTTCGATGATGATGCCGCAGCATGCGCGCGTGCAGCCGGCCTCTGGGATGCCGGGATGCCTGTGTACATAGGCCACTCGATGGGCGGAGCGCATCTTTTTCACGCGGCGGTCCATCACCCGCAGAGGATGCGCGGCTTGGTGCTGGTGGATACCAGCTTTCGGGGACCGGCAATGGGCTCCCCGGAGCCCACGCGCGATCACCCGCGCCGCGAGCGCGCTCATGACAGCGAGGCCGCCGCCGTCAGCCGGTTCCGCTTGATGCCACCCCAGCCGGTGAGAGAGCCGGCGCTGGTCGATTACGTCGCGCGCATGGGACTCAGGCAGAGCTCGGCGCCGGACGGCCGCCCGCGCTGGATCTGGCGGCGCGATCCGGACATGTTACCGAAACTGCGGCGCGGGCTCGAGCAGGGTCCCTACCCTGCCGCCCCTCTCGCCGTGGACATTCCGATCTTGCACGTGATGGGCGATCGGTCGCACGTAGTGCTTCGGCCTGCGCCATCTCCCCTCTCGACGGACGTGCCGCGTATCGTCATTCCGGATTGCTACCACCACATCATGTTGGATCGGCCGCTGGCGCTGGTCGCCGTCCTGCGCGCGTTGCTCGCCGTCTGGCCTCGAGCTTAGCTCTACATCGCCCCGGAGCCGCTCGAGCGCAGCGCTCGTCTCCGAGACGGACCGGTGCCGCTGTCCTGATGGCCTCGCACCTCGCTCGGCAAGAATCCGGTACCGCCACGAAACGCGTGCGCGAAGCTGCCCGAAGTGGCGAATCCGAGCTTGCGCGCGATTTCCTTGACGGGCATGTTCGTATCGGTAAGCAGGAAGCGGGCGCGCTCGACCATCGCCGCTTTGACGAACTTACCCAACGTCTGGCCCGTCTCCCGCTTGAAAGCGCGGTTCAGATGGCGCTCCGTGAGGCAGCAAAGGTCCGCGAGCTCAGCAAGCCCGGGTACCGGGCCATCCGCCTGGACTCGCTCACGCAGCAGGCGCATTCTCCAGGGCGCCAGCCCGCCGGCGTCGGGACGTCGTCCCTGACCGGTCTCGGCGCAATTCAGCCGGAACCGCCGGATCAATTCCACCGAGAGCGTGCGCGCGAGAGCCGCCGCCGCCACGTTTGACGCGAAGCCGCCCCTGCGCACCTCCTGATACATTCTGCGCAGGAGCCACTCGATCTCCCCGCCGCTCAGGCTGAAGGCCTGACGCAGGGATGGCTCGCTCCATCGGGCTCTACCCTGCAGGATTCCGTCGATCAAGTCCGCATCCAACACGCAACGCATCGACCGGAAATGTCCGGCGCGGGAGCCGGAACGTACCTTCTGCCCCGGAGGCACGATCATGATTCGGCTCAATATGTCCGGCGCCTCATGCGATCCGAGGCCGAGGAGAGTGCCCCTGGCCGGCGGCCGGGGCGCCAGAGAAAGGTCGAAGAAGTATGACGAGCGGCTGGTCGCCCAGACGCTCTCGGCCGGTCGTAACAGCCTGTATCGCCGTACTTCCACCCAGCCGCCGTCGAACTGCAGCGAGCTCTCCGTGGTGCAGGTTTCCACGGCGTCGGTCAGCGAGCTTTCGATGCTCACCCAGTCGCCCGCCGAGCCCGGGCCCGTTTCCAGTTTCGAGCGCACGGTCAGGTCACGCATTGGCGGCGCCTCCGGCAGCAGGACTCCGCTTGCGCTCGATCGCTTCGCCGCGACGCACCCTTGCAGACGCTGATGAATCCGCTGCGGCTCGAGACCTCAAGCCACTGTAGACGACACTTGACGAGAACGGCCCCGCCCCTGCTCGCATAAGGAACCCGATTCATGAGACCCGCCCGAGGGTGCCACCATGACATGATCGAGCCCTGTCAGGCAAATCGGGCGCCGGCACGGGCGTCCGAGCGGCATTCCACGCTGGGACCCGCGCGACCCAGTCGCATCTGGGACGATGAGCAAGAAAAAAGGACGATCTTCCTTTCGAGGCCCGCAGATCCGGCTCACCGCATATTGCTCCCGCCGATCCTCCGAAGTTACTTTCCGGCGATGCCAGTGGGTGTGCTCGCCCTGACGCTCACGGCGAAGGATGTCCTCACACTCAAAATGAGCTCATACCGTGGCTTGCGATCTCAGAGGGGAAGACCTGTCCGTGAATCTCGAGAAGTACGGCCCTTGGGCGCTGGTCGTCGGCGGTTCCGAGGGCGTAGGAGCGGCATTCGCGCGCAAGCTCGCGGCGTGCGGGCTCAGGCTCGTTCTGGTTGCGCGCAAGCTGCGCCCCCTTGAAGAGCTCGCGGACGAGCTGAGGACCCGCTCTGCCGAGGTCAGAATCGCATCCGTCGACATGGGCGCCTCCAACGCTCTGCAACGCGTTCGGGCTGTAACCGACGACATCGAGGTCGGGCTCCTCATCTACAACGCCGGCGCCAACAGCACGCGGGGAAACTTCGTGGAGCTGGATCCTTCCGTATACCGGTCGGTGATCGCTGTCACCGTGGTCGGCCAGAGCGAATTCGCTCACCATT
The DNA here is from genome assembly GCA_021807675.1 of Pseudomonadota bacterium. Lineage (GTDB taxonomy): Bacteria > Pseudomonadota > Gammaproteobacteria > Steroidobacterales > Steroidobacteraceae > 13-2-20CM-66-19. Next base: position 17,086 of record JAKBCR010000049.1, read on the forward strand.
ACGGCGCCGCAATGTGCCACCGGGGTCGCGGCGGCATCGTACTGGCAGGCTCCCTTTCCGGATACATGGGCGCGCCCTCCTTGGCACCCTACACCGGCGCGAAGGCCTTCAGCCGGGTGTTCAGCGAAGCCCTCTGGGCCGAATGTGGCCCGATGGGAGTCGACGTCCTGCACCTGTGCCTCGGCTTCACCGCAACGCCGGCCATGGCACGCCTGGGCTACGACCTCGCTACCGCGGCGCACGCGGACCTCGTGGCCCAGGAGGCACTCGACCACATCGCCGAGGGACCCGTGTGGATCGCCGGTGGCCCGCAGAACCGGGAGCGCGCCCGCCAGCGCTCGATCGTGGATGGCCGGGCGCAGGCCATCCGCGCACATGCGACACCCGCAAGGGAACCGGTCTCGCGCAATTAGATCCCGGCCGCGCCTCGCCCCATCACTCAGCCCCACCCTCCATTTAGGAAGGTCTCCCCATGACGAGCTCAATCGACCGCAATCGCGAAGTGTTCACCGGAAAACCCGTCACGAGCGGTGAATCCCCCACCAGCCCCCCCCATACTCCGGCAGAGAGAATTGGACCTGACGGGCAAAGTCGCGATCATCACGGGCGCGAGCCGCGGAATCGGCAAGCAGGCGGCGCAGGACTTCGCCAGGCGCGGCGCCAAGGTCGTCCTGGCCGCCCGCTCCGTCGAGCCGGGCAACACGCTTCCCGGAACGCTCGGCGACACCCTGGGTCGGATCGAGCAGCACGGCGGCGAGGCGCTCGCGCTGCAGATAGACCTCGCCCGCGAAGATGACCTCAAACGACTCATCCGCTCCGCCACCGATAGATTCGGGGGTGTCGACATACTGGTCAACAATGCCGCCGCCACGTATGGCGATATGTGGTCCAAGCGCTTTCTCGAGCTGACTCGCGCCGAGTGGCTCTACCAGTTCGATGTCAACCTCCACGCTCCGTTCACCCTGATCCAGCTTGCCGTGCCGATCATGGAAGCCCGGGGGGGCGGCCGCATCATCAACATCACGACCGGATGCGCCGAGGTCTTCCGCTTGCCCGAGGAGCCGCGCAAGCTGCAATCCATCGGTGATTTCAGCCTCGCAGTGCCCGGCTACTACTCGAGCAAGCGGGCGTTGGACCGGCTCGGAAACACGATCGCGCCCGAGCTCGCGAAAAAGAACATCGCGGTGATAGGCATGAACCCGGGACTGGTCGCCACCGAGCTCGTCGCCATCCGCACCAAAGATCGCGGCCTCGACGACAAGCTTGCCGTCCCAACCACCGTTCCCTCCCGGATGATCGTCTATTTCTCGGCATGCGAAAGTCCCATGGAGTACACGGGGAGACTCTTCTGGGCCGAGCGTGAGATGGAGCAACTGGGAATCAGCCTGGACTGAACGAGCGCACCCGGACATGAAGATCAACGTTCCCCTGCCATTCGAGCAGGTCGAGCCTCGCGGCGAATTCACCACGGTCGAGGCGGTAGCCGAGATCGGCAGGGCCGCCGAGCGCGCAGGTTTCAATGCGGGACTGGTCACCGATCATCCTTGTCCGACCGGGCGCTGGCTGGACGCTGGCGGACACTACGCCCAGGGTCCCTTCGTCATCCTCGCCATGCTGGCTTCGAGCACGACGCGGCTGCGGCTTCAAACCGGCATTCTCGTTCTGCCTTATCGCAACCCGTTCGGGGTGGCGCGCGATGTGGCCACGCTGGACTGCTTCTCGGGTGGACGGGTCGCGCTCAGCGTCGGCGCGGGATATCTCAAGGGTGAGTACCGTGCCATGGGCGTCGACTTCGAAAGACGGAATGAGCTCATGGATGAGTACATCCGCGCCCTGCGTGCGTCACTGACCGGCGAGGAGTTCAGGTTCGAAGGCAGCCACTATGTCGCCTTCGGCAATCGAATCATTCCGGGCCCCGCGCAAGATCGTCTGCCGATCTATGGAGGCGGCAACACCAGACGCGCCATCCGCCGCGTCGTCGATCTGTGCGACGGTTGGAATCCATTTTTCACGCCTAATTCAGGGCCGCGCATCGAGACCGTACGCACGGCAGCGATGCGCGGCGCAGACGATCTCGCCACGGGCATCGACTACATGCGTGAATACTGCGCGCAAGTCGGCCGGAAGGACCTTCCGGAAGTGGTGCTGGGCGGCGTCAACGCCCCGAGAGAAACCCTGTCCGACCCGGAACTCGTGGACCGCCTCGGTCGCTATCGAGAGATCGGTGTCACGACCGCGGCCGTCACCGTTCGCGGCACTTCCCGGGCCGCCTGGTGCGACAGCGCCGAGCGCATCGGCAAGGAAGTCATCGCCAAGATAGCCGGACCGGCCGTTACGCCACCCGTTCCTTGAGTCAAATCTCCGATCGACAGATCCACCAGGCACTGACGAGCAGAAATCGAGGGGCATCCAGTGAACAGCAAGATTCTTCATTCAACGCGACTCATTCCGGCGGCCGTGGCATTGGCGCTGGCAGCGGGGGCGCACGCCCAGCAGGCCCAGCAGCCTGCGCCTGCCTCGCAGGAGAGCGCGATCGGACTGAACGAGATCATCGTGACCGCCCAGCGAATTCAGCAGCGGGCGCAGGACGTACCGATCTCGATGACCGTCCTCAACCAGGGCGAGCTGGCCAATCGCAACATCACCACCTCCAGCGAACTGGCACAGGCCGTCCCCGGCCTGTCAGTGGACAATTCCTGGGGGAGCGAGGCGACGTCGTTCTCCATCCGCGGCTTCCAGCAGGCCCTGCAGACCACCCCCGCCGTGGCCGTGTACTTCGCGGACGCCGTCGTGCCCCGGGGCGGCGACGTCAGCGAGCCCACGGGAGCGGGCGTGGCCCCGGGTACCTTCTTCGACTTGCAGAACGTCGAGGTGCTGAAGGGCCCACAGGGCACGCTCTTCGGCCGCAACACCGACGGCGGTGCCGTGCTGCTGGTGCCAAGGAGGCCCACATCGCAGTTCGCAGGCTACGTACAGGGCGGGTTCGGCAATTACGGACAGAACCAGGTCCAGGCGGTGCTGAACCTGCCAGTGACGAGCCGCGTGCGCGTGCGTCTGGGCGTGAACCACGGCGGACGAAACGGATACCTGGATAACATTTCGGGCGTCGGACCGCGCCACTTCGGCAACCTGGATTACACCGCGATCCGCCTCGGCGTAGCCGCGGACGTAACGAACAGCGTCGAGAACTACACCGTCGCAAGCTACAACCGGTCGATCGACAACGGAGTACTGCCGCAGCTGTTCGCATGCAATCCGAGTCCGCTCACCGTCGGGCCGACGCTGTGCGCACCGCAGCTCGGCTACCAGCAGGCCAAGGGCCCGTACGCGGTCGCCAACCAGATGCCCTCGCCCGAGTCGTACCTGAAGCAGTATCAGGTCGTCAATAGCACGACCTGGCACGCATCGGATTACCTGACCGTGAAGAACATCGCCAATTATGGCCGGCTGATCACTTCTCTCGACAGCTCGCTCTTCGGAGCGTTCACCATTCCCTCCCCCGTGGGCAACATTCAGCTCTACTCCAGCGACTCCAATCCTTCGATCGTCCCCGGCTGGAAGACCACCGACGAATACACCTGGAGCGATGAGCTGCAGCTGCGCGGAGCGCTGTTCCACGACGGGCTCACCTGGCAGGGCGGCGGCTATATCGAGCGCAGCAGCCCGCTCGGCGACCCGACCGGCACGCTCTCGGCCAACTTCCTCAGCTGCACGGACGTCGCCACGTTCACCTGCTCAGGAGGCGGAATCATCGACAGGAATCTCTCGGCCGTCCACTTCAACGACCACGCCGCCTACGCCCAGGGCACCTACAAGCTTCTGCCGCACTTCAATGTCACGGGCGGCGTCAGATACACGTGGGACAACACCACCGCCACGGTTCACCAGACCGACTACGCCTTCACTCCATCCGTTCCTGGAACTCCCATCTTCACTTTCTGCGCGAGTCCGCTGCTGCCGCCGTCTGCGCTCGCGACGGGGTGCACCCAGCAGTTCTCGCAGGACTCGAGCGCGCCGACGTGGCTCCTCGACTTCGACTACACGCCGACACGGAATCTGCTGGTCTTCGCCAAGTATGCGCGCGGCTATCGTGAGGGCAGCGTCGCCACGTTCGTGAGCGATCCCTATCACATCTACGGCCCCGAGCACGTCAACGATTACGAGCTCGGCGAGAAGTGGAGCTTCTCGAGCCGAGTCAGCGGCAGCTTCGACGTGACGGGGTTCTATGACGATTTCACCAACGAGCAACTCCTCGCCGGCTTCAGCCCCATCAGCACGAGCGGGGGACAGCCGGAGAGCGGCGTCATCAACGCAGGCAAGTCGCACATCTGGGGTCTCGAGGTTGAAACCACGGTCGAGCCGATCCGCCATGTGCTCGCCTCCTTGAGCTACGCCTATCTGAATACGAAGCTCATCTCGGCGCACATCGGCGCCCCTCCGCCGGGTTACATCGTCGAGTATCCCGCGGTGGTGGGCGGTCCGCTGCCCTTCGCGCCGAAGAACAAGGCCTCCGCCGCACTCAGCTACGGGCTGCCGCTGGCCCAGGGGACCGGCCGGGTGACGGTTGGAGCCAACTATACCTACACGTCCGCGATGCTTACCAACGCGACGGCCTCACCCTACGATTTCGTGCCCGGTTACGGCCTGCTGGGCGCAAGTCTGAATTGGCGCGGCATCATGGGCAGCCGCTTCGATGCGCAGCTCTACGGCACGAACCTGACGGATAGGCGCTACTACGACAATCTCACGCAGCTTTACAACTCCATATTCGGCATCGCCGCCGGGTATCTCGGGCCACCGCGGATGTACGGCATTCGCGTGCGGGTGAACTTCGGAGACTGATGCTCCGTGAGGAGGTGTCCTCGATGCTGCGAAGCGGGCGGGGTCGGTGGTGCCGCTCCCCGCCCGCCCGGGCCGACCGAGCCGCGGCTGTGCGACATTCAGTCTCCGTCCTATTTTCGACATCAGCTATTTTGCAAATGGCCAATATCCCCTGTTATCCTTGAGGCTCGCCACGCGGGAGCGGATAGTCGGGCAGCCATCCGGTACAAGCCCCCGTAGCGTGGGAAGGAGTCAGGCTTGCTCCGCCTCGGCCTCGAGCAGCTCAGCGTCTTCGGACTGCCGCCTGTTGCATTCGTCAACCTCGCGGCCGACCTCGGCTGCGAGTGCATTTCCACGGCATTGACGGCGATGCCTTACAACCCACACGGCTATCCGGCCTTCTCTCTGCGCGAGGACGCCGCGCTGCGCCGCGAGATGATCGCCGCACTGCGCGATCGCGGTGTCGCCATCTCGCTCGGCGAGGGGTGCAATATCCGCCCGAATCAGAGCGTAAGTGACATGGCTCGAGATCTCGACCTCTTCCATGAACTCGGCACCGAGCGGATCAACATGGTCAGCCTCGACTCGGACCTCGAGCGCAGCCTCGATCAGTTCGCCCAGCTCGCCTCCATGGCGGCGGAGCGCGGCATGGATTCGACGCTCGAGCTGTGTCCGGCGCTCATCATCGGCGATCTTGCCGCCGCCCTGGCCGCGGTGCGCCACGTCGGTCGTCCGGATTTCCGCCTACTGGTCGATACCATGCATTTCGCGCGTTCCGGCGCCACTGCCGCCGACATCGCCGCGCTCGATCCGGCGCTGATCGGTTACGTACAGCTCAGCGATGCGCCATTACGGCCGCGCATCGAAAGCTACATGCAGGAGGCGACTTTCGAGCGCATGGCTCCCGGTGAAGGCGAGCTGCCGCTGCGGGAGATGCTCGCCGCGCTGCCGGAGGACATCGTCGTCAGTCTGGAGGTTCCGATGCGCAAGGAAGCCGAGGCGGGCATCGGCCCGGAGATCCGTTTGCGCCGCTGCCTCGAGGCGACGCGCGCATTGCTCGCGGCTTGAGCCACGCCGTCCTCGCCGCGCCAGTTCTTTCTCAATGAGCAACGACAGCTTCAAGGAAAGATACGGTCCCTGGGCACTGGTGACCGGCGCCTCATCCGGTATCGGTCGTGCCTTCGCCGAGCGGCTCGCGGGGAAAGGTGTGAATGTCGTTCTCATCGCACGCCGCGCGCAGCGCCTCGATGAGCTGGCGGCACGTCTAAGACAGCAGCATGGTGTCGAAGCGAATATCTGCATAACCGATCTGGCCGTGAGCGATGCGGCGCGACGCATACTCGATACCACCGATGGCCTCGATATCGGCCTTCTCGTGAGCAACGCCGGCTTCGGCCTCAAGGGCGAGCATGCCGGCAACGACCCGAAAGCGATGGCCGACATGCTGATGGTCAACTGTCAGGCACCGATGCTGCTCACGCACGGCTTTATTCCCCGTCTGCGCCGGCGCGGACGCGGGGGCATCATCCTGACGAGTTCCGTCGAAGGGCTGATCGGTTGCCCGTACTCGACGGTTTATTCGGCCACCAAGGCCTTCGTCAACAGCCTTGGCGAAGGATTGTGGGCCGAGCTGGTACCGGACGACATCCAGGTCCTCACGATCTGCCCGGGC
>JAKBCR010000262.1 GCA_021807675.1 Pseudomonadota bacterium
GTGTGCCTCGTGTCCGGGAGTGGGCCGTGCCCACGGCCTTCTGAGAGCGGCGATCGGGCCAGAGCCGAGCCGGGGACGCAACGGCGGGTGGCGACCATTTTCCGCCGCGCGCCCCACCCCATCGCGCAGGCGCGATGGGGACCCCGGGAAAGAGGGGCGCTTTGCATCGCGAGGCAAAATAGCCGCCGCCCGCTGTCCTCCGCTGCGCTGCGGCCGCCAGCGCTGCGCTTGGCGGTGCAGTCCCGGCCCGGCCCCGGCCGAGGGATCGCCGTGAAGGCCGCGATGGGCGCGGCTAGCCGAACGAGGACACCGATCATGGCGATCGACCGCTTCTCCCGGCACCACGACGATGCCGAGCCAGCCCACGCCGCATCCCCGACCGCCCGCCTGCTCGACGAGTTGCAGCTCTACGGCCATCGACCCTACCAGGACGACCCAGACCCGCGGCCGCTGCCCGAGGCGGCACGGCTCGAAGGCGCGCTGGCCGACATCTTCGACGCGCTTGTCTCCACCCTTTCCGAGACGCGCCTGGAACCCGACCTCGCCGATCTGCTCTGGTCGCAGGTCAATCTGTTCCACCGCACGGTGGACCGCGTGCAGCGCGAGCTCGACGCCAACGAGGACCGGCAGCGCCGCAGCCAGCAGGAGCAGGACGGCTCGGAAATACGCTCGGTCGAGCTGGAACGCCTGATCGCCGAGGGGCTGACCTTGATCGAGCGCCGCAACGCCTTCGAGCTTCTCCGCGACCGCGCCGCCGAGCTGTTCGAACACCACACCGGCTCGGCCTGGCGCCCGCGCGCGGGATCGATGGTCAACCACCGCGCCCTGACCGCTGCGATGATAGACAGCCGCGACTTCATCGCCGCCAAGCGCCGCGCCGAGACCGAGGTGCTGCTGCCCGCCGGGCCGCGGATCGCGTTCGCCGGCGGGGTCGATTTCAACGACCACGCGCGCATCTGGGCGGTGCTCGACCGGGTGCACCGCAAGCACGCCGACATGGTGCTGCTGCACGGCGGCAGCCCGCGCGGGGCCGAACGCATCGCCGCCTGCTGGGCCGACACCCGCAAGGTGACGCAGATCGCTTTCAAGCCCGAATGGGCAAGGCACAACAAGGCTGCACCATTCAAGCGGAATGACCGGATGCTCGAGGCGATGCCGATCGGGGTGATCGTCTTTCCGGGTTCGGGCATCTGCGAGAACCTCGCCGACAAGGCGCGGGTTCTTGGTATTCCGGTCTGGCACTTCGGGAAGGGCAGCGCGTGAGCGCCGCCGTGCCTCCCGGCCAGGCATCCCTACCCCAGGATCGTACGAGGGTTGAGGGTCTGAGCTCACCACGCGGAAAGTGGCGCGTCCAGATCGGCTGTATTGCGCCCGCGGCTCGACTTTACAGTGGTGCCATCCCTACAATTCAAATCAGCGCCCTAGGGCGCGACAAGGAGCGAGGGGCATTGGGGGAGCGCATGAAGATCGCCAAGGTCAAGATCACGAATTTCAAGTGTTACGAGGAGACCTTCACCCTCGCCTTGAACGACGGCCTCAATGTGATCGTCGGCGCCAACGAGTCCGGGAAGACCACGATCCTGGAGGCGATTCATCTGGCACTAACGGGATTGCTGCACGGCCGCCCGTTGAAGAACGACATGACGAGCTATCTCTTCAACCTGGCTGCTCAGAACAAGTACGTGCAGAGCCTCGGCACGGCATCCCCGCTCCCGCCGCCAGCGATTACCATCGAGCTGTTTTTTTCGGGATCCTCAAACGAACTGGCCGAGCTAGAGGGCGACGGAAACTCGGAGAAGGCCAAGGGCAGCGGCGTGGTCTACAAGATCGAGTTTGACGAGGAGAATTACAAAGATTCGTATGAGGAGCTGGTGAAAGCCGGCGCGCTTAGCTCCATCCCGGTTGAGTACTACACCACGACCATGCGTTCGTTCGCGCGCAAGGGCATCACCGCTCGCAATATCCCCATCAAGTCCGCGCTGATCGATTCCTCCAGCATCCGGCTGCAGAACGGGTCGGACGTCTACATCTCCCGGATCATCCGCGACGTGCTAGAGGAGAAGGAGCGCGCGTCCATTTCCCAAGCCCACCGAAAGCTTAAGGAGGCTTTCGTAGCGGACCCGAACCTTAAGCTAATCAACGAGCGGATCACCCAGGCCGCCAAGATCAGCCAGAAAGCGGTCAGCATCTCGGTCGATCTGTCGTCCCAGACCGCCTGGGAAAGCAGCCTGATGACCTATATCGACTTCATCCCCTTCCAATATATCGGCAAGGGCGAACAGTGTGTGATCAAGACCAAGCTGGCTCTCAGCGCCAAGAAGAACGCCGAGGCGACGATGATCCTGCTGGAGGAGCCAGAGAATCACTTGTCGCACGCGCGGCTGAACGAGCTGATCGCCGACCTCACCGATCAGCACGGGCAAAAGCAGATCATTATTTCCACGCACAGCAGCTTCGTGGCCAATAAGCTCGGTCTCGACCACCTGATCGTGCTGCGTGGCGGTGAGGTGGCGCGCATCTCGGAACTGGAAGCCAGCGACTTCTTCAAGAAGCTGGCGGGTTACGATACCCTGCGCTTGGCGCTCGCCGCCAAGACCATCCTTGTGGAGGGCGATTCCGACGAGTTGGTCGTTCAGCGGGCCTATATGGACGCCAACGGTGGCCGATTGCCCATCCATGACGGCATCGACGTCATCTCCGTCGGCACGGCCTTCCTGCGCTTCCTCGAACTGGCCGACGCCCTAAAGATCCCGGTCGCCGTAGTCACCGATAATGACGGCGACACCGCCGTCGTCCAGAAGAAGTACGCCGCTTTCAAGGACTCCGGCACCGTCAGGATCTGCTTTGATCCCGTCGTGGACACCGGATCACTAAAGATCAAGGACAAACCCTACAACTACAATACGTTGGAGCCAAAACTCCTTAAGGCGAACGATCGCGCAACCCTGAATACCATCCTCGGGACATCGGCAAATACGGACGACGAGCTTCGCATCTACATGCGGGCCAACAAGACCGAGAGCGCCCTGGCCATCTTCAATTCGACAGTCACTATCAACTATCCGGACTACATCCAGAAAGCCATCGCGGCGTGATCGGCGAGAACAAGATCATCATCGCCGCCGCCGGCTCGGGCAAAACCACCTACCTCGTCGAGGAGGCGGTGAAGATCAAGGACGAGCGAGTTCTCATCACGACCTACACGGAGTCGAACGAAGCCGAAATCCGCCAGAAGTTCTTCGATTTGGTCGGCCGTGTGCCAGCGAACGTGGTGATCATGACATGGTTCAGCTTCCTGATCACCCACGGCGTTAAGCCGTTCCAGGGCGGTCTATTCGAGTTCCCGGTCTCCGGCATGGTGTTGGTCTCGGCGCAGTCGGGCCTGAGGTTCCGGAACCGCCAGGGCAAGCCCGTCTTCTGGCCCGAGGATGACATCGGAAAGCATTATTTCGACGCGATCCGGCGAGTCTATTCCGACAAACTCCCCAAGCTTGCGATCCGCTGCAACGAAAAGAGCGACGGCGCCGTGATCGACCGGATCAGCCGCGTCTTTCCGCACGTCTTCGTGGACGAGGTACAGGATCTGGCGGGCTACGATCTCGACATCCTGGCGGTGCTCGCCCGCAGCTCCGTTCGCCTGCTCATGGTCGGCGACCCGCGGCAGGTGACCTACCTTACGCATCATGAACGGCGCTACAAGAAGTACGCCGATGGTGGCATCGTGGACTTCCTACGCAATGAACTGCCCAGGGAGGTGTCGGTCGACATCGACGAGACGACCTTGAATCGGTCGCACCGCAACAGCGCAGTCATCTGCGCGGTGTCGTCACGACTGTTTCCGGATTTGCCCGCCAGCCAAGCCTGCGAGTGTGTCCGGTGTCGCACAGGAACGGCGGCGAGTACTGGCGCCTTTATCCTCCGGATGGCCGACTATGCCCACTACCTTATGACGGTCCGGCCGATGCAGCTGCGAGACAAGATCACCAGCCCCGGCGTAGATCGCCGGTGGCCCGCCATGAACTTTGGAGAGTCAAAGGGCCGAGGCTTCGACCATGTGGTCATCCTCCCCACCGAGCCGATGCGACGCTGGCTCGCCGATCCCGCGACGATCCTGCCGCCCCAGAGTCGGGCGAAGTTCTACGTCGCTCTGACGCGCGGTCGCCACAGTGTGGCCATCGCGATGGATTGGGGTACCGCCACCCTACCCACGGGATTTTCACTCTACGAGCGCGTGGCGTCGGCGTGACGTCGGCCCGGCCGGGCAGATGGCCGGCCTAGAGAACTGCGGCCCGTATCCTGAATGACGAAAATGGGCGCGAAGCGGAAGTTCACAGTACGGTCTCTGACCTGCAGCCAAGAGTCAGGAAATGCCGATAGCCTGCCTGACGACAGGCCGGCGCTTCGGGGGGGAAGATCGTGCAAAACATGGGCCAGCTTTCCTTGAATGCGGCAGCCTTGTGATATACATAAAGTTAAAAGTATATCCACGGAGGCTACGATGCAAGTCGCCAAATGGGGCAATAGCCTTGCCATCCGCCTGCCTGCCGCCGTCGTCGAGGCGCTGGAACTGAAGGAAGGCGACGAGATCGAAATCCACGTTGCCGACGCGCGGGCCTTGGCCGTCGCCCGCAAGCCCGGGCGGAACGAGCTGCTAGAGCGCCTCCGATCCTTCCGCGGACGCCTGCCGGCCGACTTCAAGTTCGACCGGGAGGAGGCGAATGCCCGGTAGCTTCATCGACACCAACGTCCTGGTCCATGTGGCGTCGGGCGATCCGGTGAAGGCCGAGCAGGCGGAGAAGCTCATCGCCGACGGCGGCACGATCAGCGTGCAGGTGCTGAACGAGCTTGCCAACGTGGCGCGCCGCAAGATGCGGCTGTCCTGGACCGATACCCACGCCCTCCTGTCCACGATCCGCGCCCTGCTTCCGGTCCAGCCGATCACGGTGGGAATCCACGAAACGGGGCTAGAACTCGCCGAGCGCTATGGACTTTCGATCTACGACGCGATGATCGCCGCCTCCGCGCTCCACGCCGAGTGCGACACGCTCTGGTCAGAGGACATTCAAGACGGCGTCGTCATCCAGGACCGGCTGCGCATCGCCAACCCGTTTCGCCCCGGCTGAGGACCATGGCCGGCCCAGCTGGACACCCTCGAAAGCGCCGATCAGAGCCAAGCGCCCCCGGTCCGCCTGAACCTTGCCGATCTGGCACCACCATGATCGCTGCCGCCGCCGATTTTGATCTGACCGCGCCCGGCCACCTCGGACCAGGACCATCCGCGCCCCGTGCAGGCGCGAGATCTTTCGCGACGGTGCCATCGTGACACCTTGATCACCGCTGCCGAGGCTCGCCACCGTCTCCTTCATGCCGGGGTGCGGCGCCCGCCCGTCCGGCCTCTCGATGGGCGGATCTGGCCAGGAGGTGCGGGCTGCGCCCCGATCGCCTCCCCGCAACGGCGCCGCCGCGACTTTCTTCCCCTGGCGCGCCCACGCGCCATTCCTCGCGAGGCAAGAAAGACTCGCCGCGCCGTCCTCCGCTGCGCTGCGGCCGCAAGCGGTGCGGGTCGATCGCCTCCCGGCCCCAGGACCGCCATCGAGGCCGCACGGGGCGGCCCCGAGAACCCAA
>JAKBCR010000003.1 GCA_021807675.1 Pseudomonadota bacterium
CCCGGATCCAGCGCTTTGCCCAGGCACAGGAAGTGCCCCGCCGCCGCAGGTGGCGGAGCCTTGAGCAAAAAACCGCGCTTTTTGCTCAAGGTGCGCTGGGCGGGGCAGGATGCCCGGATCCAGCGCTTTGCCCAGGCACAGGAAGTGCCCCGCCGCCGCAGGTGGCGGAGCCTTGAGCAAAAAACCGCGCTTTTTGCTCAAGGCGCGCTGGGCGGGGCAGGATGCCCGGATCCAGCGCCTAAATAAGCGTGTGAAACACCCTCTGCACGTCGTCGTCCTGCTCGAGCTTGTCGATCAGGGCGAGGACTTCCGCCGCCTGCTCCTCGGGCAGCTCGGTCGGCGCGGTGCTGATGTATTCGTGCTCCGCGGATAGCGGAGTGATGCCGCGCGCCTCGAGAGCCTCCTGCAGCTTGCCGAAATCCGCGAACGCGCAACGGATGACGAGCTGAGGCTTACCGGCTTCGTTTCCGGCCGTGCCACCGGCCGTCCCTGGCGGCAGCGCCCCCGGCCCGGACGTCGTGTCCGCGCGCTCGTCGCTTCGCGACTCGCCCATCTCCTCGAGCCCATGATCGATGAGGTAGAGCTCGAGGTCGTCCTGGTCGATGCCCGCGGGGTCGAGCCGGAAGACTCCCATGCGCTTGAAGAGAAAGGCGACGCTGCCTGAGGTGGCGAGATTGCCGCCGTTCTTGGTGACGATGTTGCGGACCGAGGCGACGGTGCGCGTGGGATTGTCCGTCGCGGCTTCCACCAGCAGCGCCACTCCGTGCGGCGCGTACGCCTCGTAGTGCACTTCGTGGTAGTTGGTCGCATCGCGCCCCGAGGCGCGCTTGATTGCCGCCTCGATCTTGTCCTTGGGCATGTTGACGGCCCGCGCGTTCTGAATCACGCGGCGCAGTGTCGGGTTCGAGGCCGGATCCGGGCCGCCGGACTTCACCGCCATGGTGATGTCCTTGGCGATGCGGGCGAACTGCTTCGCCATGCGGTTCCAGCGCGCAAACATCGTGTGTTTGCGGACTTCGAAGATGCGTCCCATGGGGGACCTCGCCGGTCAGGCGAGCTGCGCCTGCAAGATACGCAAGCGGCGCCGCTGCAGCCGCAGGCTGCGCTCCAGCTCCTTCAATCGCTGCTGGAAGCTGGCGTGCTCCCAGTGCTCGATGACGGCACGCTTCTTCTCTTCCAGCCACTGCTCCTTTACCTTGGCCCATTCCGCGACGGCGGCGAGGAACGTGTCGTATTCGTGCGCCACCCTCTGGCGCAGCTCACTGACCCGTGAGGCCGGCGCGATGGCAGGGAGGCTGGCGAGCTTGCGCTGGGCGCGCGTGAACTGCATCGAGAGCAGCGCCCGCTGGATCTGGAACACGGGAGTGCGCTTCAGCCGGCGGGTGAGCCCGACCACCTGCAGGCTGGCGATCAGCCACTTCGTCGGATCCCACTGCCACCAGCGCACCCCGTTGCGGTAGTCGTGGGCGAAAATGTGGTGGAAGTTGTGGTAGCCCTCGCCGAAGGTGAGCACCGCGAGCACCGGATTGTCGCGGGCGGTGTTCTCATCGGTGTACGGGCGCTCGCCCCACATGTGCGCCAGGGAGTTGATGAAGAAGGTGAAGTGGTGGCTCAGCAGGAGCCGCAGCACGCCGGCGAGGAGGAAGGCTCCCCAGACATCTCCCATCAGCCAGCCGGCGAGGAGCGGCAAGCCGAAATTCGTGACGAGCACGAGCGGCACATAGTGCCGGTGCTGGAATGCGAGTATGCGATCGCGCCGCAGGTCGGGGATGTTGCTGAAGTCCTCCTGGCCGCTCGGGTACTCCCGCACCATCCAGCCGATGTGCGAGAACCAGAAGCCTCGCTGGGCCGAATAGGGGTCGCGGTCGAAGTCATCGACGTGCAGGTGATGCCGGCGGTGCCCGCTGCACCACGCCCAGGCGGTGTTTTGCAGCGCCATCGAGCCGAAGATCATGAAGAGAAGGCGCAGGCTCCAGTGTGCCTCGTAGGTCCGGTGCGCCCAGAGCCGATGGTATCCGGCGGTGATCGACATCTCATTGGCGGCGAGGAATACACCGAAGAGCACCCAGGCCGAGGCCGAGAAGCCATGGGTCAGGCCGTACCAGGGAACGAGGGTTGCGGCCGCCAAAAAAGTCAATGAAAACAGGAGGGTATTCGTCCAGATCAGAGGCGCCCGGGTCGCGGCAGGGGCGAGGGAGCTCGGTACGGTGGGACGGGACGGCATGGTGATCGCGGGCTCCGCAGGGGTGGCCGGTAAAACCGAGTAAACATAGCACGGTTCGCCACCCCGTGGTGAGCCCCCCCGGGGCGGGTTGGGAGGCCCCGCACGCTTGCCCGCGCGCCGGGCCCGGCGATTCGGGGCCGGGCCGCCGGCCCGCCGGCCCGGGTCGGCCTGCGCCGGGCGCAAGCGGCGGCGGGCCGCCGCGAGTGCGATCCGGCAACGCTGAAGCTCGGGAGAGCGGTACCGGCGATCGCCTCGCTTCTGCTGGCGCCAGGAGCGATTCTTGGCGCTCCACGATGTCAGGTTTCGCGAAGGACACACCGCGTTCCATTGTTGACACACTCGCACGGCGGATTGTGCCGCTCCCTTTGCAAGGCCGCATTCCGACCGGGTTTGCGGTTGCGGGCCGGTATCCGCGGGTGTATTGATGACGCCCGACAACGCAACCGTGCCAGACATGCGTCGAGAACCATGTCCACCCTGGAGGGCGCCGTTTCCCTGCGCGTCATTGGTGGAGGAGCGCCGGAAGCGGCCGTATTTCCGCAATACCAAGAATTTTGGAGGAGATATGAGCTACCAGTTTCGATCCTTGGCCGTCGAGGCGATCGTGATCGCCCGGACGGCAGCTTTCTCAGAGTCAGAGAAGGGGGACATATGAAATCACCCAATTGGCGCAGGATCCTGGCGCCGGCAGTCATCCTCCTGGCGGCAGGCATAGCCTGCGGAGCGGCTTCGGTCGCGCGAGCCCAGGAAGAGCGCAGTACCGATCTCTGGCCATCGATGGGTCAGAACTACGCGCTCGATCGGCACAGCGATCTGACGCAGATCAACCCCTCCAACGTGAGCCGGTTGGGAATGATCTGGTCGCAGTCCCTGGGGGCCCTGCGCGGCCAGGAAGGGCAACCGATCGTCGTCAAGGTCGACGGCACGCCGATGATGTACTTCGTCAGCAGCTGGCCGAACATCGTCCAGGCGTTGAATCTGTCGAATCCGGATCATCCTGTCGAGGTCTGGAACTACGTGAAGAAGACCGATCGCGACCTTTCGGCCGTGCCGCGCGCCTGCTGCGACACCGTCAATCGCGGTCTGAACTACGCCGACGGCAAGGTTCTCTTCAACACGCTCGACGGATATCTCATCGCGCTCGATGCGAAGACCGGGAAGGTGGACTGGGAGGTCAAGCACGCCTGGCCCGACAAGGGACAGACCGTCACCAATGCGCCGCTGATCGCGGACGGAAAGGTGATCGTCGGCTTCGGCGGCGATGAGTTCGGCGCGCGCGGAGCGGTCTCGGCCTATGACCTCTCGGACGGCAAGCTCGTCTGGCATTACTACAGCAACGGCACCGACGAGCAGATCGGCTTCACGCCAGAGACCAACAAGTGGAATCCGCAGTACGGCACCTACGGCCACAACCTCGGGTTGACCTATCCCGGTGACGAATGGAAGCGAGGCGGAGGAGCGGCGTGGGCCTGGTACAGCTATGACCCGAAGCTCAAGCTCGTGTATTACGGCTCGGGCAATCCCGGCCTATGGAGCCCGTCATATCGCTGCGGCGCCAATCCGCCGACGCAGGAATCCTGCAACGACGGAAAATGGGACAACAAGTGGTCGATGACGCTGTTCGCCAGGAACGTCGACACGGGCAAGGTCGTGTGGGCCATGCAGATGACGCCGTTCGATCAATGGGATTATGACGGTGTCAACGAGCCCATCCTGGTCAACATGAAGATCCACGGCAAGACGGTCCCGACGGTCGTTCAGTTCGATCGCAACGGTTTCGCCTATGTCTGGAATCGGGCGACCGGCACGCTTCTGGCGGCGCACAAGTACGTCTACACGAACTGGGCGGAGAAGGTCGATCTGCATACCGGCCGCCCGGTGAAGGTGTACGAGCACTCGCCGTTGCTGGTCAATCAGATGGCCCAGGCATGTCCTTCGGCGATGGGCGGCAAGGATCAACAGCCGGCATCCGTCGATCCGGCGGACCCGGAGGTCTTCTTCGTACCGACCAACAATTGGTGCATGCAGGACACCCCGCAGAAGCGTACGGACATTCAGCAGGGCATAGTCTACGTCTTTGCCAACGTCTACATGTACGAGCACAAGCCTGGTATCGCGGGCCGCCTGAAGGCGTTCAACGTGCTGACGGGCAAGACGCTGTGGAACGTCCCGGACAAGTATCCGGACTGGGGCGGGACGCTCAATACCAGCGGTGGCGTCGTATTCTACGGCAGCTTGGGCGGCGATTTCCGCGCCGTCGACATGAAGACCGGCAAGGTCCTCTGGGAGCGCAAGCTCGGCTCCGGGATCATCGGCAACCCGATCACCTATGAGATCGACGGGCACCAGTACGTGTCGGTCTTCGCAGGTATCGGCGGCTGGATCGGGCTGCCCATCACGGCGGGCCTCGATCTCAACGACAAGTATGGAGCGATCGGAGCGACGGCGATGGCCAAGGCAACTCACCTGAACCTGATACCCCAGGGCGGTGAGCTGTACACCTTCCGCCTGATGTGATAGATCATGGCACCTTGCGGGAGCCGCGGCTCCCGCAGGGTGCCATGCTTGCCCCCGTTCGCGGCGCCTGACCGGAAGAGCGCGGGAACAGGATGGTTGTCCTCGAGTCCAAGGTTATGCGACTCTCAGTCCAGGGTGCCCGATGCCGGTTATGTCGCGATCTGCCCGCTGCGCGCTGTCAGCGGCCGCTTTGGTGATCACCGCGGTTCTCGTCTCGACCGCGTTTGCTGACACGGCCCCGCCCCGGACGGCGACTCGCTCGGGCTATCTGCAGGGGCCCTGGGCCGGCAAGGACTTCGACCAGCTGGATCAAGCGGAAATAGATGCGGCCAGGCAAGCCGCTCTGACCGCCCGCTTCCGCGTCCTTCGCGTCTGCGCGGACCCCGGCAACATGCCCCTTTCCGATCGCAAGCGGCAAGGGTACGAGAACAAGATTCTCGACGTTCTCGCCAAGGCCCTCGGCGCCAGGCTGAGCTACTACTGGCGTGCGTACACCGGCAACGTCGTCGGTGAGGCATTCGGAACCGCCGACGAGTGCGATCTTCTGATCGACATGCCCGTTCATGCCGAAGGGATCCTGACGACCGTTCCGATTTACCGTACGACCTATGTGCTCGTGTGGCGGAGCGATGAGCACCTTGACATCAAGAGCCTGAGCGATCCGAGGCTGAAGCGACTGCGAGTGGGGGTGTTCCAGATCTCCGCACTGCGCCGGGCGCTCGCGGACCATGGCGTCGTATCAAACGTGAAGGTCTGGCCGGTGGCGAGCGACACGGAGTGGGTCCCGGCGCATCAGCCGTGGAATCAGGTCGAGGAGGTGGTCGATGGCAAGCTTGACGTCGCCGCCGCGTGGGGGCCCATGGCCGGTTGGCTGAAGACCATGAAAGGGGCGCCGATCACCATCCAGCCCACGAATCTCATGGACAACGACATCCCGATGGAATTCAGCCTAGGGATTGGCGTGCCCCCTCAGGACGTGGTGCTGAAATTTGCGCTCGACGACGCACTCAGGGCGCATCGGGCCGAGATCCAGAGCATCCTGGACCGATACGGCGTGCCGCTGGTGAAGTGCGCCGACTGTGTCATCCCGGGTGACCTTCCGGCGCATGGCAGCTACATGCTGCACATCTCCCCGGCCGACACCGGCAAGCCGACGCACTGGGCCGTTTCGCGGGCACAGGTCGACAAGTGGCTGGCGGAAGGGTCGAGCGTCAACAAGGAGCTTTGGGATGCCGTACTCGCCAATGACGTCGATCGCGCTGCCTATCTGATCGGCAAGGGCGCCGACGTCAACAAGCTGAGCAATCTGGGCACCTCGCCGCTGACCGTGGCCGCCCGTGCCGGCTGCATCCCCATGATGCAGCTTCTCGTCGCGCACGGGGCGAAAGTGGACCAGCCGGACAGCGACGGATCGACGGCGCTCATGGGCGCGGTCATGCGAAATCAGATCAAGGCCATAAAATTCCTGCTGGCGCATGGCGCAAACCTCCACAAGGGCGCGCCTCCCGGCTTCACGCTCCTGTCGCTCGCCCTGGAGGAGCAGCAGTACGATGCCGCATACGCTCTCATCAAAGCGGGCGCGGACGTGAACACCCCGGCCAGCAAGTACCGGCTGACACCGCTCATGGTGATCGCGAGCGAGCTGCCGCCGGGACCGGAAAGCAGGGTCAGGATGTTCCAGGACCACACGCCGATGGACGTCGCCCGCGCCTTGCTCGAGCGCAAGGCGAACGTCAACGCGACCGACACCGCCGGAGTGACCGCGCTCATGATTGCAGCCGCGCATGATAATTCCCCCATGATCGCTCTGCTGATTCAAGGGGGCGCGAATCCGCACATGAAGTCGGCGGCGGGCCAGACGGCGCGTGAGATCGCGGTCGAGAACGGCAATCTCGACGCCGAACGGGCCTTCAGTCTGCTGGTTCCGAATTAGGCGGCGGCACACCATACCGGTAGTCAATCGGAGGAATCACTTTATGACGCGCTTCGCTGGCGTAGTTGCTTTGGTTTCGGCGGTGATCGTGGCGGCGGGATGCTGGCTGCTCGCGCCATCCCGTGCCGAAGCCGCTTCCCCACCGCCCTTCAAGTTGACCGCCGCCGTCTTGAGCCAGCCGCCGGTGCAAGTCGTTGCCGAGGCCCCCAAGGGGTCGCTTCACAATCCCTACAATGGCAATCCCAAGATCGCCAAAGAGGGCCACAAGCTGTTTTTCGATTACGGCTGCAGCGGCTGTCACGGCGGCGGTGGAGGCGGAGGCATGTGTCCGCCGCTCATCAATGGCGTCTGGATCTACGGTGGGAGCGACGATACCCTCTTCCGTCTCATCTCACTCGGGTCAGATAAGCTTCACAAGGCAGGTTACCACCGGCAAGCCCTGGAGAGTGTCATCGCCCCGATGCCGCAGATGGGCCTCCTGATCCACCACGCCAGCGATGTATTCAAGATCATCACCTGGCTCCGCTCGGCCTATCAGGGGCCTCCGGGTCACAAGTACCACTGAGCGCCGCACGATCGTGCGACGGCCGACTCGCGTACTCGGGCTGCTCACGCTGGCTTTGCTGGCCGGCGTGTGCCAGTCCTTCTGGGCACCCGGCGCGACGGCTCACGCGGCGGTGCGAAATTTCGCGATCACCTTCCTGCGCAAGAAATATCACTTCAATCCTGAGATCCTGCCGTCGCTCCTCGAGACGCATCCGTCCAATCTGGGAC
The DNA here is from genome assembly GCA_021807675.1 of Pseudomonadota bacterium. Taxonomy (GTDB): domain Bacteria; phylum Pseudomonadota; class Gammaproteobacteria; order Steroidobacterales; family Steroidobacteraceae; genus 13-2-20CM-66-19. The sequence continues at coordinate 7,449 of JAKBCR010000003.1, forward strand.
TGGCCGGCGCGCAGGAGGCGATTTACGAGATCAATACCGCCGGCAAGTTCATAGGGTGGAACTTCAAGCTGAATGTCGTGACCGTCCCGGACGGCGGTAACCTCGCCGCCGCGGCAGGGCAGCTGCTCGCGCAGGGTCCCAAGGTCATCATTGCCGACCTCCGTCCCGACGACCTTTTGACTCTCGCCGATTTGCCGTCCGCGAAGGATGCATTGATCCTCGACATGCGGACGACCGAGGATCGCCTGCGGCAGCAGGAGTGTCGGGCGAACGTGTTTCACCTGCTTCCCAACCAGGCGATGCGGACGGATGCGATCGCTCAATACCTGATATGGAAGCGCTGGCCCCGGTGGTTCATCATCCAGGGCCCCACGAAGGAGGATGCGGTCTATGCGGCGGACATTCGCCGCTCGGCCGCCCGCTACGGCGCCCACATCGTCGCGGAGAAGACCTACGACTACAATCCCGGCTCGCGCCGCAGCGACACCGGCTATCAGCAGATCCAGACGCAGATGCCGCTCGCGACAGAGGTCGGAGGCGATTACGACGTGATATTCGTCGCGGACGAGACCGATCTCTTCGGCGATTATCTCCCCTACAACACCTATGCGGCGCGTCCCGTCGTGGGGACCCAAGGGCTCGTGGCGAGCGCCTGGACCCCGGCCTACCAGGAATATGCCGCGCTGCAGATGCAGCAGAGGTTCGATCTCTTCGCCCATCGGGGCATGACCGAGCGCGACTATGGTGGCTGGCTCGCCGTCAAGATCATCGGCAACGCCGTCATGCGCGCGGACAAGACCTCGCCGATGCCGATGCGCAAGTACCTGCGGTCCAAGGACTTCCTCGTCGCCGGCTACAAGGGGCAGGGTTTGACCTTTCGCCGCTGGGACAACCAGCTGCGTCAGCCGGTACTGCTGTCGACGCCGCTGATGACCGTCTCCATGTCGCCGCAGCACGGCTTTCTCCATCCGGGGTACACGACCGATACCCTGGGCTTCGATGAGCCGGAGACGAAATGCCATTTCTAGGGACGACCGGACGCCGCACCGCACCGGTCGTATTGGCCGCAGTCCTGTGCTCCTTCGCCGCGATGGTGCGCGCCAGCGAGCTCTTCGTCACGAACGAGATCGACGACACGGTGACGGTCCTCAACGGCGATACCTACAAGGTGATCGCGACCATCCCCACGGATCAGCGGCCCAGGGGGATCTTTGCGACTCCGGACCACAAGTACGTCCTGGTCTGCGACGGTGACTCGAGCAACATCGATGTCATCGATACGAAGACCTTGAAGGTGGTGCGCAGGATCGAGACCGGCCCGGACCCCGAGACGCTGGCGATGTCCCCTTCGGGCGACAAGGTCTACGTGTCCAACGAGAACAATGCACTGGTCACGGTCATCAATTTCGCCACGGGCAAGTGGATCACGCAGATCCCGGTCGGAATCGAGCCGGAAGGTCTCGCCGTCACCCAGCACGGGCGGACCGTGGTGGTGGTCTCCGAGACGACCAGCATGGCGCATTTCATCGACACGAAAACCTGGAAGGTCGTGGCCAATGTTCTCGTCGATACGAGGCCGAGGATTGCGCAGTTCACCCGCGATCAGCGCTTGCTCTGGGTCTCTTCGGAGGTCGGCGGAACGGTCTCGGTCATCAATCCGCGCAGCCATCAGATCGTACACGTCATAAACTTCCACATTCCGGGTGTCGACAAGGAGTACATCGGGCCCGTCGGGGTACGCTTCACGCCCGACGACCGAACCGCGTTCGTAGCCTTGGGGCGCGCCAATCGGGTTGCGGTAATCGATGCCAGGACCTACAAGGTCGAGAAGTACATTCTGGTCGGACAGCGCCCCTGGCAGATCGCCTTCAGCCCGAATCACAAGAGGCTCTTCGTCGTGAACGGTCTCACGAATGACGTGACGATCATCGATGTGTCGTCCCTGGAAGCCAAGAAGTCCGTTCCTGTCGGCCGACTGCCGTGGGGCATCGCCGTCGTCCCGTGAGATCCTTGCGCGCGCGGCCCGTCCGTGTGGTGTGGTGCGTCCGCTGGGTGTTCATCACGTTTTTCGCGGTTATGGCTGCCGGACGCGCGCACGCGCGCGCGGAGCCCACGCTGCGCATCGGCGTGTTGAAATTCGGCACCGTGAGCTGGGTCATGGATGTCATTGCCCATCACGGGCTCGCCAAAGCGAACGGTATTCGCATCGACGAGCTGGCGCTCGCGAGCACTCAGGCGACCCTGGTGGCCCTGCAGGCGGGGCGCGTCGATTGCGTGGTGACGGACTGGCTGTGGGTGTCGCGCCAGCGCGCCGCCGGGGCGGATTGGACATTCTTTCCGTTTTCGACCGACCTCGGCGCGCTGATCGCGGCGCGCGGCGCGCCGATTCATCGGCTGGTGGATCTGCGCAATCGCCGGCTCGGCGTGGCCGGCAGTCCGCTCGACAAGAGCTGGGTGATCCTGCAGGCGCTTGCGCGCGAGCAGCACATCGACCTCGCGCGGGACGCGCAAATCTCGTTCGGCGCCCCGCCGCTTCTCGATCAGGAGCTGCTGGAGGGCCGCCTCGATGCGGTGCTGACGTACTGGAACTTCGCCGCGCGGCTCGAGAGCCGCGGCCTGCCGCTCGTGCTGTCGATGCGCGACGGCCTGCGGGAGCTTGGCTTCAAGACCGCGATTCCACTCGTGGGCTATGTCGTGTCCGACCGGTGGGCACGGCAGCATCCCGCCGTATTGGCGGGATTCGTGCGCGCCACGCGTCAGGCGGAGTCGATCCTCGCGACATCGAATGCGGAATGGGACTGGCTCGGGCCGAGAATCAGGGCACGCGATCCTGCGCAGCTCAAGGCGCTGCGTGAGGCGTTCCGTGCCGGCATTCCGGCCCATTGGGGCAAGGACGAGCGGCGCGAGGCCGAGGCGCTGTATGCGCTCTTCGCCAGGATCGGCGGTAAAACTCTGGTCGGCTCCAGCGCGACCCTGCAGCCCGGAACCTTCCTCGACGGGGTACGCTACTGAAATGAGCGTGGCCCCCTCCGCGCAGCGCACATCGTCCTGGCGGGTGACATCCTCGCTCGCGCAGCGTGTCGGCTCTGTCGCCCTCTTCATCGCCGTATGGCAGATCGCGGCCGATGTCGCCCACAGCCGGCTGCTGCCCTCGGCCAGCGCCGTCTTCATCGCCCTGGTGCAACAGAGCGTGCACGGGCCGTTGCTCTTCAATCTCGGTATCACCCTGGCCCGCGTCGCGGCCGCCTTCGTCGTGGCGATGGTCATCGGCACGGCGATCGGTATCGTGATGGGCCGGTCGCGGACCATAGATGCGCTCTTCGACAGCTGGCTCGTGCTGCTGCTCAACCTGCCGGCACTCGTCATCATCGTGCTGGCCTATGTCTGGTTCGGCCTCACCGAGGCGGCGGCCATCGGCGCCGTGGCCGTCAACAAGATCCCGGCCGTCGCGGTGACGCTGCGCGAAGGTGCCCGCGCGCTCGACCCGAGCTATTCGGAGATGTCGGAGAGCTTCCATGTCAGCCGGTGGCGGACGCTTCGGCACGTGATCATGCCGCAGCTCTATCCTTATATCTTCGCGTCCGCGAGGTCGGGCCTGGCGCTCGTATGGAAGATCGTGCTCATCGTGGAGCTCCTGGGGCTGAGCAACGGCGTCGGCTTCGAGATCCAACTCTACTTCCAGCAGTTCGACGTGACCCACATCCTGGCCTACACCATCGCCTTCGTGGCTGTCGTCCAGCTGATCGAGTGGGCGGTGTTCCAGCCGCTCGAGCGGCGCGCGGGGCGGTGGCGCCAGTGACACCGGCCCTGGTCGCGGATATCCGCGAAAAGCGCTATCCGGGCGCGCGCGGGGCGAAGTCTCACGTGGCGCTGGCCGACCTCTCGCTGCAGGTGGCGGTAGGCGAGATCGTGGCGCTCGTCGGTCCGTCCGGCTGCGGCAAGACGACGTTCCTCAACATCGTGGCCGGGCTCGACCGGAATTTCGCCGGCGACGTCCGACTCACCCCGCGGGCCGATGGCCAGCCGGCGCGGGTCGGCTACGTCTTTCAGGAGCCACGCCTGCTTCCGTGGCGAACGGTCTGCGAGAACATCGCCCTCGTCCTGCCGCAGCATCGCGCCGATGCCGTCGTCAGGGACATGTTGAATGCGGTGGGCCTGGCCGAGGCGCGCGATCGTTATCCGCCGCAGCTGTCGGTCGGGATGAGCCGCCGCGTATCCATCGCGCGCGCCTTTGCGATCGAGCCGGACCTGCTGCTGATGGATGAGCCCTTCGTCTCGCTCGACCACGACACGGTAGAGCAGCTGCGAAACCTCTTGCTCAAGCTGTGGCGCGCGCGGCCGACGACCGTCCTCTTCGTGACCCATGATCTGCGCGAGGCGCTGGTTCTCGCCGACCGTCTGGTGCTGTTGTCAGCCTCGCCGGCCCATGTGGTGGCCGACCTTCCGGTGAGCCTGGCGCGCAATCGCCGCGAGAGCGGCCCCGAGATCGAGCGGCTGCGCGAGGAAGTCCTGCGTTACCACCGGGAGCTGATCGGCGCCGCAGGGGCGGCGACCCCGGTCGAATGATAAGCTGTATCATGCCCATGAGGCGGTGAAGCGCGATGTTGGACCTCAAAGCAGGGGTGGCGGATCGAGGGGCCGAAAGGGTACCCGGCCGGGAAGCGCCGCCGCTCATCGTCGAGGGACTCAGCCACTCGTTCGGTAAGCGCGAGGCCCTGCGCAGCGTGTCCTTCAAACTCGATCGGGGCGATCGCACGATGCTGCTCGGATTGAATGGCGCGGGCAAGACGACCCTCTTCTCCCTCATCACCCGGCTCTACAACCATCGCAGCGGCTCGATCCGGATCTTCGGGTGGAAGATCAAGGAGAACCCCTCCGAAGCGCTCGCCCGGCTGGGCGTGGTGTTCCAGCTGCCGACCCTCGATCTCGAGCTGTCGGTTGCCCAAAACCTCTACTATCACGCCGCTCTGCACGGCCTGCCGCGCCGCGAGGCCGGCGTCCGCCTCAGGCGTGAGATCGAGCGCGTCGGGTTGACCGAGCGGCTGCGTGAGCATGCGCGCACCTTGAGCGGCGGACAGCGCCGCCGCGTGGAGATCGCACGTGCCCTGGTCCATCAGCCGAGACTGCTGCTGCTAGACGAGCCGACGGTGGGGTTGGACGTTGCGAGCCGTCAGTTCCTGCTCGATCACGTCCGCATGCTGTGTCGCGAGGAAGGGATCGCCGCCCTGTGGGCGACCCATCTGATCGACGAGGTCGATTCCGCCGCACGCGTGATAGTGCTGCACCAGGGACGGATCCTCGCCGAAGGCCCGGTGCCGGAGGTGATCCGCCGCGCGAATGCGTCGTCGATGCGCGAGGCGTTCGACAAGCTGACCGGTGAGCGGGGCGAATGAAAGCCGTCCACTATTACCGCTGCATGCGCGGCATCGTCTGGCGCGAGGCCCTGCGCTTCCTCAACCAGCGCGGCCGTTTCCTCGCGGCTCTGGTGCGGCCGCTGGTGTGGCTGCTGATCTTCGCCACCGGATTTCGCTTCGTGCTCGGCGTTTCGATCATTCCGCCCTATCAGACCTACATCCCCTATCAGGTGTACATCGCGCCGGGCCTGATCGGCATGATCATCATGTTTCAAGGCATGCAGAGCTCGCTGTCGATGGTGTGGGACCGCGAGACGGGCAGCATGCGCACGCTTCTGGTGAGCCCGCTGCCGCGCTGGTATCTCCTGGCCTCCAAGCTGATTGCGGCGGTGATCGTCTCGGTCCTGCAGGCGTACGTCTTCCTTGGCATCGCCTATTTCTGGGGAGTTCATCCGCCGCGCCTCGGATATCTCACCGTGCTTCCGGCCTTGATCCTCGCGGGCATGATGCTGAGCGCGCTCGGCCTCTTCCTCTCGTCCGTGATCCGCCAGCTCGAGAATTTCGCGGGCGTGATGAATTTCGTGATTTTCCCGATGTTCTTCGCCTCGTCCGCCCTCTACCCCCTCTGGACGGTGCAGCAGGCGAACGAGCGGCTCTACCAGATCTGCATGGCCAATCCGTTCACGCATGCGGTCGAGCTGATCCGCTTCGCGCTGTACGAGAAGTTCAATCTCGAGGCGTTCGCGGTCGTCGCCGGGTCTCTCATCGTCTTCATGGTCCTGGCGGTCATGGGTTACGATCCCGGGCGCGGGCTCATCGCCCGGCGCGGGGGCGGCGAATGATGCCGCTCCTGCCGCTCACCGGCTCCGGCCGGTGAGCGGCCTGGCCCACATGTTAGAATTTGTACACCCCCTGCAGCGCGACTTCGGTCTGGTTGCCGCTGTAGACCGTCACCGGGCTCACTGCCTTGACGAAGGTGGGTTCGCTCGAAGTGTCGTACCGGCCCTCGAGCCGCAGCTCGAAGTCCGACACCGGATCGTAGCCCACGGTGATCGTGCCTTCCTTCAAGATTTGTCGCGTGCCGGTCACCAGCGTCGTGCCGTTCTTGTCGTCGAGATACTCGCCACGCAGTGACACGCGCCACTGGCTGCTCAGCTGGTAGTTGACGTAACCGGCGACTCCCTCCCAATCTCCGCCGGTGAGGTTGCCCGGGGTCGCGGCGCTCGTCTCCTGCTTGCCCCAGTCGTAGCTCACCACGAACGAGAGGCTCGAGGTCGCATTGAGCGTGGCGACGGTGTCGAAGAAGGTCCGCTCCGCGCCATATACCGGGTCCTTCCCGGCGTAGACCTGCGCCGTAAGCGAGAAATACTTGTTGGGATTCAGGGCAATCCCGAACTCGCCGGTCTTCGAGCCGTAGTTGATCTTGGTGTAGTTCCACCCGTTGTTGATGCCTACGATCACGCTCACCGTGTCCGTGACCGCGTACGTCGCGCGCAGTCCGGTATGGGTCATCGGCTCGGCGAAGAAGAGAAGCGAGCGCGAGAAATTGGTGTTGCCCGTGGGCGCGATGACCTCGGCGCCCGCCAGCGTCGTGAACTTTCCGGCCTGGATCGTGAGCGGTCCGGTCACGTACTGCGCGTAGCCCTGCAGGATGTCGAAGGCGTGGGTGGGAGCCGGGAAGGGGTTGCTCGCGCTCGCGCTCTCCGCAGCATTGACGATCTTCGCGTCCTCACCGGCGATCAGGTCCACCACCGCCCCGAAGCCCGACTTCGGCTGATAGCCGAGCGTCAGGCCCGCCTGGTCGAGCTGAAAAGTGTCGTGCGAAGTGTCGAACTGGTGGTCGGTGTTGTAGCCGGAGGAGTGGTAGTAGGAGGCAGCCACATAGCCGGACTCCGTGATGCCGGAGTTGGCCAGCACCTGGGACAAGGTGGAGCCGGCTGCGAGCGCGCCCGCCGGCGCGGCACCGGCGGCGGCGATGGCTGCCGTAATGTGGATTCGCTGCAACAGAGACTTCTGCATTGGGGCCCCTCTGAATACCGAAGGATGTCGGTGGGCGCCGAGTCAAAGCATGCGCCATGCCAAGTATGTTTATCGTTAATAATCAAATACTTGTATTCAATCAAGACATTATCGCGCCCTCGATTGCACCGACATGGTGCGGTGCCGCGGATGCTCCTCCCCAATGAAGTGCACACTGGCTGCGGATCGGGTGCGGCTGCAGCCACATACAGGCCGCGACCCGGCCCGGAACGCCTCCGCAGCCCCCGATGTCATACTTTTCCTTTGATGTCAGCCGCGTCTGACGGGTTTTTCAGACATTACAAATGAGTTACGCTGCGAGAATCCCTCCGGATCACATCAGAGCAGAGCCGGACTGTCGCGTGATGGCGACAGGGGACTCTGTTTATGCCGCGAAGACCGGGCGCGGCATGAGCGGATGGTTTGAGCGGAATGGCCCGGGGGAGCCTAGGTGTTATCGTTTCATCGAACGCAGCTGGCCGCCGCCGCCTTTGCCCTCCTGTTGCTGACCTCCGCGGTCGGTCATACGGCGAGCGCTCCGCCGCGGCCGCAGGCACCCGCATTCACGTTCGCCTCGGTGCGACGGCTTGCGCAAGAGCGCGCCGCGCGTCCGTACCACATCCGCTCGACGCCCCTGCCTCGAGCGCTGGCCACGCTCAGTTACGATCAGTATCGCGATATCCAATTCCGGCCCGCCGCCGCGCTGTGGCGCGGTCAGTCGATGTTCGACGTGCAATTCTTTCACCGGGGCTTCAACTTCAGCCGCCAGGTCAACATTTACGAGGTGTTGCCCTCGGGTGTGTGGCCGGTGACCTATAGCCCCTCGATGTTCCGCTTCGGGCGGAGCGTGCCGCGAGTCATGCTTCCCGCCGACCTCGGCTTCGCGGGCCTGAGCGTGCACTACCCCCTCAATACGCCGGGGTACGACGATGAGGTGATAGCCTTTCTCGGCGCCTCCTATTTTCGGGCGCTCGGGCGCAATCAGGGGTATGGCGTCTCGGCCCGCGGTCTCGCCATCGATACGGCGACACCCGCTGGGGAGGAGTACCCGTATTTCACGGATTTCTGGCTGGTACGGCCGCAGCCGAACCAGCACAGCACGACCCTCTATGCGCTTCTCGACAGCCCGAGCCTGGCCGGGGCCTATAAGTTCAACGTACGCCCAGGCACCATCACGCAGGTGCAGGTCACGGCGGAGCTCTACCCCCGGCGCACGGTGGATAAGCTCGGCATCGCCCCGCTGACCTCCATGTTCCTCTACGGCAAGAACTCCGCGCGCCGGCGTTTCGATGACTGGCGGCCGGAGGTTCACGACAGCGACGGTCTCATGATGCAAACCGGCACCGGGGAGTGGCTCTGGCGGCCGCTCGACAATCCGCGCAAGCTCGAGGTCAACCGCTTCATGGATGACAACCCCAAGGGCTTCGGGCTCATCCAGCGCGACCGCAACTTCGCCGACTACGAGGATCCGCAGTCGCAGTTCGAGCGGCGGCCGAGCTACTGGGTTCAGCCGCTCGGCGACTGGGGCAAGGGCGGCATCGAGCTCGTCGAGATTCCGAGCGACGAGGAGATCCACGACAATATCGACGCCTACTGGGTGCCGAGCGCTCCCGTGGTGCCGCACGCTCCCATCCGGTTCTCCTATTTGCTATCGGCTTACCTGCACTCCGATGACCGCTGGCCTCCCGGTGGCAAGGTGGTTGCCACGCGGTTCGGGCCGGTGATGAACGGCGCCACGGCGGTGCCAGGCATGCGGCTTGTTCTCATTGATTTTACCGGTGGCGACCTCGATTCTCTCTTGCCAGCGCAGCCAGTGCGCGCGGACGTCTGGGCGGACGGCGGTGCGGTAAGCGATGTCACTGTTCAGCGAATCCCCGAGAACGGCCACTGGCGCGTGACGATGGAGGTGAAGCCGAGCGGCGACCAGCCGGTGGACATGCGATGTTACCTTAAGCTCTACGGCGAAGCCTTGACCGAGACATGGACCTACCAGTGGACACCTTCGGGCTCATAGCAGTGGATGCGGATCGTGTACGACGCGCGGCGCGCTGGCGCCGAGCGCTCTTTTTCACATTGACGCTCCTCACCGCCGCGGTGGCGACGGGGATGATGTGTGACATTCTCGCCGCCAACGGGCTGACGGACCTCAAGGATGCGGGTCTGGTTCTCTTCTACGTTCTCTTCGTCTGGATCACAGGCGCCTTCTGGACCGCGCTCGCGGGATTCATGGTCCGTCTGCGGGGAGGCGATCCGCTGTCGCTCAGGCCCGGGGATCTCGCAGGCCGGCCTCTTGCCGGCCGCACCGCGATCCTTATGCCGATCTACAACGAGGACACCACTCGGGTAGCGGCCGGGCTCGAGGTGATCTGGTCCTCGCTCGCACGGCTGCCGGAGCAGGCGGCGTTCGATCTCTTCATCCTCTCCGACACTCGCAAGCTCGAGATCGCGGCGGCCGAGGAAGCCGCGTGGCGCGACCTGACGGCGCGCCATCACGCCCGCGGACGGATATTCTATCGGCGGCGGGCGGAGAATCTCAGCCGCAAGGCCGGGAACATCGCCGACTTCGTGCGCGCCTGGGGCGGCGCCTACGACTATGCAATCGTACTCGACGCCGATAGCATCATGTCGGGTGAGGCTCTGGTCGATCTGGCCAGGCTCATGGACGCGCACCCGCAGGCCGGCATCATCCAGGCGCTGCCGCTTCCGGCCGGCCGGGAGACGCTCTTTGCGCGCCTCATTCAGTTCGCCGCGCGGCTCTCGAGCCCCATGCTCGCGAGCGGCCTTGTCTGGTGGCAGCTCGGAGAGGGTAATTACTGGGGCCACAACGCCATCCTGAGGCTCAAGCCCTTCGCCGATTACTGCGATCTGCCGCGGCTGCCGGGCTCGCCACCCTTGGGCGGGGAGATCCTGAGCCACGATTTCGTGGAGGCGGCCTTCATGCGCCGTGCGGGATTCCAGATCTGGCTGGTGCCCGAGGACAGTGGCAGCTGGGAAGAGGTCCCCTCCAACATCATCGACTATGCGGCGCGCGACCGACGGTGGGCGCAGGGCAATCTGCAGCACCTGGGGCTCCTGCCCATGCGGGGGCTGCACTGGCTGAGCCGGGTGCACCTCATCACGGGCGTTCTCTCTTATGCCAGCTCCCCGTTGTGGCTCCTCGTGCTGGCCCTGAGCTCGACCGTCGTGATTCTGGATGCGCTCCATGGGCATCAGTACTTTACGCCGGGCGCCTATGCGCTCTTCCCGACCTGGCCGAAGTACCGGGATGGAGAGATCGTGGCGCTGCTGTCGATCACCGTCGCCGTGCTTTTCCTGCCCAAGGTCTTCGGCGCGCTGCTCGCGCTGAAGGACCCGCGGCTGCGGCGCGGGTTCGGGGGCGGTCCGCGCCTCTTCGCGAGTCTCGGCCTCGAACAGCTCTTCAGTGTTCTGCTGGCGCCCGCGATGATGCTCTTCCATACGACTTTCGTCGTGACCACGCTGGCCGGCAAGCCGGTCGTATGGCACGCACAGGAGCGCGGCGATCGCGGCATCGGCGTGCTCGAAGCGCTCGAGCGGCACAAGTGGCACCTCGCGACAGGCCTCACCTGGGGAGCGGTGATCCTCGCCTTTGCACCGCGCTATATCTGGTGGCTGTTGCCGGTGCTTGCGGGCATGGTGCTGGCCGTGCCGCTCACGGTCGTGACGAGCCTGACCGGTGCGGGTCTGTGGCTGCGCAAGCATCGCCTGTTGCTGACGCCGGAGGAGACCGAGCCGCCGGCGGAGCTGGCCGCATTGAGCGCACGCCTCGGCGCAGGCGCAGTATTTCGGCAGGAGGTGTCGCCACCGCCTGCTGCGAGCAGCACCCCGGACTCACCCAACCCCGTCCCCGAGCGCGTGCCGCTGCCGATGCAGGCACAGCCGCCGCGCTATTTGACCGCCCGGGACGCGCTGGCGTGGATCGGGCGCCGCTGGAGCGTCAACTCGACTTCGACTCCTTGAGCTCGATGCTGCACTTCGATGGCGCACGGCCCGCAGACGTGCACTGACTCCGTGCCTCCCCGGTGCCGGCTTGCTGGCGGAGGCGGCTGCATAACGCCTTGCCACTGGCGCGGGAATTGCATGCCCTCCACCCGGAGGGCCCATGACAGTGCTCGATTTCGCCAAGATCGCTTCCTGGCCGGCATCCAACGAGGAGTCCGCGCCCGAGCCCGCCGTCTCCGTAGGATACTCGAGCCGACTCACCCGGTCGCAGATCGTGGATGCGGCGACGCGGCTCATCGCGCGGCGCGGAGATCACCGCATCCCGTGGCCGTCCATCGCCATCGAGGCGGGAGGCGAGTCCCTCGGCGCGGCGCCGGACTGGCTCGATGATCATTCCGCTCTGATCGATCAGTGCTACGCGCGCACGGCGCAGGCGCTCAGCGACAGTCTGTTACGCGCCGAGACCGCGCCCGGGAGTGCCCTGGACAAGCTGGCGGCCTTTCTGGTCGCTGCGCTCGAGGCGCGGCGGGAGTTGGGAACTCTGCTTTCCTTCCGGCGCGGGCGCAACCTGCCCGACGCGCTGCAGCGGCGCTTGCATGAGCGCGATATGATGGTACGCACTCGGCTCAAGCGTCTGCTGGAGCAGGGCAGGCGCGACGGGTCGCTCGCCCGGCGCAATCCGGACAGCGCCTGCGAGCTGATCCTCGCGAGCCTCATGGTGCCGGATGTGGCCGTCACCGATCCGGAGCAGCTGATCTGGGACAGTGAGCTGGTGGAGCTGCTGCTCGCGGCCTTGGCCGAGCCTCATCCGACCGAAAGCAAATGAGATCAGGCCGCCCCGGGGCCCGCGAGAGACTCGAGTAAGATGGTTGGCTGCTCGAAGCGCCGTCAGGCGGCTTTGAGCCCGTCAACCACTGGCGAGGAGATACGCGTGCTCGAGCATCTCGACCGGCTGCCGCCGGACCCCATTCTCGGCGTCATGGCCGCCTTTCGCACCGATCCGGACCCGCGCAAGGTGGACCTGGGCGTCGGAGTCTTCCGCGACGATGCGGGGGAGACTCCGGTCATGAGGGCGGTCCGTGAGGCGGAGCGGGAGGTGCTCGCCCGACAAACGAGCAAGACTTACATCGCCGCGGTCGGCAATGCCGGCTTCAATGAGGCGATGGAGCGGCTGGTCCTGGGGCAGGGGCATGCCGCCCTGACCTCGGGCCGCTTGCGCACGATTCAGGCGCCGGGCGGATGTGGCGCTTTGCGGCTGGGCGCGGAGCTCATCCGGGCAGGGGCGCCGGAGGCCGTCGTGCATGTCAGCACGCCCACATGGGCCAACCACGTGCCGCTGCTCTCGAACTGTGGTCTGAAGCTCGAGCGGTACCCCTACTTCGACCCGGCTACCGGCGGAGTCGCCTTCGAGGCGATGCTCGACGCCCTCGATCGGCGGCCGCCACGATCCGTCGTGCTGCTGCATGCCTCGTGTCACAACCCGACGGGCGCCGACCTCGACGACGGTCAGTGGCGTGAGCTGCTCGCGCTCGTGCGGCGGCGCTCGCTGCTGCCTTTCATCGACATCGCCTACCAGGGCCTCGGCGCAGGAGTGGTGGAGGATGCCTACGGGCCGCGACTCTTCTGTGCGGAGTTGCCTGAGGTGCTGGTTGCGGTGTCGTGCTCGAAGAACTTCGGCCTCTACCGCGAGCGCACCGGCGCTCTGCACGTGCTCAGCGCGACGCCGGCCGCCGCCGATGCGGCGATCAGCCAGCTCATGCGAATCGCGCGTGGCCTGTATTCCATGCCGCCGGATCACGGCGCGGCCATCGTGCACGCCATCCTCAGGCAGGAGCGGCTGCGCGCGTCCTGGGAGGGAGAGCTCGAGTCGATGCGGCTACGGATCCAACATCTGCGCGCCGCGGCGGTGGAGCGGCTCGCCGTGACTTGCCCCCGGAAGGACTTCGGCTACATCGCGCGCCAGCGCGGGATGTTCTCCTATCTGGGCGTCGATGCCAGGGCCGTCCGGGAGCTGCGGGAGCGGCACCACGTCTACATGATGGACGACAGCCGGATCAACATCGCCGGCCTGCGGATGGAGAACATCGGGTACTTCGCGGAGGCGGTCGGGAAAGTCGTGGGCTAGCCCGACAAGAGGCACATGGATGCGCGCTGGGCTGGGCAGGATGCCCGGATCCAGCGCTTCGGCCCAGGCACACGGATGTGCCCCGCCGCCGCAGGTGGCGGAGCCTCGAGCAAAAAACCGCGCTTTTTGCTCGAGGCGCGCTGGGCTGGGCAGGATGCCCGGATCCAGCGCTTCGGCCCAGGCACATGGATGTGCCCCGCCGCCGCAGGTGGCGGAGCCTCGAGCAAAAAACCGCGCTTTTTGCTCGAGGCGCGCTGGGCTGGGCAGGATGCCCGGATCCAGCGCTTCTCAGAGTATCTCGATCAAGCCGTCGGAGAGCTCGCTGACATCGTGAGGATCCGGCGGGTAATGCGTCGCCATGGCGGCGCCGCAGGCGCCGATCGCGTCCACGAAGCCGTCCGCCACCCGGGCTCGGCGCACCTGAGCGACGAACTTGTCGATGATGTCCTTCCAGTGGGCTTCGCCGATCTTCTCGTGAATTCCTTTGTCGGCCACGATTTCCACGTAGCGCTCCGCGAGTGAGACGAAGAACAGCACTCCGGAGTGGTGCGGTGTGAGCTGCACGCCCTGGATGTAGAACTGCGCCTTGGCGAGCCGGCCGGCGTGCGCGTGCTTCACACGACGCGGAACCAGCATCAGATGCAGCTTCGGAAACGACAGGAGCAGCACCGTGAGCACGATGAAAATGAGCAGTTGGATCTGATAGAGATGTACCCAGCGAATGGGCAGTCCGGCGAGCAGGCACGCGCCCGGGAACAACAGTGCTGCGATCGCCGACCAGAGGAGGGGTAGAAACACGTAGTGGTTGCTCGCCCGCGCCACCACGGCGACGAACTCGCCGCTCGTGCTCTTCTCTGCGGAATGGATCGCCGCCGTGATCCGGGCCTTGTCGTCAGCGGAGAAGCGGATCATGTCTCACCAGCCTCCCGAGGCGCCGCCGCCCCCGAAGGATCCGCCGCCGCCTCCGAAGCCGCCGAAACCCCCTCCCCCGCCAAAGCCGCCGCCTCCGAAGCCGCCGCCTCCACTCAGCATGCCGAGCAGGAGCCAGCCCAGCCACCCGCCTCTGCCTCCCATGCGACCACCCCCTGCGCCGCGGCCGAGCATGACTCGCAAGAGCGGCAGGAATACGAAAAGGAGGATGAGCAGCATGAGGAATCCCGTGCCACCGCGGTCGCGGACCTGCTGCTGCTCGGCCGCCTGCTGGTGACCGCCCAGCACCGAGAGAATGGCGTCGGCTCCGGCGGTGATGCCACCCGCATAGTCGCCCTTGCGGAAGCGGGGAACGATCACATTGTGGATGATGAGGAAGCTCTGCGCATCGGTCAGGGTGCCTTCGAGGCCGTAGCCCACCTCGATGCGCACCTGTCTCTCACCCGCGTCGACGATCAGCAATACTCCGTTGTTCTTGCCCTTCTGGCCGATGCCCCAGTGCCGTCCCAGCTGGTATCCGTAGTAGTCGATGGGATAGCCGCCGAGCGTTGGAAGGGTGACCACCACGAACTGCGTGCCGTTCTCGCGGGAGTAGGCGGCGAGCTTCCGTGAGAGCCGGTCGAAGACGTCCCTGGGAAGGAGGTGCGCATCGTCCACCACCGGGCCCGTGAGCGCGGGGAAGGGCGGCATGCCGGCATCGAGCGCGTTCCGTGCCGTGGACGCCGGGATCGCCGCCAACATGAGGAGCGAAGCGAGCGCCCAGGACAGCCAGGAAGCTACCTGTGACCTTGGTTGTTCGCTTACCGGAGCCATCTATGCTTCTCGGACGCGTTCGTCCCGGGTCGGCGGCTCTTTAGAAGCTCACCTTGGGAACCTGCTGGGCCTGCTCCGAGATCGTGAAGTTCTGTATGGGCTGGTAACTGCTGTAGAAGAGCGAGTGGTACCACCGGCCCGGGATGGTCGTGAGCTCCGTGTCGTATTGTTGCACCGCCAGGATGTAATCGCGGCGTGCCACGGCGATCCTGTTCTCGGTGCCCTCGAGCTGTGCCTGCAGGACGAGGAAGTTCTGGTCGGCCTTGAGGTTGGGGTAGTTCTCGGTCACCACCATCAGGCGCGAGAGTGCGCCGCTCAGGGTCGCCTGATTCCGCTCGAAGGCGTGAAATGCCTTGGGGTTGGTCAGGATGTCCGCCGGAATACGGGTCTGTGTGACCTTGGAGCGGGCGTCCGTCACGGCTTCGAGGACGTCCGCCTCGTGGGCGGCATACCCTTTGACGGTTGCCACCAGGTTTGGAATGAGGTCGGTGCGCCGCTGGTACTCGTTCAACACCTGGCTCCAGGCGGCATTGACCTGCTGCTTGTCGCTCGGGATGTTGTTGATGCCGCAGCCGCTCAGGAGCAGCAACGTGCTTGCCAACGCGGCCCATCGGGCGGTTTTCAGGTGACGACGGGGTCCGGACATGTAAGCCTCTCGATATGCCCCTACCGCAGCAGGTGCGCATCATAGCACCGCTTCGGCGGCGCGCGCTTGCCGCCGATCAGTTGGCGTGAGCGGATTTCCTTGGCGGCTGCGCGGCCCTGTCATCGTCCGGCTGCGCGCACCAGCTCTTCCAGAAGGCGCGACGGTCGATTATGGCTCCGCAGCGTGGCTCAGTAATTCCCCGGGGCCTGCGGCTCACCCTTGCGCTCCAGGGTCATGAACGTGAACGGATAAGCGTTCCGCTCGTCTGCCGGATGGCTGTGGCACTCGACGTCGGCCCACTGCGTGGGGTCGAAATCGGGGAAGAAAGTGTCGCCGGGAATCTCGGCGTGTACGAGCGTGAGATAGATGCGACGGGCGAACGGCATGAGCAGCCGGTAGATTTCCGCGCCGCCGATCGCAACCAGCTCCTCGGCATCCCGCGCGCAGCCCAGCGCCTGCCCGAGCGAGCGGACGACGATCACTCCGTCAGCAGCCCAATCACGGTCGCGCGTGAGGACCATGTTGGTGCGGCCCGGCAACGGACTGCCGATGGACTCGAAGGTCTTGCGCCCCATCAGCAGGCGCTTGCCCATCGTCAGAGCCTTGAAGCGTCTCAAGTCATCCGGAAGGCGCCAGGGCAGGGAGTTGTCGCGCCCGATCGTGCCGTTCTCCGCCATCGCGGCAATCAGAGAGATGAGCGGTTGCTGCAGGATCATGAGGCGCAGGCGCAAGAGCGGCGTCAAATCTCGACCACGGTGTTGAGCACCACCACTCCGCGGAAAGGCATGCGGAAGAACTCCGCGGCCTGCGTGCTGTGCCGCTGCATCCAGGCGAAGAGGCGTCTGCGCAGACCCTTCCATCCCGGCAGCGGCCGCGCGCGCACCACGTGCTGGCCGACGAAGAATGAGCTGTCCTCCGTGAAGACTCTGAGACCCCGCGCGCGGCAGGCCTTCAGCGCCTCACTGACATCCGGCGTCTCCATGAAGCCGAACCGCGCGTTGACGAGGTAGACACCGGGCAAGGGTTCCTCGATCTCCACCCGCCTCACCGGGTCTTGGCGTGGTGTGCGCATCACCTCGAGATTGAGGACGATCACCCGCTCGTGCGCGACGCCGTTGTGCTCGATGTTGCGGATCAGCGCCGAAGGTATGAGGCTCGGGTCGCTGGCGAGAAATACTCCGGTCCCCGGGACGCGATGCAGCCCCGCGATCAGCTTCGGCAGCTCGCTGCGCGGCACGGCCATCTTCGCCAGCGCCGCTCGCAGCTCCTGTCGTCCGCTGCGCCACGTCATGAATACCGTGAACAGGATGCCCGCCAGCGTGAGCGGAATCCAACCGCCCGTCGGCACCTTGGTGAGGTTGCCGAGGACGAACACGGTGTCCACCACCATCATCAGGCCGAACAAGGCGCCCACCGACCACTTCGACCAGCTCCATTGGGTCGCCGCGACGAAGGATCCCAGAATGGTTGTCACCAGCATGGTGCCGACCACGGCCGCCCCGTAAGCGCCTGAGAGCGCGCTCGATGAGCCGAAGCCGATGACGAACGCGATCACCGCGATGAACACCAGCCAGTTGACGATCGGCACGTAGATCTGTCCCTTCTCCGTGGCCGAAGTCTGCAGCACCCTGATGCGGGGCAGGAGGTCGAGCTGCACGGCCTGCCGCGCCATGGAGAACGCGCCGGAGAGGACGGCTTGCGAGGCGATGACCGTCGCCGCCGTCGCCAGAATGACCATCCAGGGCAGCGCCGAGGCGGGCACCATGAGATAGAGCGCCAGCGGCAGGTATCGCCCCCGCGCGAGCAGCAGCGCCCCCTGGCCGAAGTAATTGAGAATGAGCGCGGGCCATACGAGCGAGAACCAGGCGATCCGCACCGGCTCCTTGCCGAAGTGCCCCATATCGGCATAGAGCGCCTCGCCACCCGTGATGGCGAGAAACACCGCGCCGATGATCGCGAACGCGACGCCCGGCCGGTGCGCGAGCAGCTCGATGCCGTATAGGGGGTCGATCGCTTCCAACACCACCGGATCGTGGCGGATGGCCACGGCCCCGGTGAGCCCGATGACGACGAACCAGACCAGCATGATCGGGCCGAAGAGACTCGCGACCCGCGCCGTACCGCGGCGTTGATAGGCGAACAGACCCGCGATCACGCCGATGGTCACCGGGATGATCGCGCTCTTGAGGCTGGGGTTCAGCACCTCCATGCCCTCGACGGCGCTCAGCACCGAGATGGCCGGCGTGATGAGGGAGTCGCAGAAAAAGAACGCCGTCCCCGCGAGCGCGAGCCACACCGCCACTCGCGCCCAGAGGCTGCCGGCAATGATCTGCCGCTGTGCCAGGGCGAACATCGCGAGTATCCCGCCTTCTCCCTCGTTGTCCGCACGCATGATGACGCTGACATACTTGACGGTCACCGAGATGGTCAGTGCCCAGAGAATGAGCGACAGCGCGCCGAGCACCGCCTCGCGGTTGAAGTGGCCGGCCTGGGTCAGGGTCTCATCGAGGGCATAGAGCGGGCTCGTGCCGATGTCACCGTAGACCACGCCCATCGCGCCGATGACCGCTGTCAGGCTCCAGCGACGGGACTGGCTCATGAGGGGAGCGCCGCGCGCCTTCAGCGGCGCCGCGAGGCCTTTGCGTCGGTCCCGCGCGCGCGCCTGGTATCCCTGCCTCGCTGCGCGGTGCTCCTGCCGTGCCGTCCACTGTCCTTTCCCCGCCGCTTGGTGTCGCGCGCCCGCCGTGTCGCTCTGGTCGGCGGAGGCCGCCGCTTCGCCTTGCCTCGGGGGCGCTTGGGCGGGTCCGGCGGCCAGAGCATCGTGCCGCGGCACTCCGGGAAGCCGCAGCGGCAGGCGAACACCTCGTCTATGCCGGGTGGATCATCTTCCTCGCGCTGGATCTGATAGTCGTAGGTCATCTCCTCGCCTGGCTCGATGGTGCGGATAGCCTCGATGAAAACCCGCCGGCTCTCGATCACCGACTCGCAGTTGGGATTGCAGGAATGATTGAGGAACCGCGCATCGTTGCCATCGACGCCGGCGTCGATGACGGTCCTCGAGTCGACGATGAAGAGGAATGTATGGGCGTCGTTAGCCTCCTTGCTCTCGTAGCGCCGGTCGGCCTCGCTGTGCGACACCCGCTCGCCGAGATACTCGATGATGCGGGTGCCCTTGCGGATGCGGCGCAGGGCAAAGGCGCCCAGCCCATGGACCGAAGAGCGGCGCACCTCGAACAGCGGCTGGCGCGCCATGTCAGACCGCCACCGGCGCGGCGATTGCGGGGTGATGCTGGTAGCCCACGAACTCGAAGTCCTCGAAGGTGTAGTCGAACAGGGTGGGGGGGCGGCGTCGGATGTGAAGTCGCGGCGCAGGGAAGGGGGGGCGCGCGAGCTGCAGTCTCGCCGGCTCGAGATGGTTGAGATAGAGGTGGCAGTCGCCGCCGGTCCAGATGAGCTCGCCCGGCTCGAGGTCGCACTGCTGCGCGAACATGCGGGTGAGCAGCGCGTAGCTCGCGATGTTGAAGGGCACACCGAGGAAAACGTCGGCGCTGCGCTGATAGAGCTGACAGGACAGCCGGCCGTTCGCCACGTAGAACTGGAAGAGCGCGTGGCAAGGCATGAGATGCATCTGCGCGAGCTCGCCCACGTTCCACGCGCTGACCAGGATCCGGCGGGAGTCCGGATCGCCGCGCAGCTGCTCGAGCGCCGCGCGGATCTGGTCCACGGTGCGCCCGTCGGGCGCCAGCCAGGCGCGCCACTGCTTGCCGTATACCGGCCCCAGCTCGCCGCGCTCATCGGCCCATTCATCCCAGATGGTGACGCCGTGATCGTGCAGCCAGGCGACATTGGTGTCACCGCGCAGAAACCAGAGCAACTCGTAGACGACCGAGCGCAGGTGAACCCGCTTGGTGGTGACCAGCGGGAAGCCATCGGACAAATCGAAGCGCAGCTGCTCCCCGAAGAGTGACAGGGTCCCGGTGCCCGTGCGGTCGGTCTTGCGCGCGCCGCTCTCCAGGATGCGACGCATCAGATCGAGGTAGGGCTTCATCGCGCGCGGCTCACTGCGCGGTGGCGCCGACGTTACCCGAGCGCACGCGAGCGCTGTAGGCGTAGGTAAGCAATGCGCCGCCGATGAAGATCATCGGTATCGAGAGGAGCTGGCCCATGGTGAGCCACCCCCAGGCGAGATATCCGATCTGCGGGTCCGGCAGACGTACGAACTCGCAAAGGAATCGAAAGATGCCGTAGAGCAGCAGGAAGAGGCCTGAGGGGGCCAGCCGCGGGCGCGCTCTCGCAGTGAACCACCACATCACGGTGAAGAGCACGATGCCTTCGAGAAAGCCCTCGTAGAGCTGCGAGGGCTGGCGCACCACGCCGTGGTAGAGGAAGCCCCAGGGAAGCGTGGTCGGCTTGCCCCACAGCTCGCCGTTGATGAAATTGCCCATTCGGCCGAAGAAGAGGCCGGGAGCCGGCAGCGGAGCCGTGAAGTCAAACACATCGGCGGCGCTGCGGCCGCGACGCCGCGCGAAGATCGCGAGGGCGATGATGGCGCCGATGAAGCCGCCGTGGATGGACATGCCCCCGTCCCAGACCTCGAACGGGTACCACGGGTTGTGCCTCGTCCAGAAGGTCATCCCATAGATGAGCACGTAGCCCAAACGGCCGCCGAGTATGCCGCCGACCATCCCGAAGAAGACGAGGTCGTCGACGTCCACGGGCTTCCAGGTCGAGCCGGGCCGGGCGGCCCGCCAGCGCCCCAGCAGCCACGCGGTCGCGAACCCGATCAGGTACATGATTCCGTACCAGTGCACCTTGATCGGACCCAGCCGAAAGGCGATCGGATTGATGTCCGGGTATACGATCATGGCGGCGGAGTTTAGCCGACCTCGCGGGCCACGCGGCAAAAGAACGCCTTGAGATAGCGCGTCTCCGGGATGGCGGGGTGGACGGGGTGGTCGGGAGATTGGCCGCCGGACTCCAGGATTTGCACGAAGCGGCCGGTGTGGCGGGCGGCCGCCTGGATGGCTGCGACCAGATCCTCGGGCGCGAGGTGGTATGAGCAGGAGCAGGAAACGAGCAGTCCTTCGCCGTCGATCAGCGAAAGCGCGAGCTGATTGAGTTTGCGGTATGCCGCCTGTCCCTGCGGGATGTCCTTCTTGCGCTTGATGAAGGCTGGGGGATCGAGCACCACGACATCGAAGCGCTCACCCCGCTCCTGCAGTGCTTTCATCCCCTCGAAGGCATCGGACCGGATCGTCTCCAGCGCGACCTGGTTCGCCTGGGCATTGCGCCGGGCGAAATCGAGCGCCGTCTGCGAGGAGTCGATGCAGGTGGCGGTGGCAGCGCCCGCCTTCAGGGCGGTGATGGCCCAAGCGCCCGCATAGCTGCACACGTCCAGAACCCGCGCCTGCGGCCAGAGATAGCGCGCGAGGCGCGCCCGGTCGTGAGTCTGGTCGTAGAACCAGCCGGTCTTCTGCCCTTGCGTCAAGGGCGCCTGGAAGCGAAGACCCGCCTCGACGGCGGTGATCTCAGCGGGAATCTCTCCGAAAGCGGCCTGCGCCAGCTGCGGCAGCTGCTCGAGCTGCCGCGCCGCGGAATCGTTCTTCCAGTAGAGTCCCGCCGGCGAGAGCAAGCCGCGCACCGCATCGGCGACGATGTCCTTCAATGCTTCCATGCCTGCGGTCGCGATCTGTCCGACCAGCACATCTGCGTAGCGGTCGAGAACCAGCCCCGGCAATCCGTCAGATTCCCCGAATACCAGGCGGTAATAGGGGTCTCGGTAGAGTCGCTCACGCAGAGTAAGCGCCGCGCGCAGCCGAGCGTCGATGAGCTCGCGACCGATGGGCTGGGTGGGGCTCCTGCTGAGGATTCGCGCGCAAATGAGCGCGTGCGGGTTGACGTAAGCGTGACCCAGGAACTGGCCGCGCTGCGACTTGATCTCGGCGAGATCCCCGGGCTCGAAGGTCGCGAGCGGCGTAGCGTCGGAATCGATCTCGTTGCTGAAGACCCAAAGATGTCCCGCGGACAGGCGGCGCTCTTCGCCGCGCTTCAGCCGCAGCTCGCGGGCGCTGGATGATGATGGAGAGACTGAGGTCAAGGCAGTTGATCGGTCCGATTCGGCGGCCGGCAGTATAAACGTGCTCTGCGCAGCCCAAAAGCGATCGATCTACGGTCCAGAGCCCGCTGGCGGCGGTACTCTTTGCGCCGTCCAAAAGCAAGTGAGTGAGCGTCAGGGCCGCTCCCTGGACCGCGGGGCCGACTCCCTGTGAAAGAGCGGGCCGCCAAAAGCGGCAGGATGCCGGCTTTGCGCCAATAACCATACAGGATCGGGGTATCCTCCCGGGCTGCATGGACACTCGACATCTGAACCCGGACGGCACGCCGAAATACACCAACCGGCTGATCGGCGAGACCAGTCCCTATCTGCGCCAGCATGCGCACAATCCTGTCGACTGGTACCCCTGGGGCGAGGAAGCCTTCACGCGGGCGCTGCGAGAGCGCAAACCCATCCACCTCAGTGTCGGTTATGCCGCCTGCCACTGGTGTCACGTGCTCGCAGCCGAGAGCTTCGAGGACGAGGCGACCGCGCAGGTGCTGAACGAGCTGTATGTCAACATCAAGGTGGATCGCGAGGAGCGGCCCGACGTCGACCGCATCTACCAGATCGCGCAGCAGATGCTGACGCAGCACTCCGGCGGCTGGCCGCTGACGATGTTTTTGACACCGGAGGACCGGCGGCCGTTCTTCGGCGGGACTTATTTCCCCAAGGAGGCGCGTTTCGGGTTGCCCGCCTTCAAGGACCTGCTGCTGCGCGTGGCCCGTTACTACCGCGATCATCAGGCGGAGCTCAAGCAGCAGAACGAGGCGTTGATGTCGGCATTCGCGCAGCTCGAGCCACCTCCTCCCGAGGCGACCGTCGAGCTGAGCGAGGCGCCGCTACGCCTCTGCCGACAGGAGCTCGAGCGGACGCTCGACCCCCGCTACGGCGGCTTCGGCGGCGCGCCCAAGTTCCCGCACCCGAAGTCGCTGGAGTTGCTGTTGCGCCGGTGGCGCGCCGAAGCCGACGGCGCGACGCCCGATCTGCACGCTCTTTACATGGCCGGACTCACGCTGCGGCGCATGGCGGACGGCGGCATCAACGATCAGCTGGCGGGTGGATTCTGCCGCTATTCGGTCGATGAGTATTGGATGATTCCCCACTTCGAGAAGATGCTCTATGACAACGGGGGTCTGCTCGCGGTGTACGCCGATACTTATGTTGCTACCGGCGATGTCTTCTACGGAAGGGTGGCGGGAGAGATCGCCGACTGGGTGCGGCACGAGATGCAGTCGCCGGAAGGCGGGTACTACTCGAGTCTGGATGCCGATTCGGAAGGGCACGAGGGGAAGTATTACGTCTGGGATCGGGACGAGGTGCGCGCCGCGCTGACTGCGGAGGAGTACGCGGCGTTCGCTCCCCGCTATGGCCTCGATCGCGAACCCAACTTCGAAGGTCACTGGCACCTGCACGTCTTTCGCTCAGTGCAGGATGTAGCTTCCACGCTGGGCCGCTCGCCGGAGGAGGTCGAGTCGGCGCTCGCGACCTCGCGCCGTAAGCTCAAGCGCCTTCGCGAGAGTCGCACCCGTCCGGGCCGGGATGACAAGGTCCTCGCGTCCTGGAACGGCCTCATGATCCGCGGCATGGCCGTCGCGGCGCGGGCCCTCGGTCGCGACGACCTCGCCGATTCCGCCGGACGCGCGCTCGAGTTCGTGCGCCGGGCGCTCTGGCGCGACGGGAGGCTTCTTGCCACTTACAACGACGGTCGCGCGCATTTGAATGCTTACCTCGACGATTATGCGTTCCTCGCGGACGCCATCATGGAGCTGCAGCAGGTCCGCTTCCGCGCCGATGAGGTGCGATTCGCGCGCGAATTGCTGGAGGTGGCGCTGCAGCACTATGCCGATGAGGATGCCGGGGGATTCTTCTTTACCGCGGATGACCACGAGCAGTTGATTCACCGGCCGAAGTCCTTCGGCGATGAGGCCACGCCGGCGGGAAACGGCGTAGTGGCCTGCGCACTGCAGCGGATGGGCCTTCTTCTCGGCGAGGAGCGCTATCTCGAAGCGGCGGAGGGGACCTTGCGGGCGGCATGGGCGATGATGGAGAAGTGCCCCCAGGCGCACACGACTCTCCTCATCGCGCTCGAGGAGCTGTTGGATCCGCCCGAGATTGTCGTGCTGCGTGGCGCGCCGGAGACGATCGAGGCCTGGCGGCGCGAGCTGGCCAGGCTCTATTCGCCGCGGCGGATGGTGCTCGCCGTGCCGGCCGACGCGCCGGATCTGCCGGCGGCCCTTGCCGAGAAGGCCCCCCAGGGTCCCGCCGTGGCCTATGTGTGCCGCGGCACCATCTGCGGGCCACCCGTCGGCTCGTTTGCGGAATTGGCCGAGGTGCTGCGCGCCTAGCGCTCAGGAATACAATTCCACCGCGCCGCCGATCGCCGCCGTGTTGATGGTGAGGGTTCGCTCGATGGCGAAGCGCTGCAGGTAATTCGGGCCGCCCGCCTTGGGCCCCGTGCCGGAGAGCCCCTGGCCGCCGAACGGCTGTACGCCGACGACCGCGCCGATCATGTTGCGGTTGACGTAGGTATTGCCGACCGGCAGCACACGAAAGGCGTGCTCCGCCATGCTCTCGAGGCGACTGTGCACGCCCAGCGTCAGAGCGAATCCTGTGCAGCGGATCGCCTCCAACACCCGCGGAACCTCGTCGGCGCGGTAGCGGTATACGTGGAGAATCGGGCCGAACTCCTCCGTCCGCAGCTGGTCGGGCGAGCGCAGCTCGAAGAGCCGCGGGCCGAAGAAGTGGCCGCTCCTCTCACAGTGCTCGACCGGACAGGAGTAGAGAAGCTTCGCCTCGCCCATCATGCGCTTTGCGTGCTCGTGCAAGCGCCGCCGAGCGTCCGCGGAGATGACCGGGCCGACATCCGTCGCCGGTTCCGCGGGGTCACCGATCGTGAGACACTTCATCGCGCCGATCAGCATCTCAAGGACACGGTCCGCGACTTCCTCCTGCAAGTAAAGCACACGCAGCGCCGAGCATCGCTGTCCGGCACTGGTGAACGCCGAGGCGATCACATCGTCGACGACCTGTTCGGGGAGCGCGGTCGCATCGACGATCATCGCATTCACACCGCCAGTCTCGGCGATGAGCGGCACGATCGGCCCCTCCCGCCCCGCCAGAATGCGGTTGATGGTCGCGGCCGTGGCAGTCGAGCCGGTGAATGCCACGCCGGCCAGGGCAGGATGAGTCAGCGCGGTCGCGCCGAAGACGGGCCCGTCCGACGGCACAAGCTGCAGCGCGTCGCGCGGGATGCCCGCCTCGTGCAGGAGCCGCGTCATCGCGTGCGCGACCAGAGCCGTGGCCGGGGCGGGCTTGGCAAGGACGGAGTTGCCGGCCACCAGGGCCGCGGTGACCTGTCCGGTGAAGATGGCGAGCGGAAAATTCCAGGGGCTGATGCAGGCAAACACGCCGCGACCCTGCAAAGAGAGGAGATTTCGCTCGCCTACCGGCCCGTCGAGCTCCCGGGGCGCGGCGAACAGATCGCGGCCGCGCCCGGCGTAGTAACGGCAGAAGTCCGCGGCTTCGCGAACTTCCGCGATCGCATCGGGCAACGTCTTCCCGGCCTCCCGCACCAGCAGGTGGAGGAAAAGCCCGCGCCGACCCTCCAGCAGGTCCGCCGCGCGATCCAGGCACGCGGCGCGCAGGTGGGCGGGTGTCGCATCCCACGCGCGTTGGGCCCGCGCGCAGCTCGTCATGGCGCCGGCGATCTCGGTCTCGGTCGCGTCCCTCGTGAGGCCCACGACTTCACTGGCATCGGCCGGCGAGCGTACCGGCACGGTGGGCTCGATCGCCCGTCCCTGGATCAAAACGGGTCCGCCGAGACAGGTCCCGGCGGCCGCCGCGCTGAGCTCGCCCTGCAGCGCGGCGAGCTCCGCCGGGTTGCCGAAATCCGCGCCTCGGGAATTGCGGCGCGAGCCGAAGAGCTCGCGCGGCTCGCGGATCCGCGCGGGATTGCCGTTGCCCGAAGCCGCGACGGCTCCGATGAAGTTGGGAAGGATCTCACCCACGACCTGCTCCACGGGTATGTGTTTGTCCAGAAAGCGATGCACGAACGAGGTGTTGGCGCCGTTCTCGAGCAACCGCCGCACGAGGTAAGGCAGAAGCTCCTCGTGCGTGCCGACCGGAGCGTACACCCGTACCGGTGGGATTTCGGAGGCGTCGGCGCGGGCTGCGTCATAGAGCGCCTGCCCCATGCCGTGGAGGCGCTGGAACTCGTAGACTGCGCCCTCTGGCGCCAGCGCCATCACCGCCGCCACGGTCAGCGCGTTATGTGTGGCGAACTGTGGATAGATGACGTCGCAAGCTTCAAACAGCCGCCGCGCACAGACGAGGTAATTGGCGTCAGTGGCGGCTTTGGAGGTATACACCGGGAAACTATCGAGTCCACGCTCCTGGGCGCGTTTGATCTCCGCATCCCAATAGGCGCCCTTGACCAGCCTCACGGACATGTGCCGGCCGGAACGTCTGGCGAGTTCCGCCACCCAATCCAACACCAGGAGCGCCCGCCTGCCGTAGGCCTGAACGGCGAGCCCGAGGCCGCTCCACTCCCGGGTGCCGGCGTCGCGCGCCAGAGCATCCACGATATCGAGCGACAGATCGAGCCGATCGGACTCCTCGGCATCGACGGTCAGTCCGATTCCGGCATCGCTGGCGCAGCGGGCGAGAGCGAGCATGCGGGGAACGAGGCGCTCGATCACCCTGGAGCGTTGCGTCAGCGCGTAGCGCGGCTCGAGCGCGGAGAGCTTCACCGAAATGCCCGACCGGCGGTGAACGGAGTCGGCCGGTTGCGACCGCAGCGCATCGATGGCACGCGCGTAGGCGTCGCGATAGCGCTCCGCATCGGTCTGCGATCGTGCCCCTTCCCCAAGCACGTCGAAAGAGCACAGCGCGAGCTCGCGGTCACGACGCCCTCGCGCGAGCGCCTGCTCGATCGATTCCCCGACGATGAACGCGCGTCCCATCATCCTCATGCCGCGCCGCAGGGCAGCTCGCACCAGGGGTCTCACGACCGGCGAGAGAGGCGCGCGTCGAGTGTTATCGGGCGACGGATCCGGCAGCAGCCGGCTTGCGGTGCCGAGCAGCGCGAGAGCCCGCCGGGCCGGTGGGTCGAAGCTTCGCTCACCGCGCTCGCGCAGCGCGGCCAGCCGCTCGGCGATCAGACGATCGGCGCATCGAGGATCCGGGGTGCGCAGCAATGCCTCAGCCAGGCTCATGAGCGCCTTGCCCTGGCGGCTGTCGAGCGGAAATTGGTAGAGGAGCGACTCGGCGAGCGGTCTCGAGCGCGTGCTCGCGCGGGCCGCCTCGATCCAGCGCATGGCGCGGCCCCGGGCGGCCGCCAGAGTGTCCGTAAGAGGCAGCAGGCTCTCGTGAATCTCCCGGAGGGCCTGTGCCTCGGGGCGCAGCGTGGCCTCGCGGATGTGCTTTCGCAGGCTGCCGAGAGTGCTCTTCTCGGGAGGGTGGGGCTCGAGTAGCGCAGACATGAGGATCGGGGCTCCGCTGGAATGGTTGATTACGCTAATTCTATTAGCTATGGAAGAGGATATTTTTACGTTTTAATGGAATTAGCAGTAAGATTAACCAGCAATGATTTCAAAACCCCCCGCCTCACAGCACAATCCACCGACAGATCGCCCGCTCGATCGGATAGACCGAAAGCTGCTCGCACGGCTGCAGCAGGACGGCCGCGTGCCGGTCTCCCAGCTCGCCCGGGAGGTCAACCTCACGGTCACGCCGACTTTGGAGCGGGTCCGCCGGCTCGAGGCCCGTGGCTTCATCGACGGCTATTTCGCGCGCCTCGATCCGCGCAAGCTGGGCCTCGGCCTGCTCGCCTACGTGGAGGTCTCACTGGATCGCACGACGCCCGAGGCGTTCGAGCGCTTCAAGGAGGTCGTCCGGGCCCACGACGAGATCATGGAATGCCACATGGTCGCCGGCGGCTTCGATTATCTGCTGAAGGTGCGGGTGAAGGACATGGAGACCTACCGCCATCTCCTCGGTGAGACCATCGCCTCCGTGCGTGGTGTGCAGCAGACGCACACGTATTTCGTCATGGAGGAAGTCAAGTCGACTCATGCTGTCGTGATGCCAGAGGGATAGAGCGACGTATGTTCGAACGCGTGAAATGACGTCGCGGATAGCTGGGTTACGGTGACCTCATCGGCGCCAACCATGGCGGCGGGCCGTTTTGGCGGTGATGTTCGGCGTTGCGCATGGACACTGACGCGATCTCGAGCCGGAATCCCCGCTACCGCATCAGCCGAGGCGGTCCGCTATCAACTTTTGCGCCAGATCGAGATCCACACTTCCCGCCGCGTCCCGACCATCCAGCTCTTCCAGGATTCTCTCCTGAGCTTCTCCGCGCCGCAGCGCCTCGGCATAAGAGATCTCCGGATGGAACATCACCATGGAGTAGCGCGGAATGAAGCGGCCGGGGAACCGCCGCTCGAGCTCCATCGCGAGCGCCTTGCGCCGCAGGTAAGTCGGGTCGCGCACCGTATCGCGCATCTCGACATAGTTCTCGAGCGCCATCTGCGCGATGGCGGTGGTGTTGGGGAGTCGGGAACGCTCGAATTGCGTGAACAGCGCCTCCCAGTCGTCATGCCGGTCCAGAAGGCCATCGAAGACGAGGCAGTCCTCGAAAGCCGCGTTCATGCCCTGCCCGTGGAAGGGAACGATGGCATGGGCGGCATCTGCGAGCAGCAGCACCTCGCCGCCGATGTGCCACGGGTGCGCGTAAACGGTGCCGAGCTGGCCCTGCGGATGGCTCATGAATTCCTCGAGAAGATGCGGCATGAGCCGCGCCGCGTCGGCGAACTGGCTTTGAAACAACGTCCTGAGCCGATCGCCGCCCAACAGGGAGCCGAAGCTGTCGGGGCCGCTGCGCGCCAGGAAGAGAGTGGCCGTGAAGCTGTGGTCGATATTCGGCAGCGCGATCAGCATGAAGCCGCCGCGCGGCCAGACATGCAGGGCATGAGGCTCCATGGCGTAGTGGGCCTCGCGCGCCGGGATGGTGAGCTCCTTGTAGTCGTGATCGAGGCGCTCCTCCCGCACGCTGATGTGTCCCGCGCGGGCGAGACTCGAGCGAACGGCCGATCCGGCGCCGTCGGTGGCGATGGTCGGTGCCATCGGCACATGGCATTCGCTGCCGGAAACGTCGTCGTGCAAGCGCAGCGTGCCTGCTTCCGGCAGGGCTGCGAGGCACGTCTGCCGGAATCGCAGACACACCCGAGGATGCCGCGCCGCTTCTTCGATCAGTAGCCGGTTGAGGTCGGCGCGGCTGACGGAGTAGATGACCTCGTCCTCGCGCTGGCCGTATGGCTGCAGCTGCGTCTCGCCGGATGGCGAGTGGACCATGCGCCCCCGCATGGGAATCAAGAGGGGTCGGATGCGCTCCATCATTCCCGCGCGCTCGAGCGCCCGGATGCCTCGGGCGGCGAGCGCGAGGTTGATGGACCGGCCGCGCTCGCTCTGCGCCCGCCGCGGGTCGGGCCTGCGCTCGTAGAGGTTGACCGGCAATCCCCGGCGTGCCAGCAGCACGGCAAGGAGCGCCCCGGCGAGCCCGGCGCCGACCACGTTGATGGCTCGATCGCAGAGGCTCACGGCTCTTGGCGAAGCGCCTGGCTGAGCGCCTCTGCGCCGCGGAAGACATCCGCGAAGCTGTTGTAAAGCGGGACGGGCGCGAGGCGGATCGTGTCGGGCTCGCGCCAGTCGCCGATCACGCCACGGGCGGTCATCGCATCAAATACGCGTCGTCCCCGGCCCTGCGGCCCGGTGATGCGAACGGACAGCTGGCACCCTCGGGACTCGGCGGCGCGCGGGGTGATCAGCTGAACGCCGGGCGCCAGACGGGCGAGGAGATATTCCAGATAGCCGGTGAGCGCCGCTGATTTCCGCCGCAAGCCCGGCAAGCCTGCCTGATCGAAGAGCGCGAGCGAGGCGATCAGCGGCGCGGCAGAGAGGATGGGTGGATTGCTGATCTGCCAGCCCGCGGCGCCTGGGGCGGCCTGGAACTCGGGGCGCAAGCGAAAGCGTGTGGCGGGCTCGTGTCCCCACCATCCCGTAAGGTGAGGACGGTCATGCCGCTCGTGAACGAAGCAGCCGCCGATGGCCCCGGGGCCGCCGTTCAGGTACTTGTAGCTGCACCAGACCGCGAAGTCGGCTTCGATGTCATGCAGGGCGAGCGGCATGTTGCCGATGGAGTGGGCGAGATCGAAGCCGGCCACGCAGCCGGCCCGGTGTGCGGCGCGAGCAATTCTGCCGAGGTCGAATGCCTGACCGGTCCGGTACTGCACGCCCGGCCACAACACCAGGGCCACCTCGGAGCCGCGCTCCTCGAGACGAGCCTCGATCGATTCCTCCGGGAGGGTGTCCATCCCGCCGCGAGGGGCCAGCTCCATCAGCGCATCCCGCGGGTCGAGCCCTCGCCAGGCGATCTGGGAGGCCAGCGCGTGCTGATCGGAGGAGAACGCGCCGGCCTCTATGAGGATGCGGTATCTGTCGCCGCTCGGGCGATAGAACGCCGCGAGCAGCAAATGCAGGTTGACTGTCAGCGAGCTCATCGCCACGACCTCGGTGGCTCGCGCGCCGGCGAGAGCCGCGAGACCGTCACGGAGGTTCTCGTGGTAGGGTATCCAGGGCCGCCGCGCATGATCGTGATCGAGCACCGCGAGCCGCGCCCAATCCTCCATCTCCTCCATGACGATGCCGCGGGCGTCGAGAGGCATGAGTCCGAGCGAGTGGCCGCACAGGTACACGAGTGGCTCGACCCGATCCCCCCGAGGGAACGCGAAACGCTCCCGAAACCCGCGGAGCGGGTCCGCCTCATCGAGACGGTAGGCGAACTGCAATGTCGGCTCGTAGGTCATCAATTTCCGTGCGATGCTCAGGAAGCCAGGCGATAGAGCAGCGGCCGGCTGGGCACGGCATCGCCGTTGATCGCGGGGACCTGTAGTTGCAGGAAATACGCCCCGTCGGCGATATCGTCCGCGATGTAGGCGAGCTCCGTGACCGTGCACTGTGATCGCGCCGCGCGCGCAGCGGCCGCATCCCCCGGGGGCAGCCCGAAGAAAAGCCGGTGCGCGGCAAGCCTGCCCTCGTCGTGCGCGCGGTCGATCGAGGGCAGGTCCACGATCAGGTGCTCGATGCCGCGCTGGATGAGGTATTGCGCCGCTTCGCGCGTGAGGTATGGGGGCGTCATGTCGGTGTAATCACGAGTGCGCTTGGACGGCTCGTTTGGGAGAGTGCGGATCACCAAAGCTCGCGGGGCAAATGGCGGCTCCGCCGGCCACCCGGACTGCAGCGCGGCGCGTGTCACCAGATGATCCTCAATACGCGGCATCGGATCGGAGCGCTCGGTCGTTTGGCCGGACGGTGCCGGCTTCACGGAGAGGAGCAACGCCGGCATCAGGCCGAGCGGCACGACGCGCTGCGCATGCAGCGGCTCCCGTGTCAGATGACCTGCGCACTCGGTATGAGTGCCGTTGCAGTGGGGAATCAGCGTGATGGACTCGCAATTGCAGCTTGCGCCGCGCGTCACCGATCCGGGAAATCCCGGCACCGAGTATGGCTGCGAGCTGGCGCGCGGCGCGCCGAAGTGCCGCACCTGGGGTCCCTGAAAGTCGATTGGCACGCTGAGATCGAGCGGGCGCGTCAGGTCGACGCGCAGCTCCCGCCCGTCGATCGCAAGTACTGCATTCAACCGGGGCGCTCCAGCACCGCGCCGCAGCGGGAGCAGGTGCGACGCTCCTCGTTGGCATAGAAGCGCGCGAACACCGGCGGCAGCTGCGTCTCGATGTCGGTGAGCTCGATGAAATCCTCGTGCAGCAGATTGCCGCAGCGCTCACAGTACCACTGGAAGCCGTCGTGCTCGCCGGCCAGCCGGCGTCTCTCGACCACGAGCCCCACCGTGTCGGCCGGCCGCTGCGGGGAATGGGGCACCTGCGCAGGCAGCAACAGGACCTCGCCCTGGCGGATCGGCACATCCATCCGGCGGCCGTCCTGCATCGTCCTCAGCACGATGTCGCCCTCGAGCTGATAGAAGAATTCCTGTCCGGGATCGATGTGATAGTCCTGGCGCGAGTTCGGGCCGCCGATCACCATGATGATGAAATCGCCATCCTCGAATACTCGCTTGTTGCCCACCGGGGGCTTGAGGACATGCCGGTGCCGGTCGACCCAGTCGCGCAGGTTGAACGCATGCAGGGGCTTCATGCCGGCTCCTCATTCATCGGGAGTTTGATAGCCGTCGCACGCTACCGAGATCGGCGCGCGGTCGCCGGCCTGCGCATCGTCGAGGCTCAGCGCGGTGAGCGCCCCACCCCAGACACAGCCGGAGTCGAGCCCGATGACATCATCGCGCACGATCAGACCCAGCGCAGACCAGTGACCGAAGACGACGCGAGCGCCCCTCGTGCGGCGGCCCTGGACATCGAACCATGGAAGCCAGGGTGAGTCGCCTGCGGGAGGCTTGCCCTTGAGACGCAAGTTGATGCGTCCATCGCGGGTACAGACACGCATACGCGTGAGCACGTTGATGGCGAATCGCAGGCGATCGGTGCCCTCGAGCTCCCCGCTCCAGTGATCCGGCTCATCGCCGTACATGTGATCGAAGAGATCAACCGGATCCTGGCGGAGCGCGAATTCGACCTCACGCGCCAGTCCCAGCGTCGTCTCGACCGTCCACTGGGGCACGACCCCGGCATGCACCAGGAGGTCTCCTGCCTCGAAATGCGCCAGGGGCCGGGTCGCGAGCCACTCGAGCAAGGCATCGCGGTCGGGGGCGCGCAGGATCTCACCCAGAGTGTCGGTGCGGCGGGCGGTTCGGCTGCCGTAGGCGACGGCCAGCAGGTGCAGGTCGTGATTCCCGAGAACCACCACCGCGTTGTCCTCAAGTGAGCGCACGTAGCGCAGCACGTCCAGCGACCGGGGTCCTCGATTGACGAGATCGCCGACGAACCAGAGGCGATCGCGGTCGGAGCAGAATCCCAGGCGCGCGGTGAGCGCGCGCAGCTCCTCGTAGCAGCCTTGAATGTCGCCGATCGCATGCCGAGTCACTGGGGCTCTCGCGCGAGGCCCGTCAATGCAGAATTCCCGGGATCGCCAACCGGAACGCGGGGATGGGGGCATCGAACTGCTGTCCCTCGGCATCCACCATCTGGTAGCTGCCCTCCATCGTGCCCACGGGCGTTTCCAGGACGGCGCCGCTCGAGTAGCGAAAGCCTTGCCCGGGCTCGATGCGCGGCTGCTCGCCGACTACGCCCTCGCCACGGACTTCCTTCACCCTGCCGTTGGCGTCGGTGATGATCCAATGCCGCGTCAGGAGCTTGGCCGCGCGTTGGCCCTCGTTGCGGATGGTGATGGTGTACGAGAAGACGTATTTCTGCTCGCTGGGGCTCGATTGCTCGTCGAGGTATGTCGTGGAGACCTCGACGCGGATATTGTGCGGATCCTGGCTCATGCGGCGGGATCTTACGCGGACGCGCCTTTGCCGACCCGCACGGAGAGCACATCGCAGGGCGCGGCATGCAGCACGGTGTCCTCGGTGAAATTCACCAGAATCGAGAGACCGTGGCGCTCGCGGCTGCCGAGGACGATCAGATCGATCTGCCGCTCGCGCGCGATGCGCACGATCTCCGCCTTGACGTTGCCGGATTCGACGCGGTGCGACGCGCCCGGCAGGCCGAGCTCCTCCGCCAGCGCTGCAATGCGCTGACGTGCCTGCGCGAGCAACTCGTCCTCGATGCGGACGGCGGGCATGAGGGTCTCGCCCATTGGCTCGACGGGCATGAATTCCACCACGTGCAGCAGCTCGAGCTGTGCGCCCAGGGCCACGGCCAAATCGCGTGCGCGCCTGCCGATCTGCAGGCTGTCCCCGGTCAGATCGACCACGAGCAGGATGCGACGGTACGGGTATGTGGACATGTGCCGGCCCTCGAAGGTTCTCTGGCCCGCACAGCGTATCTCAGGCCGCGTCCGGCGGCAGCTTTACCTGGCCGGCGATGGCATTGAAGAGGACCGGCGAGACCGTCTCCGGTCGGGTCGAAGGATCTACCCCGCAGCTCTCGATCTGCTGCGCCGTGGCGAGACCGCGCAGCGCATTGCGGAGCGTCTTGCGCCGGTGTGCGAAGGCCGCGGCCACAATGGCCGGGAACGCGGGATTGGCGGTAAACGCCGGCTCGGCCCGGACCGTGAGCCGCGCGACGGCCGACCACACTCGCGGTGGCGGCTGGAAGGCTCCGGGACCGACATCGAACAGGCGCTCGATCTGCAGCCATGGCGAGAGCATCACCGTCAGGCGCCCGTAAGCGGTGTCACCCGGCCGGGCAGCCATCCGGGCGACCACCTCGCGCTGCAACATCACGTGCAGGTCGCGGATGTCGCGGACGCTCTCCAGCAGGTGAAAAAGCAAAGGCGTAGAGATGTTGTAGGGGAGATTGCCGATGACCCGCAGCGCCTGGCCGCGCCGTCTCGCCAGGGAGCCGAAGTCGACCCGCAGCGCGTCGGCATTGTGCAGGGTGAAACGCGGGTCCCCGCCCCATTCGTCGCGTAACCGGGCGGCGAGGTCGCGATCGATCTCGATCGCATCGAGCGAACCGCAGTCGGATGCGAGCAGCCGGCCAGTCAGTGCGCCCCGGCCAGGCCCGATCTCCACCAGAGCCTCGCCGGCTGCCGGAGCGATCGCGGCCGCGATCCGCTCGATCACCGCCGGGTCGTGGAGAAAATGCTGGCCGAATCGCTTTCTGGGCCTGCCCGGGAGGCTTCCCGAGGGCATCACGCGGCTCGGGCCGCGAGCCGCATCGCCAGCTCCACGGCCGCGGTCATGCTCCCGGGGTCCGCCCGCCCCGTGCCCGCCAGATCGAGCGCCGTGCCGTGGTCCACGGACGTTCGCAGAATCGGGAGGCCGAGCGTCACGTTCACGGCACTCTCGAAGCCCGAATGCTTGATCACCGGCAAGCCCTGGTCGTGGTACATGGCGAGCACGATGTCGAAATCGGCGAGCACGCGGGGGACGAAGACCGTATCCGCGGGCAGAGGACCGGCAACCCGCAGGCCGCGCTCACGCATGCGGGCAATGGCTGGCCCGATCACGCGGATCTCCTCATCGCCGAGATGGCCGCTCTCGCCGGCATGGGGATTGAGGCCGCAGACGGCGATCCGCGGCCGTTCCATGCCCCACCACCGCGCGAGGTCGCGGTCGAGGATCTCCAGGACCTCGCAGAGCAGCTCCCCGGTGATCGCAGCGCTCACGCGGCTGAGTGGCAGGTGCGTCGTGGCAAGCGCCACGCGCAGAGAGTCCGTCGCCAACATCATCACCGGCCGCGGGGCGCCCGTGCGATCGGCGAAGAACTCCGTGTGACCCGTGAAGGGAATGCCGGAGTCGTTGATCGCGCCTTTATGGACCGGCGCCGTCACTATGGCGGCGAACTCGCCGCCGAGAGCGCCATCGCAGGCGCGCTCGAGCAGCTCCACGACATACGGGCCATTGCGCGCATCGAGCCGGCCCGCAATCGCCGGTGCCCGCAGCGGATGGTGCTCCACTGCGAGGGTCCCGGGTGTGTGGTGGTGCGAAGCGCGGTCGTACTGCCGTAACTCAACCTTGATTGCGAGCGCGCGCGCGCGCTCGGACAGCATTTCCCGGTCTCCCAGGCAGATGAGATCGCAGTCGAGCTGCCGGCTCGCCAGGCTCAGGCAAATGTCGGGTCCGATACCCGCGGGCTCACCCGAGGTCAGTGCGATGCGCCGCGGCACGGTGGGTCGTGACCGGTCAGCCGGCCAGGATCTTCACGTACGCGTCATCGCGCAGGCGCTGGAGCCAGAGCTCAGTATCCTCATCGGCCTTGCTCGCCCGGATCGCCTCCATGGCGTCCAGCCGTTTGACTTCCTGCGTCGCATCGTGACTGCGGCGCCCGAGCAGCTGCGCGATGTGCCAGCCGTACCGTGTCTTGAAGGGCTGGCTGATCTGGCCCACTTTCAGCTTGGCGATGACCGCGGCGAACGTCGGATCGAAGACATCGGGGCTCTGCCAGCCGAGGTCGCCGCCCTGCGAGGCGGAGCCGGGGTCCTGGGAGACGGCGGCTGCGGCCACCGCGAAGGTCTCCTTGCCGCTCAGGATGCGCTGGCGGATCCGCTCCAGCCGCTGGCGCACGGTGGCATCGTCCTGCAGCGCATTGGTCGCGAGCAGGATGTGGCGCACGTGGACCTGCTGCACGATGTCCTTCTTATCCCGCGTGCGGACCTTGTCGAGCTTGACGATGTGAAAGCCGGTCGGCGTGCGCAGCGGCGGCGCGACCTGGCCGGGCTTCAGCTTCAGAATGACGTGGGTCAGGAATGTCGGCAGCTCTGACCCCTTGCGCCAGCCCAGGGATCCGCCCTGCAGCGCATCCTCGCTGTTGGAATAGGCTACGGCGAGCTTGGCAAAATTCTCACCCTTGCTGGCGCGATGGTAGACGTCCTCGGCCCGTTGCTGAGCCTGGGTGATCTGCGCGGGCGTTGCGTTCGGTGGCACCGCGATCAGGATGTGCGAGACGTCGTACTCCTCGTTGGACGAGGGCTCCTTGCGCTCCTTCGTCAGAAACTGGTTGATCTCGCGCGGCGTGACGACGATCCGCTGCAGCACATCGCGCTGGCGCAGCAGCCCGATCGTGAGCTGCTGGCGCATCTGCTCACGGTAGGTCGCGTAATCGATCCCCTGCTGGGCGAGCACCGTCGGCAGGTCGGAAAACGCGATGTTGTTGCGCTTGGCGACGTCCTCCAGCGCGGCATTCAGCTGGTCGTCGGAGATCGTGATGCCGTCGCGCTTCGCCTGCTCCAGCTCGATCCGCTGCAGGATCAACTGATCGAGCACCTGCTTGTGCAGGACGCTCTGCGGCGGCAGGGCCATGTTCTGCGCCTGCAGGCGAGCCGTGACCGCCTTCATCTGGTCGTCGACCTCGCTTTCCAGCACCACGCCGTCGTTGACCACGGCGGCGATGCGATCGAGGAGCGTCCCCTGAGTGGAGAGGTCCCGGGTTTGCGCCAGCGCCACGCCCTGGAAGGCCAGAGCGCCCAGAATCAGTACCAATAGCCGCCGCATGCGCTCGTCATCCTCGATGGAGAGGCCCTGGGTCCTAGCGGGCCGGGAATGCCTGAGAAGTCGCTTCAGTCGGAGTGTAGCCGGGAATGGCCTCGGTAAGAGAGGCATCCGACGCCGATCCGACACTGGCGAGTCCCGTGAGTTCCAGCTGCAGCCACACGCCCGTATCCTGGGGGCCCGTGCGGGCCGTGCTGGTGGTGGGGCGCGCGCCTACGTAGCGGCGCGCGCCAAGGCGCAGGCTCCAGCAGCACGCACGGTACTCGAATCCGGCGAATCGCTCCAGCGCCTCGTGGTCCGCCAGCGAGTACACGGCACGGGCGAAGACGCTCCAGGAGCGCCCGATGGGCCACGCGGCGGAGGCCTCGAGCTGCTCGACGTTGCAGCTCGGCGTCACCGGAGTGCCGCAGAGGATCGTCTGCCCCACCTGGCCCTGGCCGGTGACCAGGGCGGCCTGGCTCAAGACGCCCCGCTCGAATCGGTAGCCGAGATTGACCACCCGGTCAGGCGCGGGGTGGTACTGCACGTCGACCAGCGCGCGCTGCATCTGCGATGTCTGCGGGTCCCACTGGAGGGCGGCATCCGCGCTCCAGTGCTGGAAAGCGGTGAGCGCGAGCTGCGCGATCAGATCCGAGCGCCGGTCCGTGCGAGGCAGCTCACCCGGCAGGGTGACGCGGGGAGTCGTGAAATAGATCTCCTGCCCGATCGTGGCGGTCAGGTATTGGCGCCCGTCGAGCGCATCGAGAAGGCGCGTCGTGACTCCCACACTCACCTGGTTGGCATCCCCGACGCGGTCGGCGCCGACGTAGCGGTTGGTGCGGTAGAGCTCCACCGGATTGAGGTCGGGCACCGCGGTATCGAAAACCGGCAGATCGCGCTGATTGCGATAGGGTACATAGAGGTACATCACGCGCGGCTCGAGCAAGATGGTGCGCTGGCCGTGCGATCCGGCTGCGCGCTCGAGTTTCAGCCCCGTATCCACGCTGGCGATGGGAAGCGTCCTCGAGGGCGAGCTCGGCTCGCCGGGCGTGGTGTTGGAAAGCTCGTACTGCGTCGCGCGCCAGGCGATCGACGGCCGGACGAAATAGCCCGGTCCGTCTATGTTGAGAGAGGTCGTCGGATACAGGTCGAGTCGCCAGCCCGTCACCCCGGTCGAGCGCTGGAAGTCCACGACTTCGGAGTGGAAGCCGTAACGCACGAGGTCCCCGGGGCCCCAACCGTAATCGGCGCTCACGGTGAGGTCCGGCAGGCGCGCATAAGGACGCTGATCGAGTGGCAGCGTGCTGTCGATCGTCTGGAACTGCTGCGCCATGCCCTGGATATTCCAATGCAGGTCTCGGTAGGAGAGCACGGCGCGCCGATCGAGGAACGGGGTGCTCGTGCCCTCCGGGCCGGAGGAGAAGTCCTCGAAATACTGCGTATCGCTGACGTTCTCGCCTGCGAGAGTCAGTCGGATATCGTCCGGCAGCTCGGTGACGTTCCTCAGCCGGATGCGGCTGCGGCTCGCATGGTAGACCGCATCGTTGGGCAGGTAGTCCCAGTCGAGCTCGCCGTGCTGCCGCCGTGTGAGGTAGCGGAAGTCGCCGCCGATGTCGGGGCCGCGGCGACTGTATTCAGTCGGCTCGAACGTGAAGTCGGCGTTGGGAGCGATATTCCAGTACCAGGGTATCGAGACCTGCGCGCCGCCGCGCGACGTGTTGCCGATCGTCGGAAAGAGAAAGCCGCTCTTCCTCACGTTGCCCAAGGGAAACGACACCCAGGGGAGATAGAGAATCGGCACTCCCTTGAAGTCGACGCGAGCGTTCCGTCCCGTGCCGATCCGCTTGCGGGTATTGAGGGTGATGCGGGATGCTCGCAAGATCCACGATTGGTCATTGACCGGGCAGGTCGTGAAGGTGACGCGCTCCAGGCGGATGAGGCCCTGCGGGGTGAGCTGCATTTCCCGTGCGGCGCCGCGCGCTGAGCGGTGCAGCAGATTGAAGCGCGCCGACTCGAATCGCGCACCTGCGGTCGGGGAGTAGCTGCCGCCCGAGCCCGTGACGTGCACCAGCGGGTCGGTGTAGTCGATGCCGCCCTGAGTGCGCAGGGAATTGTTGTTCCTGTTGTACTGGAGCCGGTTCGCCTCGATCTGCCGCCGTCCCTGGCGCACGACGACGTGTCCGCTGAGGGTCAGCATCCCGTTCTTTCCCACCGTGGCATGGTCGCTTCTGATGTCGACCTTGCCCCCTCCGCCAAAGGACCTCTCGCCGCCGGCCGACCTGGCGACCGGCGTGCCCGGTGCGGTCGAGGCCGCGGCCGCCATCGGCGCCGGCGTTGCCGAGGGAGTGGGCGGATCGCTGGCGCGTACGAGAGGGGTGAGGCCGCCGAACGACAGCAGGGCGGTCCAGAATGGGGTCCAACGCGGCATGAGGGGCGGCATTATAATGGCGCAATGCCTGAGAACGATGCGCGACTCGCGCTCCTGCAAGGTTGGCTGGCGCGCGATCTGGGACTGCGTCCGGCGCGGATCGAGCCTGCATCGAGCGATGCCAGCTTCCGGCGGTACTTCCGCGCGGTGTGCGAGGACAGCACGCTGATCGTCATGGATGCGCCGCCTGAGACTGAAGACGTCCGCCCCTATCTGCACGTGACGGCGCTGCTCGAACCGCTCGGCATCCATGTTCCGCACGTATATGAGGCCGACGTGTCCCGGGGCTTCGTGCTGCTCGAGGACCTTGGCAGCACGCATTACCTCGCGACGCTCGGCGCCGGCGGCGATCCGCAGCGACTTTACGGCGATGCGCTGCAGGCGCTGGCGGAAATCCAGCTGCGAGGCTCGGCGGCGGCCGCGGAGCTCCCGCCCTACGATCGGGGACCGCTCGCCCGCGAGCTCGCCCTGATGCCTGAGTGGTTCCTCGACCGGCACCTCGCGCTGGAGCTGACCGGCAGCGAGCGCGAGCTGATCGAGGCGGCCTTCGAGTTTCTGATCGTGGAGGCCTTGGCGCAGCCCGAGGTGTTCGTGCATCGCGACTATCATTCGCGCAATCTGATGGTCCTCGCGGAGCGCAATCCCGGCGTACTCGATTTCCAGGATGCGTTGCGCGGCCCGATCGGCTACGACCTCGTGTCCTTATTGAAGGACTGTTACATCTCCTGGCCGCGGGAGCGCGTGCTCGAGTGGGTGGGCGGCTATCGCTCGCTGCTGCAGTCGCGCGGCGGCCGCATCGGCGGCGGCCCGGCGCAGTTCGTGCGCTGGTTCGACCTGATCGGCGTGCAGCGGCACGTCAAGGTCCTCGGCATCTTCGCGCGGCTCTGGTATCGGGACGGCAAGCCGGGGTATCTGCGCGATCTACCCCTGACGCTCGACTACGTGCGCGAGACCTGCCGTCTCTATCCGGAGCTCGCGGCGCTCTCCGAGCTCATGGAGCGAAGGATCGCTCCCGAGCTGCCGCGTGCCAACGCGCGCGTCGCTCGGCAGGCCTCCCGGCCCGCCTGATACTCATGGTGTCGAGGCCTCGCAACGCCATGGTGCTTGCGGCGGGCCGCGGCGAGCGGCTGCGGCCGATCACCGACACCGTGCCGAAGCCGCTCGTCGAGATCGCCGGGAAGCCTTTGATCGGCTATCACCTCGAGGCGCTCGCCAAGGCGGGAGTTCGCGACGTGGTGATCAATCTCTCCTGGCTGGGGGAGAAGATCCGCGCCGCCCTGGGAGACGGCGGCCGCTTCGGCGTTCGCATCGCGTACAGCGAGGAGGGGCCGGTGCCGCTCGAGACCGGGGGTGGCATCCATCGCGCGCTGCCGCTCCTCGGGTCCGGCCCGTTTCTGGTCGTCAATGCCGATGTCTGGACCGACATGGATTTCGGCCGCGCCCCGGCTTTGGAGGAAGGCACGGATGCATGCCTCATGCTGGTGCCCAATCCACCGCATCATCCGCGCGGCGATTTCGGGCTCGAGGGTGACCTGGTGGTGGAGCGTGATGCCGATCGCCTGACTTACACCGGCATCGGCGTGTATCGGCCGGAGCTCTTCGAGGGCTGTGCGCCGGGGAAGTTTCCCTTGCTGCCCCTGCTGAAGCGCGCGATCTCGGCGCGCCGTCTGCGTGGGGAGGTCTACCGGGGCGAATGGCTCGACATCGGCTCGCCGGATCGGCTGGCTTGGCTCGATGCGAGAGAGCGCGCCGCGCACGGCGATTGAAAGACCCATTGCGCCCGTGGCGTAAAATATGCGCCATGGCCAGTCTCAAAGACATCCCCATCGTCACCGCTGCGGTGCCCGCACAGCCGGAGAGCTTGCGCAGCGGAGATAAATACATTACCGATCAAGGGTTTACCGCAATCCGGGACGGCATCAAGGCGTCCGCTGCGAGCGGTGCCTTGGCGTCGGGCCCCGCGACACGCATGGGCAAGCCCTCTTGGCTGCGGGCCAAAGCTCCCTCGGGCGTGGGCTTTCAGGCCGTCAAGGGCATCGTCAAGGAGCATCGCCTCGCCACCGTTTGCGAGGAAGCGAAGTGCCCGAACATCGGCGAGTGCTGGAATGCCGGCACGGCCACCATCATGCTAATGGGTGCCGTCTGTACCCGTGCCTGCCGCTTCTGCTCCGTAGATACCGGAAACCCACATGGCTGGCTGGATGGGGACGAGCCGGAGAACGCCGCCCGCAGCGTGGAGCTGATGAAGCTGAAGTACGTCGTACTGACTTCTGTCGACCGCGACGATCTTCCTGACGGTGGTGCCAGCCATTACGCGGCGTGCATTCGCGCGATCAAGCGGCGCAATCCGGCGATCGCGGTCGAGGCGCTGACGCCCGATTTCGGGGGAGTGCTCGAGGATGTCGAGAAAGTCGTCGAGTCCGGGCTCGATGTCTTCGCTCAGAACATCGAGACCGTCCGTCGCCTCACCCATCCGGTGAGAGACCCGCGTGCCGGTTACGAGCAGACGCTTCGCGTGCTCGCTCACGCGAAGCGATACAAGCCGGGTGTGTTGACAAAGAGCAGCCTGATGCTGGGCCTCGGCGAGACCGACGCGGAGATCGAAGAGACCCTTACGGACCTGCGGGCCGCCGGCGTGGACATCGTCACGCTCGGCCAGTATCTGCGCCCGACGGTCAACCATCAGCCCGTCGAACGGTACGTAACTCCCGCGGACTTCGACCGCTACCGCGGGAGCGCGCTCGCGCGGGGCTTTCTCGAGTGTGTGGCGGGCCCGCTGGTGCGCTCCAGCTACCGTGCGGAGCAGGCGCTCAACCGTAACAACGCCGGCCTGGACAACACCCGCCTTGCGCCCGAGAAGAGGGCAATTTGAGCGCCGGGCAAGGCAAGCTCGCGGCCAATACGACGGCTGGCATGCACGGTGAGCCGCGAGCCTCGCGGCCGGTACCGCCGCACCTCGTGCGCCATCTGGGTCTCGTGGCGTATGAGCCGACCTGGCGCGCCATGCAGCGCTTCACGGACGAGCGTGGCCCCGATACGCCGGACGAGATCTGGCTCCTCGAGCATCCGCCGGTATTCACGCTCGGCATGAACGCGAGCCGCGATCACGTGCTCGCCGCGGGCGATATCCCCGTCGTGCAAATCGACCGCGGAGGACAGGTCACCTACCACGGGCCCGGCCAGCTCGTCGTCTACCCGCTAGTGGACCTTCGGCGAGCGAGTCTGGGCGTTCGCGACATTGTTACCGCCCTCGAGCGCAGCGTCATCGATTACGCTGCCGAGCTCGGCATCGCGGCCGAATGCCGCAGGAGCGCGCCCGGGGTGTATGTCGACGGCAGAAAGCTCGCGAGTGTCGGTATCCGTGT
The DNA here is from genome assembly GCA_021807675.1 of Pseudomonadota bacterium. Lineage (GTDB taxonomy): Bacteria > Pseudomonadota > Gammaproteobacteria > Steroidobacterales > Steroidobacteraceae > 13-2-20CM-66-19. The sequence goes on from JAKBCR010000003.1 coordinate 50,232, forward strand.
GCGCCGCGGCGCCAGCTATCACGGGGTGGCCCTCAACGTCAGCGTCGATCTGGCGCCGTTTCGCCTCATCAATCCGTGTGGCTATCCGGGCCTCGAGATGACACGCCTCGCCGATCTGAGCGATGTCGAAGATGTGAGCGTTGCGGCGCAGGCCCTCGAGTCGCACCTGCTGCGGCAGCTGTACGCACAGCCCGGACCGAGCAGACCGGATCGCTAAGTTGGTCGATCTCGCCGAAAGCAAACTGGCCCCTGTCAGTCATTAGCGGCTTGTGCCACACCGCGGCCGGCCGGCCCGCGGTGTGGGGGTCGGCGTCAGTAATGGAATTTGTAGTGCAGCTCGGCGTAGATCTGGAACGGATTGTTCCAGTGGACGCCGCCGAAGGTCAGGCTGTTGTCCGTGAGCAGGTGGCGGTTGGTGACGTTGAGGGCGGTGATCGATGCGGTGAGACTCCGGCTGAACGTCTTGCCCACCCCGAGATCGAGCTCGGCATGGCTGGGAAGGTGGCTCGGCTGAAAGGTGGGCGGCCCCGCATTGCCATTCGAGAAGCCCGAGCCGACGTAGAGGTTCACGGAGGCGAAGAACCCCCGGGGCAGGTTGGCGTTGAAGCCCATGTTCAGCGTGTTGCGCTGATCGTGATCGAGGGCGTAGTAGCCTACTCCGGGTGAGAAATTCGTGAGGCCGCCGCTGGTGCCACCGAAGCCGTCCGCCGTTTGATTCGAGAAGGCCAGATGCGCCTGGCCATAGCGCCAGAAGGGCGGCGAGCGCACGGCGAGCTCGTAAGCCTTGATCAGCGCCCCCTTGTCGGTCAGGGGGAAGAAGACGTCCGAGTTGCCGATGGCATTGTGGTCGAAGAAGTTCCGTGCCTCGTTGACGAAGTAGTCCGCCTCGATGCTCCAGCCGTCGACCGGAATGGTGATGCCGAACTGGCGCTCCGTATCGCGCTCCCCGCGCAATGGAAGGAAGCCGGTATCGTTGCTGGTGGCGTACGAGACGAGAGGGCCCGAGAGCGTCTCGAGCGGGGGTGCCTGATAATACTTGCCCCAGAAGGCGCTCAGCACCCAGTTCAGGCGTGGCAGCACCACCGAGACGCCGACCCTCGGGTCGCTGGCGTTCTCGGTCACCTGGCCCTGGAAATGCGTCTGCCGCAGTCCCGCCGAGAGTGACAGCCAATGAGCGGGCTGGAAAGTGTCCTGCACCCACGCGGCGACGAGCCCTCCGGTCGGGCTGTTCGACTCATTGACCGGTGGAGGCGGCAGAGCGCCGGGCGTGGTGGAGGCGTTGAACAGCAGATGGAAGAGCTCCTGGTCCTGTTGAGCGAACCCGAAGAGGCCGATGTCCAGGTGATCGCGTCGCCCGAAGTGCAGCCGAAGGTCCTCCTGTCCGCCCTCGTACGTCGAGGAGTGATGATCGGTGGTGCTGATCGGCGAGTCGTTCGGGCCGCCGTCGTAGTTTGCTCGGTTGTAGTGGTAGAGCAGCGAGCTAGTGAGGACAGCGTCGCTCGTAAAAGTATGCTCCCACGACAGGACGGCGAAGGTGTCAGCCTCCCGCTGCACGTCGTTTGCAAGCTCACCGGGGAAGTTCGGAATCTGGTACTGATCCGCGCGCGATTGGAAGACGAAGCGCACCTCATTCTGCGCGCTCGGAGCGTACTGGAGGTTGGCGAAGCCGCCGTAGCCCCGCTCGGCGTCATGGATCACCTGGCTTACCGGAGTCTCGATACCGAGATTGCTGCGATTGCCGTCGATGCTCGCGTAGTACGCGAAGTGTCCCGTATGGCTGCCGACGCTCAGGTAGTCGTTGGTCTGGCCGAAGTTGCCCGCACTCACATCGAGCACGCCTTCGTTGTGGCGTCCGAAGCCGCTCTTCGGGATCACATTGAAGATGCCGTAGGTGCGATCACCCTCGTCCGCCTGGTAGCTGCCGCGCTCGACTCCCAGGGTCTGGATATCCTCGGGATCGATCGTGGGACCCAGATCGCTGCCGATATTGGTGTTCGGGATCTCGACGCCGTCCACCAGCCACGCGGTCTGGTGCCCCCCGCGTACGTGGAGCTGGTCGTGCACCATATACGCGCCCGGAACGTAGTCGGTGATCATGGCCATGCTGTTGGTCAGGTTGGCGCCCGGCGTGCGCTGGATGTCCACCTGGCTCACGAGCGTGATGGGTGTCACCGATGCCACGACCGGCGGCGCCACCGCCGCGGCGCTGATGGTGACCTTGGCGAGGCGTGAGGTGCGCTGGAGAATGATGCGCGGGCTTGGGAAGTAGCCGGACTCCACTGTCACCGGCTGCGTTGCGGCTAGAAACCCGGCGCGGGATGCAGTAATCCGGTAAGTACCCACGGACACCGTGGGGAAAGCGAATCGGCCGCGCGCATCCGTGCGCGTCGTGCGGACCGGTCCCGCAGCCGATTTGAGCCTCACCCGTGCGCCTGCCACGGGCTTTCCGCCGGGATTGTCAACGATACCGCGGACGCTGCCGAACGCTGCGGCCCAACTTTGCGCGGGCCTGAGGAGAAGGAGCGCAATGAGACACGCCAGCCCGAGTCTGGCCGGTCGCGAAGAGGCCATCGAGACACCGAAATGCGAAGGAATGCCGCCGCGCGCCCCATGCGCGTGGCCGCCAATGATCTGACTCACGGGTCACTCCAAGCTGCGGGGCGCGCAAGCGGCCCGCACCGGCTTTCGGGAATGCCGTGCGGAGCTCCGGCGCAAGACGCCGGGCGCTGTCACGGCTCATCGGTTGCTGTGGGTCAGACGGCGGCGGGAGGCGCGCGAGCCTGCGGAATGTGGACCAGGCGGACGTGCCGGTAGGCGGGGATGGTGACGGCGACGATCTCGATCGCCATCCAGACGACACACGCCATCGCCATGGGGAGCGATGCAGGCCCGGGCGTCGAGCTGTTGCAGAAGAGGCAGTGATCCGCATGGGGGTGATGACCGGCCCCATCGGGTGTGCCCTGCCCGTGATGCAGGAGCCACGCCGGGAGTCCATCATCGCAAATCTTCAGCGACAGCGTCCCGTCGGCTGCGGGCATGAATCCGATCGGGATGCATGCCCGCGCCGCCAGGGCCAACAGAATGAGCCATGCGAGCGGCGCGCGCGAGCCGCGTAATCGCCGATGGAGAAAGATATGTCGCAGGCGATCCATTCTCTCGGGTCGCTAAATGAGAGTCAGAACGCCCTCGCAGGCCTTGAGATCCGTGGCGAGCGCCTCGATCTGCTCACGCGACTCGGCCCGGATACGGTAGGAGACCGAGAGGAAGTTGCCGTTCTCGCTCAAGCGCTCGCTTACCCGCTCCGGCTCGATGAGTGGCGCGTGACGCAGAACGATGGCATGCACGCGAGAGCGGAACTCAGCCGAAGGCCTGCCGATGACCTTGATCGGATAGTCGGTGGGAAACTCCAGCAGTGGCGGGTGCTCGCTCATCGCCATGGCTGCTGCCGCAGCTCCTGCTTCCAGCGCTGGAATTCATCATACACCCGCCGCCACAGGGGGCCAGGCCGACCGGTACCGACGGGCTTGCCATCGAGCGTCGTCACGGGCTGCACTTCGCGAGTCGCCGCGCAGATCCAGATCTCGTCCGCGCTGCGCAGCTGCGATTCGGCGATCGGGACGGCCCGGCAAGGTATCCCGACTCGGGCGGCGAGCTCCTCTACGACACCGCGTGTCGTCCCGGGGAGAATCTGTTGCGAGTTGGGAGGCGTGCGAAGCTCCCCGCCGATCACGACGTGCACCGTCGAAGCCGAAGCCTCCGTCAGATCGCCATTACGCAGGAGGATCGTCTCGGCCGCGCCGGCATCCACCGCGAGCTGGCGCAGCAGCACATTGGCAAGGAGTGCCACCGACTTGATATCGCAGCGGGCCCAACGCGTGTCCGCCGCGGTCACGCAGGCGAGCCCTTTCTCCGAGAAAGCGGGCGGGGCGATCGGCAGCGGCGCGCAAAATGCGAACACCGTGCGGGGAACGTCGGGGAGCGGAGCGTGATTCCGTCCCCCCTCCGCGCCCCGCGTCACCTGCCAGTAGATGTACTGATCGCCGCCGCCGTTGCGAGCGATGAGGGTCCCGAAGATATCGCACCACTGCGCCCGGCTGTGCGGGTCGGCCATGCGGATCTCGGCGAGACTGCGCGTGAGCCGAGCGTAGTGCGCCTCCAGCCGAAAGGGCCGGCCGCCATACACCGGCATCACCTCATAGGCGCCGTCGCCGTACAGAAAGCCCCGGTCGAGCGGCGAGATGCGCGCCTGCGCGAGCGGCAAATACTCGCCATTCAAGTAACAGACCGGAAAAGGCTCGGCCACGACACCGGCTCCTCGGTACGTCAACAGCAAGTAAGTAAGCGGCCCAGGGCCGCTCCCTGGGCCGAGGGATCAAACGCGGTCATGGGGCCGCGCTCGCGCAAAACGGCAGGATAGCCGTTTTGCGCCAATATGCTAATGAAACCACAGGCGAACGCCATCCATCGCCCGCGTGAGCAGGCCGCCCGCGGGGACCGCCTCCAGGGTGATGAGCGGCTCGCGCCCCACCACCTGGCCAGTGCCGTCGGTCACGGTGAGCTCGCCGACCACGCTGCCCGCGGCAAGCGGTGCGATGAGCTGCGTTTTGGTCAGAGCCGCGTTCGTCTGGAGGCTCGCCGTCTTGCCGCGTGGCACGGTGACGTAGAGGGTGTGGGGCGCGCCGACGGCGGCATATCCGGCGGCGGACTCATAGACGCGCGGCTTGAGGACGGGTGCGCGCGCGGTCGCGACCTTCTCCGTCTCGAAGAAATTGAATCCGTAGTTGAGCAGCGCCTCGCTGTCGGACAGGCGGGCGTCCCAGCTCGGCGCGTGAAGCACGACCGACACGAGCCGCATGCCTTTGCGGTCGGCGGAGGCGATGAGGCAGTAGCCGGCCGCCTTCGTGTGGCCGGTCTTCAGGCCGTCCACCGACGGGTCGGTCCACAACAGCGTGACGCGGTTGCGCTGCGTGATGTGATCCCAGGTGAACTTCTTGATCTTGAAGATGAAGTAGTACTGGGGGAAGTCGTGGATCAGGTCCCGGGTCAGAGTGGCCAGATCGCGCGCGGTCGTGTAGTGGCCCGGCATCGGCAATCCGTCGACATCCTCGTAGTGGGTCGACTTGAGGCCGAGCCGCTGCGCGTATTCGTTCATCATCTGGACGAACCCCGCCCGGGTGCCCCCCACCTTCTGGGCGAGGGCGACGGTCGCATCATTGCCGGACTCCACGATCATGCCCTTCAGCAGGTCGATCACCGGAATCTGAGTGCCCGGATTGATGAACATGCGCGAGCCGCCGGTGCGCCACGCCGCATCACTGATGGGTACCGGGGTGTCGAGCGTGAGCTGCCCGGCCTTGAGCGCCGAAAACACGATGTAGGTGGTCATCAGCTTGGTGAGGCTCGCCATCGGCAGGCGCTCGTCGGCGTTTTTCTGCGCGAGCACCTGTCCGGTCTGGTAGTCGATCAGGATGTACGCTCCGGCATCCAGCGCCGGGGCGGGCGGCAGCGGTATGGCGGGCGATGAGGGCTGCGGGGTCGGTGCGGTGGCGGCCGTGGCGCGGATGCAAACCGAGAGCAGTGCGAAAGCGGCGGCCGTGAGCCATGAAGCGGCGGGAGAGCGGGGCATCCTCGGAAATCCTCGTGAGTGGCGTGGAGCGCGCGGGCGGATTGTACGATTCTCGGCGCGCGTTTAAGTTCGATCGGAGAGCATGGATTACGGGGTGACGAGGCGCGCGCCGGGGTAGCCGAGAGCGGTGAGCCGCGCGAGGAGCCGGTCGTATTCCGGCACGCCGCTCACCGGTCCGACGCGCACGCGATACAAGCGACTGCGGGTCACGGGCGGGCCGAGCACGAAGGCGCCCGCCAGCCCTGCTGTGTGCAACCGCGCGAGCACCCGAGCCGCGTTGCGGCGGATCGCGAACGCTCCCACCTGCACGTAAAGCGGCGGGGGCGGGCGCTCCGACACGCGGGTGAGGACGTCGGGATTCTCGGGTGTGACGGCCCGTACCTCGACGAGCGCGGTGCCGGTCGCGAGCATGCCGAGCTTCGCAGCGGCAACGTACGAGAGGTCGATCAACCGGTTGGCCACGAAGGGACCGCGGTCATTGACCTTCACGATGACGCTGCGGCCGTTGCCGAGGTTGGTCACCCGGACGAAGCAGGGCAACGGCAGGGTCTTGTGCGCCGCCGTCATGGCGTACATGTTGTAGTGATCGCCATCGGCCGTCCGCATGCCATTGAAGGTCGGACCATACCAGGAAGCTACCCCGGTGGCCTCGTAGCCGGCGGCTGTCGCCAGCACGTAGTAGCGCTTGCCGTCCACCTCGTAGAAGGGGGGGTTGCCGCTTGCTGCGCGGGGCAGAAAACGCGGCATGGCGTTGGGAATCGCGCTGATGTCCCGCGGCAGCGGCGGCAGTGGCACGTTCGCAGCCGGCTCGCGGTGTCTCGTGGTTGCGCAGCCCGCGAGCAGCGCGGCCAGAGACATCATCCAGACGAGCCCCCAGCGCGCCGGGCCAAATGGTGCGGGGCGATTGACTCGGCGCATCCTGAGCCGGGGTCGTGTGGAGCCGCCTACGGCGTTCAAGAGCACTCCCTGCGCTTCCAGTGCGACCGGGCCCGGGACGAGCCGAGCACTAGCGGCGACCGCAGCATTCACGTGCCACGCTCATCGGGCGGCTCTCCTGGGCTGAGCCGCAGTGCCGCTCGAACTCGCGGCGGGAGTCACCGCGGGAGTGGACGGGGTGAGCCGCAGCGCGATCGCCCGCGCCAGCTCATCGACCGCCATCGCATACAGGGCACTGTGGTTGTAACGGGTGAGCGCGTAGAAATTGTTGAAGCCAGCCCGGTAAGTCGGGCCGTCCTGTTGCTGTGCGAGGAGCAGCACGACCCGCGTATTGCCTGGCTCATGGCTCTCGACCCGCACTCCCTGCTCGTTCAGGCCGTCGATGGTCTGATCCAGGGAGAGATTGTCGGGGTTGATATGGAAGGTGGCGCCGGGGTCGATTCTGACGTCGGCCATGACCGGCGCACCCTCCCGCCAGCCGCAAGCGTGCAGGTAATGGGCGATGCTCGCGAAGATGTCGTCCCAGTCCGAGAAGAGGTTGCGCGTGCCGTCGTCGTTGCCATCGACCCCATACCGCAGGTAGGCCGAGGGCATGAACTGTAGCGGCCCCATGGCGCCCGCATAGGAGCCCTTGACGGTGAGCGGATCGAGCTTCTCCCGGTGAGCAAGCACCAGAAAATCCTCGAGCTCGCGGCCGAAGAAGCGGCTGCGGGGTGGATAGTCGAATGTGAGCGTCGCGAGCGCATCGAGCACGCGGTAAGCGCCCACGATCCGTCCGTAGTAGCTCTCCGCGCCGAGAATCGCGACGATGTACTGCGGTGGCACGCCTTCCTCGGCGCTTGCCCGCTCGAGCGCGTCACGGTGCGCGCGCCAGAACTCGGCTCCCTCGGTGATTCTCTGGTTGGTGAGGAAGATTCGCCGGTACTGCCACCACTGCAGCACCTGCTCGGCGGGGCGGCTGATGTCCTCGATGATCTGCGGCTGCTCGCGCGCCTGCGTGAGCACCTTAAGAACCGCCTGGCGGCCGAGCCCGTCGCGCCGCGCCACCTGGGTGGCGAACGTCTCGAGCTGTGCGCGGGGGAACGGGAGGCCGGGCTCGGCGGCCGTGGCGCGAGCGCCGAGCGTGCCGAGGGCCGCGGCAGCGAGTGCCGGTAGCAGGAGCGTCTGGGTGAGTCGAGACACTTTAGGAGCCCATGAGTTTGCGGTGGGCGTGGAGCGACATCAGAATACCGAAGCCGGCGAGCACGGTCACCACCGAGCTTCCCCCATAGCTGACGAGCGGCAGCGGGACGCCGACGACCGGAAGGAGTCCCGTGACCATTCCGGCGTTGATGAAGACGTAAACGAAGAAAGTCAGCGTGAGGCTGCCCGCGAGCAGGCGCGAGAAGGTGTCGGGTGTCTGCATCGAAAGGTACAGCGATCGGCCGATGATGAAGGCGTAGAGCAAAAGGAGGGCGGCGAGCCCGAGCAGGCCGAATTCCTCGCCGATGACCGCGAAGATGAAATCCGTGGTCCGCTCCGGCAGGAAGTCGAGCTGCGCCTGGCTGCCGTTCATCCAGCCCTTGCCGAAGACGCCTCCCGAGCCGATCGCGATCTGCGACTGGATGATGTGATAGCCCGCGCCCAGAGGATCGGCTTGTGGGTTGAGGAAGGTGAGCAGGCGCTCGCGCTGGTACCCGTGCATGTACCGCAGGCCGAAAAATGCCCCGAGCACGCCGATGAGGAGCAGACTGATGATCACGCGCACTCTCAGTCCCGCGAGGAACACGACCAGCGCGCCCGCGGCGGCGATGAGCGCCGAGGTTCCGAGATCGGGCTCTTTGGCCACCAGTCCGACGGGCACCAGGATGATGGCGCCTAGGGTGAGCAGCGTGGGCCATTTCGGCGGCAGCGGCCGCTCGTGCAGATACCAGGCGCACATCATGGGAACCGCGAGCTTCATCAGCTCGGACGGCTCGAATCGGACTGGACCGAAGCTCAGCCAGCGTTTGGCGCCGAGGTGCACGTGGCCCACGACGGTCACGGCGAGAAGCAGCCCGATGCCGATGAGATACAGCCAGGGGGACACCCGGCGCAGGAAGTTGGGACTGACGCGGGCGAGTGCCAACATGACCGCCGTGCCCAGTACCAGGCGCATGAGCGTCCGGACCTCGATGTCCAGGTTCTCAGTTGAGGCGCTGTAGAGCACAACGAGGCCGTATGCCGCCGTCAGGGCGAGACCCGTCACGAGAGGTCCATCCATCTTCAGAGCGAGCAGTACGCGCGCCGCTCCGGTGAGCGTACGCCGCGTGCGCGACTCGGAGCTGATTTCTTCGTAGATCATGGGCTCGCCTCTGCGACCTGCTGCTGCAACGGCGTCGGCGTTGCGGGTATTCCGGGATCTACGCGCGGTTTGATGCCGGACGGCTCCGAGAGCCGCCCTCTGCCCGGGTGGGGCAGGAGCTTGCCGTTTGGCCCGAGGAGATACGCGTCCATGATCTTGCGTGCGATGGGCGCGGCGGCTACGTCTCCCCAGCCGGCATGCTCGACCAGCACCGCGACCGCGATGCGCGGCGCCTCGGCGGGCGCGAAAGCGATGAACCAGGCATCGTCGCGCAGCCGCTCCAGCGTCTTGTCCTTTTTGTACTCTCGCTCACTGGCGGCCCCACTGGCATCCTCGGCGACCACCTGCGCCGTGCCGGTCTTGCCGGCGATGGCGTAGGGACTGCCGCGCATCTGCCAGTACGCCGTACCGCGCGGGTTGGCGGTCACGCCGACCATGGCATTGACCACGATCTTCCAGGAAGCCGGGCTGATCATCGTGAGATCACCGTCCAGGATCGGGCGCTTCCAGTGGATCTTCCCGGTGCGTGGGTCGCGCAGTCCCGTGACGAGCCGTGGCGCAAAGGACAGGCCGCGCGTCGCGAGGATGGAAGTGTAGTGCGCCAGCTGCAGGGGTGTGACCAGGAAGTATCCCTGCCCGATGCCCAGGATGACCGTATCGCCCGGGAACCACACCCGGTCGGCAGGATTGCGGAAATGGCTGGCTTTCCACGCCCGCGAGGGCGACAGGCCTTGCTGCTCGCCCGGGATGTCGATGCCGGTCGGCCGCCCGAAACCGAAGTTCGGCAGCCAGGCGCCGATGCGATCGATGCCCATCTCGTGCGCGAGGCGGTAGAAATACACATCGCAGGACACGATGATGGCCTGGCTGAGGTCCACCGAGCCGCAGTTCTCGTGCATGGCGTTGTGGTAGAGATGGCGGCTGCCGGGCAGGTGATAGGCCCAAGGAGAGTACACCGGCAACTGGGGGTTGATGACTCCGTCAGTGAGCGCTCCGAGCGCGAGGGCCGGCTTGATCGCCGAGCCCGAGGGCAGTTGCGCGCGCAGCGCGCGGTTGAAGAGCGGCCGCTGCGGATCGTCCATGAGAGCGCGGTACTGTTGCTCGCTGATGCCGCGGGCGAAGAGGTTGGGATCGAAGGTGGGCGAGCTCGCGAGCGCGATCACGTTGCCGTTCCACGGGTCGATCGCCACCACCGCGCCCGGCCGCCCGGCAAGCAGCTGCTCCGCCACTCTCTGCACCTTCAGATCGAGCGACAGGATCACATCATCGCCCGGAACGGGCGCCTTTATCTCCAGATCCTTCGCGAATACGCCGGGACGCCGGACCGGCCGGCCCTGGGCGTCGACCAGGATCTGGCGGTAGCCGTTCACGCCGTGCAGCTCCTTCTCGTAGGTCGCTTCGACGCCAGTCTTGCCGATCACCGCCGTCCCGGCGTACGCCGCCGCGTTGATATGCTTGAGGTCGTGCTCGTTGATGGTACCGACGTAACCCACGGCGGCGACGGCAAGTGAGCCGTGAGGATACCAGCGGGCCTGGCGAGGCTTGATGTCGATGCCGGGGAACTCGTACCGCCGCACCGCGAACCGCGCCACCTCCTCGTCCGAGAGGTGGAGGCGAATCGGCACGCTGTCGAAGCTGCGCCGCGACTTGATGGTGCGGATCAGCTCCGGGATGTCCTCGGCCTGCAGCAGCCCGAGCTTCACGAGGCGGCGCAGCGATCCCTTGAGGTCCGGTACCTCGTCCGGGACCAGTTCGAGCTGGAATGTAGGCTGGTTGGAGGCGATCACCTCGCCGGAGCGGTCCATGATGAGTCCGCGCGCGGCCGGGATGGGCTCGGTGCGCACCCGGTTCTCCTGGGAGAGCGTGGAATAGTACTCGTGCCGATCGACCTGCAGCAGGTAGAGCCGTCCGAAGAGAGCCAGCGCGAGCAAACCCATCACGGCGCCCGCGAAGATCGCGCGGCGGTCGAAGATCCGCTGCTCTCGCCAGTTGTCCTTGATGCGGACTGGGGACATGCTTCAGCGCTTCCCGGTGCGTTTTCCGACGCGCTGTCGGTCTTTGTCCATGCGGGTCTCAGTGGGCCTTACGGCGTAAACGTGGCTCTCGGATAGCGGAAGAGGCGCTCACGTTCGGGGTCGATAGCTGCGCGCCAGGACCGCCGCCGCCGCCGGCCAGATCAATGCGCCGGTGAGCGTGGGCACCCAGCGCAGCGGCGTCGTCGAGGCGTGGCCGGTCCAGCCGTCGATGGCGAAGAGAACGAACTCGTAGAGGATGAGTCCCGCGAAGACGATCAGCGACTGCTGGAAGATCGGCTTCGAGCGGATCCTCTGGTGCTCTCGCACGCCGAGATAGGCGAGGAACGCTAGCGCGAGCGCATGCTCTCCGAGCACCGGACCCTCGAAGGCATCGAGCATCAGCCCGCAGATCCAACCGAGGGCGATTCCGCCGGCGCGCGGTGCGGCGATCGACCAGTAGATCACGGTGAGCGCGAGGAATCCGGGCCGGATGATCTCCAGCCAGGAGGGCAGCGGCAGCAGCGTCAGAATGAGCGCGCCGACCACCGTTTTCAGCATCGCGATGCGCGGGCTGGGCAAGCTGGTGCCTTTCAGCGAGGACACTTAATGTGTCCTCGCTCCGGCGAGCGCCCGTGCCCGGGCTCGTCGCGAAGCGACGAGCGGGCGGACATGGAGTCCGCCCCGGGCTTTCGCGCAGCAGGGATAGCGCAGCGAAATGCGCGGGCGTTTCCCAGTGCCGCTTCCGGCTTCGTGGCTGCGGGACTCAGAGGGGACCCCGCCGCCATGGGTGGCCAGTGGCACGGCCCTGCCAGCCGGAGTCGTGATGCGCGTCTTCGGTGCCGGGCCGGGGGCCCCGCCTGTCGCGGCTTTCGGCATCGGGGATCGCGGCGTCGGAGCAGCGGGCGAAGTCTGCGCCGGCCTTGCGGGCGCGGGCAGCGCCTGAATGCTCCTGTCGCCGGTGGTCAGCTCGCCATTGTGCTCCCGCAACGGGGCCGACGGGCTGTCGTGACGGAACCAGATCAGCATGACCTCGCTGTCGGTTGCGAGATGCGCGAAGGGTGCGGCGCGCACGTGCGCAAGTGGCTGCACGGCGTCCTTGTGGACCTCCGTTACCCGGGCTACTGGATAGCCTGGAGGAAACACTCCTCCGAGACCCGAGGTCACGAGGACATCACCTACGCGAATATCGGCGTTGGCGGGCAAGTAGGGCAGGGCAAGCGAGGTCGCATCGCCGGCCCCGACGGCGATCGTCCTCAGGCCCGTGCGCTCGATCTCCACGGGAAGCGCGTGCTCCGGATCGGTGATGAGGATGACCTCGGCGCTCCAGGGTCCCACATACATCGTCTGACCGACGACACCATGGTCGTCGAGCACCGCCTGACCCTGAGTGACGCCGTTCAGGGAGCCACGGTCGATGAGCACGCGCTGCCGCAGCGCATCGAGCTGAATGTTGACTATGTGGGCGGCCATCCAGCGTTGCGCGACCGGAGGCAGCGCTTTGCGCAACCCGATGAGCGCGGCGTTCTGCTTCGCCAGCGCGTCATAGCGCATGGAGCGCAGCTCGAGATCGCGCAGTCGGGTGTGCAGACGCTGATTCTCGGCCTCGAGCGAGTCACGGCTCGCGAAGCTATTCTCGATCCACCGCCATGCCGCCACCGGTGAGCTCACGATGAGCTCGACCGGGTAAGTCGCCGCCTGCAGGATGTAGTGAGCGCGCTCGAGCCAGTTGAACCGCTGGTCGAGGACCATGATGGCGATCGAGGCGATCGCGTACAGGGTGAAGCGAAACCCGGGCGAGCCTCCACGCCCCTGCAGCGGTCTACCCGACCCTGTCCCGAAGCCCGCCACTACCCTTTGAGCGCTCCCGCCGCTACTCGAGTCCGAAGTGACCGGGGCCCATCTCGTCCATCAACTCGAGAATCCGGCCGCCGCCACGGGCCACGCAGGTGAGCGGGTCATCCGCTACGACCACGGGCAGCCCGGTTTCCTCCGTGAGGAGCTTGTCGATATCGCGCAGCAGCGCGCCACCGCCGGTGAGCACGATCCCCCGCTCCGCGACGTCCGCCCCGAGCTCCGGCGGAGTCTGCTCGAGCGCCTGCTTGACCGCGCTCACGATGTTCTGCAACGGCTCCTGCAGCGCTTCGAGGATCTCGTTGCTGTTCAGCGTGAAGCTTCGGGGAACGCCCTCGGAGAGATTGCGGCCCTTGACCGAGAGCTCCCGCACCTGCTGACCGGGGTAGGCGGAGCCGATCTCTATCTTGATGCGCTCGGCGGTCGCCTCGCCGATGAGGATGCCGTAGTTGCGCCGCACGTAGTTCATGATCGCCTCGTCGAAGCGATCCCCGCCGATACGCGCGGAGTTGGCGTACACGACGCCGTTCAGCGACAGCACGGCGACTTCCGAGGTGCCGCCACCGATGTCGAGCACCATGGAGCCGCGCGCCTCCTGCACGGGCAGGCCTGCGCCGACTGCCGCGGCCATCGGCTCGCTCACGATCGCGACGTTGCGCGCCCCGGCGCCCTCGGCGGACTCCCGAATCGCGCGCCGCTCCACCTGAGTGGAACCGAACGGCACGCAGACGAGAACGCGCGGGGAGGGCTTCAGCATCCGGTTGCCGTGCACCTTATTGATGAAGAACTGGAGCATCTTCTCCGTATAGGTGAAGTCGGCGATCACGCCGTCCTTCATCGGCCGCACGGCGGTGATGTGGCCCGGCGTGCGGCCAAGCATGCTTTTGGCCTCGGCGCCGACGGCGACGATGATCTTGCCGCCCCGTGACGGCTCGTCCTGAACTGCGACCACGGAGGGCTCGTTGAGGACGATGCCCTTGTCGCGGACATAGATGAGAGTGTTGGCCGTCCCCAGGTCGATCGACAAATCGCTGGAGAAATAGCCGCGCAAGCGTTTGAGCATGAAGCGTCCGAAGAGAGGCGACTGCGGGGGGACCCCCCGGAAAGTGGCGCGTAATCTAGCAACCGGGGGGACATTCAGCAAGGCAACATGTATGATTTTGGGCTGTTTTTCTCATTCGCCCTTCCGCCTCATGTCCCTCACGCGCGCACAGATCGAAAGTATCGCCCACCTGGCCCGCCTCGAGCTCGAGCCGGCGGAGATTCCCGCCTACCAGGAGAGTCTGTCGCGGATTCTAGACTGGGTGGGCGAGCTTGAGCGTGCCGACACCGGCGGTGTCGCTCCCATGGCACACCCCCTGCCGGGACTCACGCAGCGATTGCGGCCCGATGTGGTCACGGAAGAGGACCGGCACGAGCTCTACCAGGGGTGCGCTCCGCAGGTCGCCGCGGGGCTTTATCTCGTCCCTAAAGTCATCGAATGATTCACCGGAATACCGTTTTCCAGCTCGCCGCGGGCCTGCGTGCCCGGAAATTCTCCAGCGTGGAGCTCGTGCGCGCGTATCTGCAGCGCATCGAGGCGAGCCAGCCGGCGCTCAACGCCTTCATCTGCGTTACCGCGGAACAGGCGCTCGCTGCCGCTGCCGCAGCGGATCGCGACCTCGCGGCCGGCCGCGGCGGGGCGCTCGCGGGTGTGCCGATCGCCCACAAGGACCTCTTCTGCACGGAGGGGGTGCGCACCACCTGCGGCTCGCGCATGCTCGAGAATTTCGTCTCGCCCTATGACGCCACCGTCGTTGCCAAGCTCAAGGCCGCCGGCGCCGTCACCCTGGGCAAGCTCAACATGGACGAGTTCGCCATGGGGTCCTCGAACGAGACCAGCTATTTCGGCCCGGTCAAAAACCCCTGGAACACCGAGCGCGTGCCTGGCGGCTCCTCCGGCGGGTCCGCCGCCGCCGTGGCCGCCCGGCTGGTGCCCGCCGCGACCGCGACGGACACGGGCGGCTCGATCCGCCAACCGGCTGCGCTCTGCGGCATCACCGGCATCAAGCCGACTTATGGGCGCGTCTCACGTTACGGCATGATCGCATTTGCCTCAAGCCTGGATCAGGGCGGCGTTCTGGCGACGAGCGCGCAGGATGCGGCCTTGATGCTGCGAGAGATGGCCGGATTCGATCCGAACGACTCGACGAGCGTCGATGAGCCGGTGCCCGATTACGTGGCCACGCTCGATGCGCCACTTGCCGGTGTCAAGGTCGGTCTCATCAAGGAGTTCTTCGACAAGGGGCTCGATGCCGAGAACGAGCGCCGGGTTCGCGAGGCGCTCGCGGTGCTCGAGCGGCTGGGCGCCAGTCTGCGGGAGGTGAGCCTGCCGAGCCTGCCTCTTTCGGTGCCGGCCTACTACGTAGTCGCGCCCGCGGAGTGCTCATCGAATCTCGCGCGGTATGACGGCGTGCGCTTCGGCCACCGCTGCAAGGATCCCCGGGACCTGCAGGATCTTTACCGCCGCTCCCGGGGCGAGGGCTTCGGAGCCGAGGTCAAGCGCCGCATCATGACCGGGACCTATGTCCTCTCGGCGGGCTACTACGACGCTTATTATCTGAAGGCGCAGCGAGTCCGCCAGCTCATCGCGGCGGATTTCAAGCGCGCGTTCTCAGAGGTCGATGCTCTCGTGGGTCCCACGAGCCCGACGGCCGCATTTCCGATCGGCGCCAAGACCGCCGATCCGATCACCATGTATCTCAATGACATTTACACCATCGGCGCCAATCTCGCAGGCCTGCCGGCAATGTCCGTCCCCTGCGGCTTCGTCGGCGGGCTGCCGGTCGGCCTGCAGATCGTGGGACCGCATTTCGCCGAGCTTCGCATCCTCAATATCGCGCACCGCTACCAGCTCGAGACCGACTGGCATCTGAAGACACCGGAGCGCTTCCAATGACAAAATCGTCTGGAACGATTTTGGACGGCGATAGCCGGCCCCGAGGGGGCGAGGCCCAGGAGGGGTCGAGCACAAAATCGTCTGGAACGATTTTGGACGGCACCGGGAGGGAGCCTCGCAGCGGGTGGGAAACCGTCATCGGGCTGGAGATCCACGCGCAGCTCGCCACCCGGTCAAAAATCTTCTCCGGCGCCTCCACGGCCTACGGCGCACCGCCGAACGCTCAGGCGAGCCTCGTCGACCTCGGCTTTCCGGGCGTGCTGCCGGTGCTGAACGGCGATGCGGTGCGCATGGCCGTGAGGTTCGGGCTCGCGATCGGGGCGCGGATCGCCCGCCAGTCGGTGTTCGCGCGCAAGAATTACTTCTATCCCGACCTGCCGAAGGGCTATCAGATCAGCCAGTACGAGCTGCCGATCGTGGCTCAAGGCGCTCTCGAGATCGTTCTGGATGACGGCAGCACCAAGCGCGTCGGCATTACCCGGGCGCATCTCGAGGAGGACGCGGGCAAGTCGCTGCACGAGGGCTTGGGCGGACTGACGGGCGTGGATCTCAACCGTGCCGGAACGCCCCTCATCGAGATCGTATCGGAGCCGGACCTGCGCTCCGCGAGGGAAGCCGTCGCTTACATGAAGAAGGTGCACACGCTGGTGCGCTACCTGGAGATCTGCGACGGCAACATGCAGGAGGGCTCGTTCCGCTGCGACGCGAACGTGTCGGTGCGGCCGAAGGGATCGGACAAGCTCGGCACGCGCGCGGAGATCAAGAACATCAACTCCTTCCGCTTCGTCGAGAAGGCGATTCAATACGAGATCGCGCGTCAGATCGAGCTGATCGAATCCGGTGGCAAGGTGGTGCAGGAGACGCGCCTCTACGACCCGGACAAGGGTGAGACGCGCTCCATGCGCGCCAAGGAGGAAGCCAATGATTATCGCTACTTCCCCGACCCCGACCTCCTGCCGCTTGCGGTCGCCGAGGATTTCATCGAGGCGGTGCGCGAGAGCCTGCCGGAGCTTCCGGATGAGAAAGCGGCGCGATTCTCCTCGCAGTATGGCCTCTCGGCCTACGATGCCGGGGTACTGACGGCGAGCCGAGAGCTCGCCGACTACTACGAGGAGGTGGTGCGCACCGTTCCCCGCGAGCCCAAGCTCGCCGCCAATTGGGTCATGGGCGAGCTCGCCGCAGTGCTCAACAAGGAGAGTCTCGAGGTCGGCTCGGGCCGGATGCCGGCCGCGCGGCTCGCGGGACTGCTCACTCGCATCGCCGATGAGACGATCTCCGGCAAGATCGCGAAGGAAGTCTTCGAGGCCATGTGGGCGGGTGGGGAGGGCGCCGACGCCATCATCGCGTCCAAGGGCCTCAAGCAGATCACCGACACCGGCGCCATCGAGCGTGCCATCGAGGAGGTGATGGCCAGAAACCCGGGGCAGCTTGCCGAGTTTCGGGCGGGCAAGGAGAAGCTCTTCGGGTTCTTCGTCGGGCAGGTGATGAAGGCGACGCAGGGCAAGGCGAATCCAGCTCAATTGAACGAACTGCTCAAGAAGAAGCTGCCGGGATAGGTCGGCCGGCGAATGGGAATGGGATTCCAGGTTGAGTAAAGGGCTCGGACACCCCATGCTGCGGGGATGAATCCGCAAACGACCCTTCCCTGCGACGAGGTTCGTCGCTTCATCGTCGAGAACCGCCCGGTCCGCGGGCACTGGGTGCGCCTGGAAGGCGCCTGGCGCGAGCTGCGCGCCCATCGTGACTATCCGCAGCCGGTTCGTGAGCTCCTCGGCCAGGCCGTCGCCGCCTCGGTGCTCCTGGCCGCTACCCTGAAATTCCACGGCCAGCTGACGCTGCAGCTACAGGGCAATGGGGCTGTCAGCCTTCTCGTTGCGCAGTGCACCCATGATTTCCGGCTGCGGGCGGTCGCGCGCTTCGATGAAGCGGCCGTGGCGACCCTGTCGGTGAGTGAGGCCGGCTCGATGCCCGGTGAGATCTTCCGCCGCCTCGTCGGTAATGACGGCCGTTTCGCCGTGACCGTGGAAGCGGACGAGCGCAACGCGCGCTACCAGGGCATCGTGCCGTTGACCGGCGATTCCCTGGCAGGCTCGCTCGAGGCCTACTTCGCCGGCTCGGAGCAGCTCCCGACCCGCGTGCTCCTGGCGGCCGATGGCGAGCGAGGCGCAGGCGTGCTGGTTCAGAAGCTGCCGGAGGACGCGGACGGCGACGACTCACAGATGCGCGAGATCTGGGAGGAGGCGCAGCGCGGCATCGAGCGATTGAGCGCGGAGGATCTGCTGCGATACCCGGTGGAGGAACTGCTCGGCCGCGGCTTCGCCGCTCATGACATGCGGCTCTTCCGGGGCGCGCCCGTGCATTTCGAGTGCCGTTGCAGCCATGGGCGGGTGACCAGCCTGTTGCGGGCTCTGGGACCCGACGAAGTCCGTGACGTGCTTCGGGAGCAGGGATCCGTCACTGTCACCTGTGAGTTCTGCCATCGGCCCTATCGGTTCGATGCAGGCGATGTCGCTGCGCTCTTCGAGGATGGCCCTGGACCGGGTGGCAATTCGTCCACAATCCACTGAGATTGATTCATATTTGAGACGGAGGACTGACTTTTGCGGTAGTAGGCTGAGATCTGGCGTCGTATAATTAAAGAATTGTGCAATTATCTATATCTACATGTCGCCTTCTCACGACCTTCTGGTGACCTGGCTGCGAGCCGCTGGCGAGCCGACGAGGCTGCGGCTGCTCGCTCTGTGTACTGCGCGGGAGCTGAGCGTGTCCGACATCGCACAGGTGGTCGGCCAGAGCGAGCCGCGGGTATCGCGGCACCTGAAGATCCTCGGAGAGGCCGGCCTGATCGAGCGATTGCGGCAGGGGCAATGGGTGCACTACGGCCTGGCTCGCGGCGGCCTCGCCGCCGGATTCGTTCAGGGGCTGCTCGGACAGATCGACCGCGCCGATCCGCTTCTCGCCCGCGATCGGGAACGGGCGAAGGCGCTGCAAAGTGACGACCTGCACGCGGCAGTCCCGGCCGCGTCGCGTCTGGGAAGGGAATTGCGAGGCTTCGTCGAGTCCTCGGAGGCGGAAGGAATTGCACTCACGGGCTCGGTGCTCCTGGTCGGGGCCGATCATCCGGAGCTCATCGAGACCGCCGCCGGCATGGGCGCGGCGTGCACGGTGCTCGCGTGCTCCCGCCGCTCCGCGCAAATCGCTCGAGCGTCGATCGCGCGCGCGGACCTTCACTGCCGTGTGCTCCTGGCCTGCGGCGGCGATGCGCTCGGACCGCGGGACCTCGCGCGCCTGGGGCGCACGTACGATACGGTGCTCCTCGACCGTCTGGATACGCCCGATGAGGCGCTGGGAAGGCTCCTCATGGCGGGCCGGCACGCGCTCTCGCCCGGCGGACGTCTGCTGCTTTTCGAGCGCTACGACTCGCTCGAGAATTCCCGCGGCGGCATTGCCCGCGTAGTGGAGCATCCGCTGGCGCGGCTGCGCAGGCTACTCGGCGAGGCCGGCTTCCTCTGCGAGCGCTTGAGCCCCATCGAGGCGGATGGCCAACACGTGTTGGCCGCGATGGCCGTGCTCTCCACCGAGCGGCCGCACGGCACGGCAAGCGCAGCGTGAACGGCGACAGAATCCGAAATCAGGGCCCTGATCGGCGGTACCCACTATGAACGTGTCATTCGAGTTCTTCCCTCCCGGCGATGCGGCGATGGAGGCGGTGCTGTGGCAGTCCGTGGAGCGTCTGGCGCCCCTTCAGCCGCGGTTCGTCTCGGTGACGTACGGAGCCGATGGCTCCACGCGTACGCGCACGCATCAGCTCGTGACCCGCATCCAACGGGAGACCTCGCTCACGGGCGCGCCGCACCTCACCTGTGTGGGCGCGAGCCGCGGCGAGATCCTGGATATCGCCCGCCAATACTGGGATCAGGGGATACGGCACATCGTTGCTCTGCGTGGCGACCCCCCGAAAGGCGCCGCACGCTACGAGCCGCATCCGGAAGGCTTTGCCTACGCCGCCGACCTCGTGGCCGGACTCAAGACCATCGCGGATTTCGAGATCTCCGTTGCCGCATACCCGGAAGTGCATCCCGAGGCGCCGTCGGCGCAGCTCGACCTCGGCAACCTCAAGCGCAAGCTGGATGCGGGTGCCTCACGCGCCATCACGCAGTTCTTCTACGACATCGAGGCTTTCCTGCGATTTCGCGATCGGTGCGAGGCCGCCGGGATCGAAGCGCCCATCGTGCCCGGCATCCTGCCGATCACGCGTTTCCCACAGGTGCTACGGATGGCGAGCCGGTGCGGCACGCGCATTCCGCCCTGGCTCGAGGACCGGTTTCACGGGCTCGATGACGACCAGGACACGCGACGGCTGATCGCCGCCAGTGTCGCCATCGAGCAAGTCCACACGTTGGAGCGATACGGTGTGCGCGATTTTCACTTCTACACCCTCAACCGCGCGGAGCTGACATTCGCGATCTGCCATGCGTTGGGCGTGCGTCCGGCGGGCAGACAGCCGACCCCGGCACCCGCGCCCCAGGGAGTCTCGGCATGAGCGCTTGCGGTCATACCCCTGCAAAGGCCGACCGGCCGGGCCCCTCCGGCAAGGACGCCCCTGTGCCACGAGTCGCCGCTGCGCCTTTCGCGGTCGCCCCGGCGGACGAGAAGGAGCGCCAGGAGCGGATCGAGCGCCTGAAGCGCCTCCTCGATGAGCGGATCGTGCTGCTCGATGGCGCGATGGGCACCATGGTGCAGCAGCATCGCCTCGACGAGCGCGGTTATCGCGGCGAGCGCTTCCGCGACCACGGCCGCGACCTGAAGGGCAACAATGACATCCTGACGCTCACGCGGCCCGACGTGATCGGCGGCATTCACCGCGCGTATCTCGAGGCCGGAGCCGACATCGTCGAGACCAACACGTTCAATTCCAACGCAGTCTCTCAGGCCGACTACGGAACCGAGGCTCTGGTGTCGGAGCTCAACTACCGCGCCGCGAGACTTGCGCGCGCGGCTGCGGACGAGTTCGCGAGATCCGCGGGCCGTCCGGCCTTCGTGGCTGGCGCACTGGGTCCGACCAGCCGGATGTGCTCCCTATCGCCGGATGTGAATGATCCCGGCTATCGCAGCACGTCTTTCGATGAGCTGGCGGCGACCTATCTCGATGCGGCGCGCGCGCTCCTGCTGGGAGGCGTGGACCTCTTCCTCATCGAGACGGTGATCGATACCCTGAACGCCAAGGCGGCGATCCACGCCGCGCTGTCGCTCTTCGAGGAGACCGGCACCGAGGTGCCGCTCGTGATCTCGGGCACCATCACCGATGCCTCGGGCCGGATTCTATCCGGCCAGACCGTCGAGGCGTTCTGGAATTCCATCCAGCATGCGCGCCCGCTCGCGGTGGGCTTGAACTGCGCGCTTGGCGGTCGCCAGCTGCGTCCCTACATCCAGGAGCTCTCGCGCGTCGCGGACACCCGCGTCTGCGCGTATCCCAACGCGGGCCTGCCGAACGCATTCGGGGAGTACGACGAGCTCCCGCAGGAGACCGCGGAGATTCTGCAGGACTTTGCGGCGTCGGGCCTCGTCAACATACTCGGTGGCTGCTGCGGAACGACACCGGAGCATATCCGGCTGCTGCATCAGGGGTTGGGACGGTACGCGCCGCGCGCCATTCCGTCGCCGCCCGTGAAAACGCGGCTCGCCGGGCTGGAGCCGCTCGCCATCGACGAGGACTCGCTCTTCGTCAACATCGGCGAGCGCACCAACGTGACCGGCTCCGCCCGCTTTCGCAAGCTCATCGAGGCGGGCGACTACGCGACGGCGCTCGAGGTGGCGCGCCAGCAGGTGGCGAGCGGCGCGCAGGTGATCGACATCAACATGGACGAGGGCATGCTGGACTCCGAGGCAGCCATGGTTCGCTTCCTGCACCTCATCGCCGCGGAGCCCGACATCGCGCGGGTGCCGGTGATGCTCGACTCCTCCAAGTGGAGCGTGCTCGAGGCGGGACTCAAGTGCCTGCAGGGCAAGGGCGTGGTCAACTCCATCAGCCTGAAGGAGGGAGAGCAGGTATTTCTCGAGCACGCACGCCGCGTGCGCCGCTACGGCGCGGCGGCGGTGGTGATGGCCTTCGACGAGCAGGGGCAGGCCGATACGGTCGAGCGCCGAGTGGCGATCTGCGAGCGGGCCTACCGACTGCTGACGCGGGAGGGCTTGGCACCCGAGGACATCATCTTCGACCCGAACATCTTCGCCGTGGCGACCGGTATCGAAGAGCACAACGGCTACGCGTTGGCCTTCATCGAGGCGACGCGCCGGATCAAGAGCCTGCTGCCGCATGCGCTGATCAGCGGGGGAGTGAGTAATGTCTCGTTCTCCTTCCGGGGCAACGATCCGGTGCGCGAGGCGATGCACTCGGTGTTTCTCTATCACGCGATCGCCGCCGGCATGGATATGGGCATCGTCAACGCCGGTCAGCTCGCAATCTATGAGGAGATCGCGCCGGAGCTGCGCGAAGCGGTCGAGGACGTCATTCTCAACAGACGGCAGGATGCGACGGAGCGGCTGCTGGACATTGCGGCGCGCTACAAGGGTGATGGAGGAACGAAGCGCAAAGAGGACCTCGAATGGCGCTCGCTGCCTGTGGCCAGGCGACTGGAGCATGCCTTGGTGAAGGGCATCGACGACTTCGTCATCGAGGACACCGAGGAGGCGCGGCTCGCCTGCGAGCATCCCCTGCAGGTCATCGAGGGCCCGCTCATGGACGGCATGAACATCGTCGGCGATCTGTTTGGCGCCGGCAAGATGTTCCTGCCGCAGGTGGTCAAGAGCGCGCGCGTCATGAAGCGTGCCGTGGCGCACCTCGTTCCCTACATCGAGCAGAGCAAGCACGCCTCGGGCGGCCACCGTAACAACGGCCGCATCGTGCTCGCGACCGTGAAGGGCGATGTCCACGACATCGGCAAGAACATCGTCGGGGTCGTGCTGCAGTGCAACAACTTCGAGGTCATCGATCTCGGCGTCATGGTTTCGTGCGAGAAGATCCTCGAGACCGCGCGCCGCGAGAATGCGGATTTCATCGGTCTCTCGGGGCTCATTACCCCCTCTCTCGATGAGATGGTGAGCGTCGCCCAGGAGATGCAGCGTCAGGGCTTCGAGTTGCCGCTGCTCATCGGTGGCGCCACGACTTCGCCCGCTCATACGTCGGTGAAGATCGCACCGCGGTACCGCTCGGCCGTCGTTTACGTGAAGGACGCCTCACGATCGGTAGGCGTCTGCCGGGCGCTGGCGAGTCCGGTGCAGCGCGAAGCCTTCGTCGCGAAGGTCAACGAGGAGCATGAGCGCCGCCGCGAGCAGCACGCCGGGAAGAAGGTGAAGGCGCCGGAACTCAGCATTGCGCAGGCACGGGCCAACCGCCGCCGCATCGACTGGACCGCATACGCGCCCCCGGCGCCGCGTGCCCCGGGGGTGCGCACCTTCGAGAAGTATCCGCTCGCGGATCTGCTCGGCTACATCGACTGGATGCCGTTCTTCAACGCATGGGAGTTCACGGGCAAATTTCCGGAGGTGCTCACCGATCCGAAAGTCGGCGAGGCGGCAAGCAATCTCTACGCCGATGCCCGCCGGATGTTGAAGCGGCTCATCGCCGAGAGCTGGCTGGAGGCGCGCGCCGTAGTCGGCCTCTTCCCCGCGAACGCGGTGGGGGATGATATCGAGATCTATGCCGACGAGGAGCGCGGCAAGCCACTCGTGACGCTGTCGTTCCTTCGCCAGCAGAAGGGCAAGCCGCCCGGTCAGCCGCACGAGTGTCTGGCCGATTACATCGCGCCGAAGTCGAGCGGGGTGCGAGATTACATCGGCGCGTTCGCCGTCACGGCCGGCATCGGCATCGAGGAGCACATCGCGCGCTTCGAGCGTGCCCATGACGATTACTCGAGCATCATGCTGAAGGCGCTGGCGGATCGCCTCGCCGAGGCCGCCGCCGAGCACTTCCACGAGCGGGTGCGGCGGCAGCTCTGGGGCTACGGTGCCGAAGAATCGCTGACCAACGATCAGCTCATCCGCGAGGAGTACCACGGCATCCGCCCTGCGCCGGGATACCCGGCCTGTCCCGATCACACGGAGAAGGCGAAGCTCTGGCGGCTGCTCGACGTCGAGCGTCGTACCGCGATCCGGATGACCGAGTCTTTCGCCATGTATCCGACGGCGGCGGTGAGCGGCTGGTATTTCGCGCATCCGCAGGCGCATTACTTCGCGGTGGGCAAGATTGCGCGCGACCAGGTGGAGGACTACGCGCGCCGCCAGGGCATCCCGCTCGAGCAGGCCGAGAGGTGGCTGTCGCCCAACCTCGGGTACGAGAGATGAGCGTGCGGCCGGCGCCCGATCCGAGGTGGACCGCCGGCTAGGCTCGGCCGGTCATTCTTCGGACCTCGAGATCGCCGAACAGCGCCAGGGTGAGCGCCGAGTAGAACGTCAGTCCGATCGCAGCGACCGCGAGGACCGCGGCCGATGTGATCGCTCGGGCGATCGCCGTATCGGCAGCCCCATTGTCAGACAGCGCCACGGCTCCTATCGTGGCCACGAGCGAGCAGAGCGTCCAGACGACCGCTATCCCGACGATGTAAATGAACGCAACGCGCCACCAGTTGCCGCGTACGAGCCTGAAGCTGTAGGCGAGACTTCCGAGCACGCCCTTGCGCGCAAGGACCAGCGCCGGCAGCGCGAGTGACAGGGCGATCGTGATATAGATGGCGGGCGCCAGCATCACGGCGATGCCTGCGGTCCGATAAGGCGGCGCGAGCGCAAGCGCCGGCAGAATGAGCACGGATACCGCCGCGCCGCCGAGCAGGGAGATGGCCGCGATAGCGGGCGCCCGCTTCAGCGTATCGAGAAGATCCGCGGAGCCGGTCACCGGCCGGCCGGCCGCGATGCCCGACTGGCGGCGCAGCAGCGCCATCCAGAGAATGACCGCGATCAGCGTGCCGACGCCATACAGCGTAACGCCGATTGGATCATTGCTCCCGAGGACCGGCATGCGGCCGCGCGAGAGATAGTAGAACGTCGACAGCTGTCCGGCCATGATGGCCAGGGTGGCGTACGGCAGACACTTCAGCAGCGACAGGCGGAAGATCTGCAGCACGGCGTCGAGGAGCTCCGCGAAGGAGCGGGGCTTGAGCGGTGGGTACAGGGCATTGGGCATATGGGCATCTTAACTTCACGATGACTGCGTCGGCTATCCAATCCGGGACCGAGACGGTAGCCGCGCTGCTCGCAGCCGGCACGGAGCGTCTGCAGAAGACGCTTTCCGCTCGGGATCCGCAGGCTACCCCGGGGCTCGATGCGGAGCTGCTCCTCGCGCACGCGCTGGATGCCCGTCGTGCGCGGCTGCGATCTCATCCCGAGCTCATTTCCGCGACGGATGTCGCGGCGCGCTTTCGAGCACTTATCGAGCGGCGGGTTGCCGGCGAGCCCGTGGCTTATATCCTGGGACGCAAGGGCTTCTGGAGCTTGGAGCTTGCCGTCAGCCCCGCCGTTCTTGTCCCGCGTCCTGAAACGGAGCTGCTGGTGGAGCGGGCGCTGGCACTACGTCCGGACGGGGAGGCGAAGGTTGCGGACCTCGGTACCGGCTCGGGCGCAATTGCCCTGGCACTGGCGATCGCCAGACCGCGCTGGCAGATCGTTGCCACCGACTTTTCCGCCGAAGCGCTCGCCGTGGCGCGTGCCAACGCGGCGGCGCTCGGTCTCGAGCGAATCGAGATCGTCCAGGGGGACTGGCTGGCCTGCCTGCCGAAGCGTAAGTTCCACCTGCTGTTGAGTAATCCGCCCTACGTGGCGGCCGATGACCCGGCGCTCAGCCAGCCGGAGCTGATGTGCGAGCCGCAGCTCGCCCTCGTCGCGGCACAGGGGGGGCTGGCCGCCTTGCGCAGCATCATCGAGGCCGCACCCGACCACCTCGAGCCCGACGGCTGGCTGTTGCTCGAGCATGGCGCCGGGCAGGCGGCCGCGGTCGCGGGCGCGCTTGTGGTGCGCGGCTTCGCTCAAGTACGCTCGCATCGCGATCTCGCGGGGCGCGAGCGCATGACGGAGGGCCAATGGCCGATACATCCCTGATTCGATTCGAGACTTCGCATGGAGCCTTCACGGTGGAGCTCTTTGCGAAGGAGGCACCACTTACCGTGGAGAATTTTCTCCGCTACGTCGATGAGCGTCATTTCGACGGCACCCTCTTTCACCGTATCGTGCCGGGCTTCGTGATCCAGGGCGGTGGGCTCGATGCGCAGTTTCGCAACAAGCGCACGCATGAGCCGATCCGCAATGAGGCGAAGAACGGCCTGAAGAACAAGCGCGGCACGCTCTCGATGGCTCGCACCGGCGAGGTCGACAGCGCCACCTCGCAATTCTTCGTCAATCTCTCCGACAACGACTTCCTCGACCACAGCGCTCGGGATTTCGGCTATGCCGTCTTTGGACGCGTCACGGAGGGGATGGACGTGATCGACAAGATCGCAGCGGTGAAGACGGGACGCCGGCAGGGTCATCAGGACGCGCCGCTCGAGGATGTGACGATCGCGTCGGCGCGCCGTTCAGACGAGCGGACTCAATAGCTCGACTACATGCCAGGCGGGGGGATCGGGCGGCGGTTTCGTCGTTGGGCGCTGCTCGGGCTGCTCCTGTGGCTCGTCGTCACGATCGTACCGGTGGTGCTGCTGCGCTGGATGAACCCCCTCACCAGCGCCTTCATGCTGGAGGCTCGCATCGAGGCGCTGCGCCGCGGCGAGAAGTCGTACCGAACGGACTATCGCTGGGTGAGTCTCGAGCGCATCTCACCGCAGGCCGCGATCGCGGTGATCGCATCCGAGGACCAGACCTTTCCCTACAACTACGGGTTCGATCTCCAATCGATCCGCAGCGCGGTGCGCGCCGCGGAGCATGGGGCGCGGCTGCGCGGGGCGAGCACGATCTCGCAGCAGGTGGCGAGGAATCTCTTCCTCTGGCCCGGCCGCAGCTGGGTGCGAAAAGGGATCGAGGCGTATTTCACCGTGTTGCTCGAGGTGCTGTGGCCGAAGGAGCGGATTCTGGAGGTATATCTCAACGTCGCGCAGTTCGGTCGCGGCATCTATGGCGTCGAGGCGGCGGCCCAGCGGTTCTATCACGAGCCCGCCGTGCGCCTGACGGCCGGCCAGGCGGCGCTGCTCGCGGCCGTGCTACCGGATCCGGTGCACTGGCACGTGGACCATCCATCGCGCTTCGTGGCGTGGAAAGAGCGATGGATCCTCGGCCAGATGCGCAATCTCGGCGGCGCTGCGTACCTGCGGGAAGTCAAACAGGGCCCGTAGGACTCGAGCCCGGTCCACGGCGAAAATGGGCGGCGGTACTGCGAGGCGGGTACGGGCATTGCGGGCGCCGGCTGTCCTTCCAGAGACGAACACCCACTTCATGGCCGAGCGCGAATTGACCACCGCGGACTGGCGGGGCTACTCCGAGGCGCAGTTTCCACAGGGAAGCTGGAGCTGGGACGACCACGTGCTGCGGGCGCTGGCGGCGGAGCCGCCGGTGGACCTCATCACCCGGGAGCGGTTTCGCGATTTCACGCTCCATTTCGAATGGCGGCTGCCGCGGGGCGGGAATTCCGGGGTGCTCTATCGCGTGGGCGAGGAGCTCGAGCATTCCTGGCAGTCCGGACCCGAGATGCAGCTCCTCGACGACGAGCATCATCAGGATGGCGCCAATGCCTTGACCTCCTGTGGAGCGCTCTACGCGCTCATCGCCCCGTGGCACGATCAGCGCGACATCGCCAACGCCTATCACGGTGGTCGCCTCGTCGTGCAGGGCAGCCGGGTAGAGCACTGGATCGATGACACGCAGGTGCTCGGCTACGACCTCGAGAGCGATGAGCTCAAGGTGCGGATTGCACGCAGCAAATTCCGGGAATGTCCGCAGTTCGCACGGCTCGCGGAGGGGCACATCGCCCTGCAGCACCACGGCACGGAGGCCTGGTTCCGGCGCCTGCGGATCGAGTATTGAGATGCTGCGCGCCGGTGAAGAGCACCTTTCACTGCTCTTCGATCTCTGACAGGAGCTCGGCCTGGTGCTCCTGCTGCAGCGCATCGAGCAGCTCGTCGAGGTCGCCGCCCATGATCTGCTGCAGCTTGTACAAGGTCAGATTGATCCGGTGGTCGGTGACCCGCCCCTGCGGAAAGTTGTAGGTGCGGATGCGCTCGGAGCGGTCGCCGGTGCCGACCTGCAGCCGCCGCGATTGCGCCCGTGCGCTGCGCTGCTTCTCCTCCTCCGCGGCAAGCAGGCGCGCGCTGAGAAGCTTCATCGCGCGGGAGCGATTCTTGTGCTGCGATCGCTCGTCCTGACACTCGACGACGATTCCGGTCGGCAGGTGGGTGATGCGCACGGCGGAATCGGTCTTGTTGACATGCTGTCCGCCCGCTCCCGAGGAGCGGAACGTATCGACGCGCAGATCCGCCGGGTTGATGGGCACCTCCTCGATCTCGTCGAGCTCCGGCAGGATCGCCACCGTGCACGCCGAGGTATGGATACGGCCCTGCGCCTCCGTTTGCGGGACCCGCTGCACGCGGTGCGTGCCGGACTCGAACTTCAGTCGTGAGAACGCCCCACGGCCGGCGATCCGGCTGATGATCTCCTTGTAGCCACCGTGCTCGCCCGGGCTCTCGCTCAGCACCTCCACCGAAAAGCCCTTGGATTCGGCATAGCGCGAGTACATGCGAAAGAGGTCGCCCGCGAACAGGGCCGCCTCGTCGCCTCCCGTGCCGGCGCGCACCTCGAGGAAGAGGCTCTTGTCATCGCGCCGGTCCTTCGGCAGCAGGAGCGCCCGCAGTTCTGACTCCGTGGCGGTGAGCTCCGACTGCAGAAGCTCGACCTCTTCCGCGCCGAGCGAGCGCATGCCCGCATCGACATCGGCGAGCATCTCGCGCGCGGCGGCGAGGTCCCGCTCGAGCTCCCGATAGTGCCGCAGCCGTTGCGCGAGAGGCTCGAGCCGAGCGTACTCGACGGAGAGGTCCCGGAATTGCGGGGACCCTCCGGCGATATCGGTGGTGGCGAGCAGCCGGCCGACCTCCTCGAAGCGATCGGAGAGCTTCTCGAGCCGCTGGCGGATGGATTCCTTCATGGCATGGGGGTCCCTGGAGCTTTCACTCGCAGGAGCGGGTCTCAGGGTCATCGAGGCGCGGCATTCTGCGGATTACCGCGGGGCGTGACAAGAAGCCAGGCGCCGTGCCGCGCCCGCTAGGCCAAGCGCGCGAGGCGGGGAGGCTCTATAGTGATGCGCGTGCGTGCCTTGATTCATCCCCTACGCGTCCTGCCAACCGCCCTGTGCCTGGCGCTCGCGGCGGGCTGTGCCTCCGTGCCCGAGAAGCCGGTCCCGCCGAAGCCGGATGCCGCCGCCCTGACGATCGTGGCGGAGATCGCGCTGCAGCGCGGGGATTGCAGGACCGCTTCCGAGACCTATGCGAAGGCGGCGCTCCTCGCTTCGGCGCCGGTCGCGCAGCGTGCGACCGAGGTCGGGCTCGCCTGCGAGAACCTGCCCGCCGCGTGGACGTCCGCGCAACGCTGGCGGGAGCTCGCGCCCAGGAGCCGGGAGGCACAGGCCCTGTACGCGACCGTGGCGCTGAAGCTCTATCGCATCGCCGATGCCCGGGGGGCGGTGAAGGCGTTTCTGAGGGCGCCGCCCGCCCGAGCGCCGAATCCCGCGCCGGGCATGAGCCACAGCCAAAATGTCCCCGCAGGCAACTCCGCAGACCGCGCGCTGGCCGATCTGGCGAGTCTGCTGCTCGCGGAGTGCGAGCCGCCGGAAGTGTTCGCCGCGATGAACGGTGTGGTCGACACGACGGATGCCTCGCCCGCGAGACTGACGCTCCTCGGGGAGCTGGCGCTCGAGGCCTACGACGCGCGCACCGCGCAGCGCTACGCGCTGCGCGCGGTCCGCGAGAGTCCGAAGGATCTACCGGCCAATCACCTGCTCGCGCGCGCCTATGTGGTGTTGGGTAAGCCCGGGAAGGCCATCGCGACGGCGCAGGAGCTCATGCGGGTGAAGCCGCGCCAGGGCATGCTCGAGCTGGCGGGCGTCTATCAGGAGCTCGGTCGGGTGGAGGACGCGCACCAGGAGCTCGAGCGCCTGCGCGCCACCGACGCGCCCCGGGCCGAGGTCGACCGGCGCCTCGCCGTGCTGGCATACGATTCCGGCGACCTGCACGAGGCGCAGCAGCGGTTCGCCGATCTGGCCGAGAGCGGCGAGGCGGACGACAGCACCCTCATGTACCTCTCGGACATCGCGGCGCGGGAAGGCGACCTCGATGCCGCGCTCGCCGGTTACGGCAAGCTCTCGGATTCCCCACTCGCTTTGCAGGCGCGGGAGAAGGCGGCGGCGCTGCTGCTGTCCTCCGACCGCCCGTCCGCCGCAATGGCTCTGCTCCAGGACTATGCGCGGCAGCATCCCGAGGACACTGTCGATCTGACGGTCGCCGAGGCACAGCTCCTGGGTGATCACGGCCGGCCCGATGCAGCGCTGAAGCTGCTGGATGCCGCGCTGCAATCCTATCCCCAGCACCCGGCGCTCGAATATGAGCGCGCCATCGTGCTGGAGCAGGCCGGGCGGGTGAGCGAGTCCGTGCAGGCGCTGCAGCGTCTCCTTGCGCAGCGGCCTGACGACCCAACCGTGTTGAATGCGCTCGGCTACACGCTCGCCGAGCATGACCTGCAGCTGCCACGGGCCGAGTCGCTGATCCGCCGCGCGCTCGAGCGGATGCCGGACAATCCTGCCGTGCTCGACAGCCTGGGCTGGGTGCGCTTGCGCCGCGGCGATGCGACCGGCGCTCTGCCGTTGCTCGAGCGCGCCTACGGCATCAGCCACGATGCGCAGATCGCGGCCCACTGGGGCCAGGCGCTGTGGGCGGCCGGCCGGCAGGAGGCCGCGCGCAAGGTCTGGGCGGAGGCTCTGGCGCGCAATCCCGATTCCAAGTCCCTGCGGGCCGTGGTTGCCCGCTTCATCCCCAATGCGAAATAACATCGGATGCTTCCCTGGCGCTATCGTGCCGCTCGGCGCGGCGCTGGCTTTGACTCTCGCCGGCTGTCAGACGGTGCCTGTCGCGCCGGCGCCCACGGTCGCCTGGAGCGTGCGCCGCCCGACGCTCCAGAATCTCGATCGGTTCGATCTCGACGGACGTGTCGCGGTTGCCGTGGGCGGCCAGGGTTTCGACGCGGGAATGCGCTGGGTCCAATCGGGCGCGGTGACGCGCCTCGTGTTGAGCGGGCCTCTGGGCG
Source organism: Pseudomonadota bacterium (assembly GCA_021807675.1). Lineage (GTDB taxonomy): Bacteria > Pseudomonadota > Gammaproteobacteria > Steroidobacterales > Steroidobacteraceae > 13-2-20CM-66-19. The sequence continues at coordinate 81,188 of JAKBCR010000003.1, forward strand.
CCGGTGGCGTGGAAGTGACCGCGAACGGAGCGGATCTCAGCGTGATCACCTCGAGCGGCAAGCGCTTGGGCGCTGCCGCGGCGCGCGCGGAGCTCACGGACAAACTGGGCTTCGAGCCGCCGCTCACCAGCATCAGGTACTGGGTTCTGGGGGTGCCGGACCCCGGCGCGCCTGCCGCCGTGCGCCTCGATTCCCGACAGCGCCTCACGGAGCTGACACAGGAAGGGTGGCGAATCGATTACACCTCTTACATGCCCGTCGGTGCGGAGTGGCTGCCTCGCCTGCTCACGCTGCGCCGGGCGGGAGTGCGTGTGCGGATGTTGGTCAACGGGTGGCAGCTGTGAGCCGCGACGTGAGCTGCGAAACCCGCGATCGCGCTTTGCAAGGACGCCGGGCGACCCTCTGGCCGGCGCCGGCCAAGCTGAATCTCTTCCTCCACGTCACTGGCAGGCGTTCGGACGGCTACCACGAGCTGCAGACCGTCTTTCAGCTCATCGACCTCTGCGACACCGTGATGGTAGCCATCCGCGAGGATGGCGCTATCGAGCGTCCCGAGGGACCGGTGGATGTGCCGGCGGAATCGGATCTCGTGGTTCGCGCGGCCCGGGCGCTGCAGCTAGCGACCGGCACGCGCCTGGGTGCCACGCTGCGCGTGCGTAAGCGTATCCCCATGGGAGGCGGCTTGGGCGGGGGCAGCTCGGATGCCGCCACCACCCTCCTGGCACTCGATGCGCTCTGGGGCTGCCGCCTCGGCATCGAGGATCTGGCGCGGCTCGGATTGCCTCTGGGCGCGGATGTGCCTGTATTCGTTAGGGGTTTCTCGGCCTGGGCGGAGGGAGTGGGCGAGCGGCTGACGCCCATCGAGCTGCCCGAGCGCTGGTATGTGCTCATCCACCCGGGCGTCGGAGTGAGTACGCGTGACGTGTTCCAGAGCCCTGAATTGACACGAAATTCGCCCCTCATCACAATACGCGCCTTTTTCGAGGCTGGTGGTCGCAATGACTGCGAGCCGGTGGTACGGGCGCGCTGTCCCGAAGTGGCGGCGGCGCTCGACTGGCTGTCGCAATATGCGCCGGCACGGCTGACGGGAACCGGCTCCTGTATCTTCGCGTCTTGCGCGACCGCCATCGAGGCCGAGCGAATTGCGGCGCGCGTACCGGACGAATGGACGAGCTTCGTCGCACGAGGGCTCGACATCTCCCCGGCGCATCGTCCTCTGGCGTAGTTGCCAGGGGTGAGGGAGCAGTCTGGACGGCCTACCACGGATGGCTCGGTGCGGTGGCGTATCAGCGACTGGGGTGTCGCCAAGTGGTAAGGCAGCGGGTTTTGATCCCGCCATTCGGAGGTTCGAATCCTTCCACCCCAGCCATTCATTTTTGAGACGGTTTGCCCGACGACACTATGACGACGAGCGACTCGCCGGCGGTTTTTGCCGGCAATGCCAATCCGGCGCTGGCGACCGATATCGCGCGGCATCTGCAGACGCCGCTCGGGCGTGCCTATGTTGGTCGCTTCAGCGACGGCGAGGTGAACGTCGAGCTGATGGAGAACGTGCGCGGCCGTGATGTCTTCATCGTGCAGCCGACCTGTCCGCCCGCCAACGACACACTGATGGAGCTGCTGGTCATGGTGGACGCATGCCGCCGCGCCTCCGCGGCGCGCATCACCGCGGTCATGCCCTACTTCGGCTACTCGCGCCAGGATCGGCGGCCTCGGGCAACACGCTCGGCGATCACTGCGAAACTGGTGGCCAACATGATCTCGAGCGCCGGAGTGACCCGGCTGCTCACGATCGACCTGCATGCGGACCAGGTGCAGGGCTTCTTCGACATCCCGGTCGACAACGTGTACGCATCGCCGGTACTGCTTGGGGATGCTTGGAAGCAGGCTTATCGGAACGTGGTGATCGTCTCTCCGGACGTGGGCGGCGTGGTGCGGGCACGGGCCTTCGCCAAGCGCCTCGATGACGCGGATCTCGCCATCATCGACAAGCGCCGGCCGCGGCCGAACGAGTCGAAGGTGATGAACATCATCGGCGACATCAAGGGCAAGACCTGCATGCTGGTCGATGACATGATCGACACGGCGGGCACCCTCTGCCACGCCGCGCAGGCGCTGAAGGACGAGGGCGCTTCCAAGGTGGTCGCGTACATCACGCATCCCGTGCTCTCGGGCGAGGCGGTGGAGCGGATCTCCCGCTCGGCGCTCGATGAGCTGGTCGTGACCGACACCATTCCGCTCTCGGCCGCCGCGAGCGGTTGCAGCCGGATCCGTCAGCTCTCGGTGGCGGCGTTGCTCGCGGAGACCATACGCCGTATCCGGGATGAGGAATCGGTTAGCTCCATGTATGTAGATTGAGTTTCAGGTGTGCCGCGCTTGGTCGCGAGCGACGGCACGTGTTTGTCGGCATAGGAGATATTCATGCGTATTTCATTCAGCTTCGGCGCGGACCCGCGCGGGGCGCAAGGCAAAGGTGCGAGCCGCCGCCTGCGTCGCTCCGGCAAGGTGCCGGCCATCCTCTACGGTGGCCACAAGGAGGCGCAATCGCTCGTATTGGACCAACAGAACCTCCTCACCATGATCGGTGACGAGCGTTTCTACTCCTCGATCGTGCAGATCAAGATCGAGGGCGCGGCGCAGGAGGCGATCGTCAAGGACGTGCAGATGCATCCGGCGAAGAACGTCGTCGTGCATGTCGACCTGCAGCGGGTCGTCGAGAGCGAGGCGATCCGCCTGCGCCTGCCGATCCACTTCAGAGGCGAGAGCGTCAGCCCCGGCGTCAAGACACAGGGCGGCATCGTGTCCCACATGCGCGCCGACGTCGAGGTGAGCTGCCTGCCGAAGGACCTGCCCGAGTTTCTCGAGCTCGACCTGTCCAACATGAATCTCAACGAGACCCGGTTCCTCGCGGACATCCCGCTGCCGGCGGGGGTCACGATTCCCGAGCTCGCGCATCGCAACGCGCCGGTGGTCTCGATCCACAGCCCGCGTGCGGCTGAGCCCGAGCCGGTGGCCGCGGAGGCTGCGGCCGCGGTGCCCACCGAGGGTGCGGCGGCTGCCGGGGCGGCTGCGGCACCCGGTGGCGCGGCACCGGCCGGAGCCGAGGGCAAGAAGGGCGAAGAGAAGAAGGAAGCCGCTCCAGCCAAGAAGGAAGGCGGCAAGAAATAGCGGCGGAGCATGGCGGGCTTACCGCTCACGCTCATCGTGGGGCTCGGGAATCCGGGCCCCACGTATGCGCGGACCAGACACAATGCCGGCTTCGAGCTCATCGACGAGCTCGCCCGCCGTACCGGCTCGAGGCTGCGCTCCGAGCCGCGCCATCACGGCGAGCTCGCGCGGGCCCGGATCGCCGACATGGAGGTGTGGCTTTTGAAGCCCATGACCTACATGAATCTGAGCGGACAGGCCGTCCGCAGTGTCGCCGGCTTCTATCGCATTGCGCCGCAGTCGATCCTGGTGGCTCACGATGAGCTCGACTTCCCGCCCGGCGTGGTGCGATTGAAGGAAGGCGGCGGCGCAGGCGGTCACAACGGGCTGCGCGATATCATGGCGCAGCTCGGTGACGATTTCTGGCGGCTGCGGATCGGCATCGGCCATCCTGGCGACCGCGGCGCCGTGCTCGATTACGTGCTGGGTCGTCCGCCGACGGTGGAGGCCGATCTCATCCACGAGGCGGTGCTCGC
>JAKBCR010000263.1 GCA_021807675.1 Pseudomonadota bacterium
TGGGCCTCATGCCCCGGACCGTCGTGGTGGTGATCGGCACGTTGTCGCTTGCGATTGCAGCGCTCTTCATCACTCGCCAGACGGAAGTGAAGCGCCTGATGGCCTATTCCAGCGTCGAGCACATGGGAGTGATGACGCTCGGGCTCGGGTTCGGCGGTCCGCTCGGAGTCGCGGGAGCGCTCTATCACATGCTCAACCATTCCCTCAACAAGTCGCTCATGTTCTTCGGGGCGGGCGATGCCATGCATGCCTTCCACACGAAGCGGATCAGGCGCGTGCGCTACGTGCTCACCGCGATGCCGGTGGCGGGTGTCCTCTGGATCGTGGGGGCACTCGCCATCACCGGGGCTCCGCCCTTTGGCCTCTTTCTGAGCGAGCTCACCATCATGCGCGCGGGGCTCGCGGGACCGAACGCGTGGGCGGTGTTCGTGATGCTGGTCCTGCTCCTCGTGATCTTCGTGGGATTCCTCAATCATTTCCGCGCGATGTACTTCGGCGATAATCCTGCGGCGGAAGCGGCTGCAGCTCCCTGGCAGCGGCCGCCTCGGACTGCATTCTGGTGCGTCCTGCCCATGTGGCTCGCGATCCTGCCGCTTCTGGCGCTGGGACTCTGGTGGCCGGGTGCGATCAGCCACTACTTCACGGTCATCGCCTCGCAGCTGGGTGGAGGGCTCAGTCCGTGAATGAATCGCCGGACGCAATCTACTCGGCGGTTTCGCAGCAGCGCCCGCACGCCGCGGACTCACGCGGTGGCATCTCAGGCGAGGACGTTCCCTTAGCGGACCTGCGGCGTAGCTGCCGCGCAGCGTTGGCTGCCGGCGCACGCATGCAGTTCGTCTACGCCTGGTATCCCGAGACAGCAGACGATCCGGAACTACGCTACATCCTGCATCCAGCAGCGGGTCATCCACCGCAGATCTGGCGCTGCCGTCCCGGCGCCGAATCGCCTCCGAGTCTTGCAGCCATCGCCCCTCTCCTCTCCTGGTACGAGCGGGAGATCACCGATCTCTGTGGGATTGCCTTCCGGGATCAGCCTCAGCCGGGACCTCACGTGCTGCTGCCCGGCGCAAAGGTCGAGCGGCCACCCCTCATACCGGGGCCCGCGTTGGCAGTGAGCTACACCCCGGAGCCCTTGGGACTCCCCGAGATCTCGGGCCCTACGGCGCCGGACGTCCAGCTTCTTCCCTTTGGACCCATCCGCGCCGGCGTGCTCGAGTCGGCCCAGTTCAAGTTCTTCTACCTCGGCGAGGCGATCCTCCACTATCACGCGCAGCTCTTCTTCAAGCATCGTGGCATGGAGAAGCGTTTCGAGGGGATATCGCCCTCCCTCGGTGTGGTGCTGGCGGAGCGTGTTTCAGGCGTGGGGAGTGTGGCCCATGCAATCGCGTACTGCCAGGCGCTCGAGGCTGCCGTCGGATGCGTGGTGCCGCGCCGTGCGGCATGGCTGCGAGTCCTGCTCGCCGAGCTCGAGCGGCTCTACAATCATCTGCACTACTTGGGTCACCTCTCGCACACTACTACCCTCAAGGTCGGCGAAGCGGAGGGACTGTACCTCGAGGAACTTGCCAAGCAGATCAATTGCGTCGCGACCGGCAGCCGCCTCTTGCGCGGCTTCCTGGCTCCCGGGGGCTTGAGGCGGGAGCCCCGGCTCACCGAGATCGGACCGCTCCTGCGCCGTCTCGGCAAGGAGCTCCAGCCGTACACACAGATGCTGGGTTCGAGCACGAGCCATCTCGATCGGCTGATCACGACCGGCGTACTTCCCAAGCAGCTCGCCTTCGACCAGGGAGCCACGGGACCGGTGGAGCGCGCATCCGGGGTCGATCGGGACAGCAGGCGCGACCAGCCGTATGGCGCGTATCCGGAGCTGGCGCTGCAGGTCGCCCTGCGCGACGGCTGCGATGCTCATGCCCGCCAGCAGGTGCGGATCGATGAAATTGGCTACAGCATCGAGCTGATCCATCACGTGCTGGAGAATCTCCCGGCCGGCGCGCTGCGGACCGACTGTGCGCCCGTGCCCGGCGCCGAGGGACTCGGCTGGACGGAGTCTCCGCGCGGAACGGTCTATTACGCCGTGCATCTGGATAAGGCCGGAAGACTCGCGCGGGTAAAAGTCAAATCGCCGAGCTTCTCCAACTGGCGGGTGTTTCCCTACACGGTACACAACAGCAACATGATGGACTACGCGATCAACGAGGCGAGCTTCGGCCTGACGATGGCCGGGTGCGACCGCTGAGGGGAATTGCATGCCGCGCGAAGTCACGCCCCTTTGGACGCTCTACGGCCTGCGGCGAGGCAAAGCGACCATTCGCTGGCCCGTGGGCGATCGCAGCGAGCCTGGACCGGACGAGAATGCCGTGTGCGGCCAATCCGGTTTTGTCGGCATGCCGCGCTTCGATCCCGCCAAATGCCAGGACGGCTGTCGGGAGTGCGTGGATGCCTGCATGCCGGATGCGATCAGCCTAGCGCCTCCCGGAAGTGCGGAGCGCGTGAAGGTGGATTACGGCCGTTGCGTCGCTTGCCAGATATGCATCGAGTCGTGCCCCACTGGGGCCTTCATGCCGTCCGGGGACTGGGCGTTCGGCGTCCGCAATCGCGATGATCTCGTGTGGGCGAAAGCTGCCGCATCGGACGACGGCATGGCCCTCAAGCGCGAGATCCGGCGCGTCTTTGGGCGTAGCCTTCACGTGCGCCACGTCGATGCCGGCTCCTGTAACGGCTGCGAGTCTGAGCTTCAGGCACTGAACAATCCCTATTACAACCTGCACCGGCTCGGTGTCTTCTTCACGCCATCGCCGCGGTTCGCGGACCTATTGCTGGTCACGGGACCTGTGACTTACGCGATGCGCGGCCCACTCCGCGAAGCGTATGAGGGCATGCCGGAGCCGCGATTCGTCATGGCAGTCGGCACCTGCGCGGTTTCTGGTGGTACGAACGGTGGCGGTTATGCCTGTGGCAAGGGGCTCGATGGGGTGCTCCCTGTAGACATTTACCTGCCCGGCTGCCCGCCCAATCCGCCAGCCATGATCCACGCGCTGCTTATGCTGCTCGAGCGCATGCCGCAGCGCGTACGGGCCGGCCGCTTACCGGGAGCCTGACGTGTCGGAGCCACTCATCATTGCCTTCTGGCTCTGGGTCTGCGGACTGGTTCTCGCCTTGGCGCGGGCGGCGCGCGTAGCCCGCTGGCTGATTGTGCTCGGCGCCGCCGCGGGTATCTGGGCCGCCGCGATCTCGCTGCCGCAGGGGGAGAGCGTCATGACTCTCCCGATTGCCTTGGCGGATCAAGTGGTTCGCTTGCAGTATGCCCCGGGGGCGTTATGGCTCATGGCATTCGGTCTCTTGCCGGCCGGACTCGCTGTTGCGCTCGCGACCCCCGTCCGCAGGGCGAGACCCGCCTGGCTCGCCGGCGCCGCCCTCTCGCTGATCGGCGCACTCGGGGTGTTCGGGCTGCAGGACGCGTACGCATTCCTCATCGCCTGGGAGCTCATGAGCATCGGCGGCGCGGTGCTGATCCTCTCGGAACGCACCTCGGCGCAAGCCGGGCGATGCACGCTCTACATGCTCGCGCTCCTCGAGGTTGGCGTCGTCGGGATCCTTCTCGCGCTGCTCCTCCTCGCGCAGAGTTCCGGTGGGGGCGTAGCCTTTGATGCGTATGCTGCCGGCGCTCATACGATGTCGTCCGGCGGACGGATCGCGGTGGGACTCCTCGCCCTCTTCGGCTTTGGCGCCAAACTCGGTCTCCTGCCCTTCTATGAATGGTTTCCCGGCGCTTATGGCAATGCCAGCGGCGCATCGGGCGCGATCATGTCCGGCGTGGTCCTGAACGCCGCCTTCTTCGGCCTCTCGCGGACCCTGATCGATTGGCTCGCACCGGGCACCGGTATATTCGGACTCGGGATCATCGTCACCACCGTCGGGGTGGTTACTTCGATTCTCGCCGTGCTTTATGCATTCCAACAAGATGACTGGCGGCGGCTGCTGGCGTTCTCCTCCGCGGAGAACGCTGCAATCGCGGTCACGAGCCTCGGCGCGAGTCTCCTGTTCCGTGCCGATGGCCTCAACGCTCTCGCGGGGCTCGCCTGGACGGTAGCCGTGCTGCACCTGTCAGGCCACGCGCTCGCCAAGGGCGGAATGTTCATCTGTGCCGATGGGGTATTTGCAGCTGGCGGCAGCTACCGCCTCGCACAGCGCGGCTGGCTGCGCACTACGAGCTTAGTCTTCGGTATCGGTGCGCTCTTTGCCGCGATGAGTCTCGCCGCCATACCCCCGCAGATCGGCTTCGTGACCGAGTGGTTCACTTTTCAGACCCTGTTCCAGGGCTTCCATCTTGCGACGATCGGCGGGCGTGTGACCCTGGCACTGGCCGGCGCGGGCCTTGCGCTCACCGCGGCGGTGGCGTTCGCGACCTTCATCAAGGCATTCGGCATCGGCCTGCTGGGGGACGGCCACAAGCCCGAGACGCCTCATGTGGGGCGGGGCTATGACGCCGCAGCGCTCATCCTCGGTCTCGCCATATTGGCGACTGCAGTGGGCATGCCGGTATGGCTTCACGGATTGCAGGAGGCAAGCCTCGCGCAGTTCGGCATCGATGCACCGAAGACCATGACGACCGGCTGGATTCTCGTGCCGCTGACCGACAAGTTCGCGTTCATCTCACCGTCGCTCCTCGTCATCGTCATGCCTTTGCTGGCGATTCTCCCGTTGCTCTTGCTCGCCAACGGAAGACGCTTCGCTTTGCGGCGCGTCAGAGTCTGGTATGGCGGCATGCGCGAGGACCCGCAAAGTTCGGCCACGACGTCCCTCACCTTCTCCAACGCCATGCGGACCTTCTACAGCTTCATCTACCGGCCGACCCTGGATACGGCGCGAGAACACCGAGCCACCGCATACTTCATTCACAGGCTGGAGGTCGAGCACGACGTTGCGGAGGTCTTTGGTCCGATGCTCTTTGCGCCCCTGCGGCGCGCCGTGTGGCGCCTCGCAGGCCGGTTGCGAGCGCTCCAATCCGGCGATCTCAATTTCTATCTCGGACTCATCGGTGCTCTGCTGATCATCATTCTCGGCTTGACTCTCATCTGAGGCGCAGCCGCCGACGCGCGCGCGCGCTGCATGGCACGAACGCCGTAATCCGACCTGGGCAGACGACGAGAGCGCCAGTCTTCGTGTCCTTCATGAAAAGGCTCGTTGGGCATCAAACGAACCCGGCAGATATTTGCCGCAGGACCTTTCGCCGATCAGCTGGGTCGATACCCGAGGCAAGGGGAGGCAAGCAGCCGCCGTGCCGCCTGGTGTCGTGATGCCGGCTGAGGGACTTGAACCCCCGACCAACGGTTTACAAAGCAGCGATCGGGAGTTCTAGGGGCTTATGATTCAACCACTTGCAGCGCTTGCCAGCCCCGTCCCCAGCCCCGCCACGGCACAATTACGGCACAGCCAATCTGAGCACGGCACATTCCCGGCACAGGGGTTTGTACGTCGGGTCCAGTTTGATGCCTCTCCCGTGTTCTCCTGCTATTATATTAGCGAGAAGTCCCGCTCTGGTATGAAGAGGAGCATATGGCTGAGCATTCCGCGACTCTCTCGT
>JAKBCR010000264.1 GCA_021807675.1 Pseudomonadota bacterium
TCGATGTGCGTGACCGAATCGTTGGTGTTGCCATCGGCGATGCGAAACTGCACCGGCACCCCGCCATCCTCGGCGGTCGTGAGGATGAACAGCAACTGCTTGAGATCCGGACGGTGATCCTTCGAAGTATGTGCTCGAGCACATACTTCGAAAAATGTTGCGCCGAAAAATATGTGGTGATGGCGTCTCCTGCGGGCGCGTTTCCGCGTCGTCCTCCGGATTGACGCAACATAAGAGTTCGGCGTCTTCTGGCAGACCTCTCCCCACCGGAGCACTGCCATGTTCCAGATTCTTTTTCATCAGAAGGCCGCTGTCAAACGTCATCGGACAGGTCCTCTGTCCACGGAGCGGCGACGATACCTTGAGCACTGCGCTGCTGGTGGTGCACGTTATGGCGAACAGCGTAAACGCGCGAAGTGCCTGTTGTGGATTGCCAAGAGGTTGACTCCGTGTGACCGCAGGGGTGTCGACGCAGAGAGATTGCGCAAGATCGTGTATGGTCAACCGGCGCCTGGCCCGACGATGGCCCAGGTCTTCCTGGAGTTCGGACGCCCGTGGCTGAAGTTTCTTGGATGGTGGCGCACTGAGAGGGAGCCGGTCCCGTTTGCAGAGCAGCTGGAGGCATACCTGATCTGGATGCGTCAAGAACGGGGACTCACTCCGGCAACCATTCGCGCGCGCAGCTGGTGCGCTACGAACTTCCTGCGGTGGTGTGGGAAGAGCGGTCGGGACTTGGCGCGCCTGCGCCCTGAAGATCTGGACGCCTACTTTGCTGCTTCTGCGGATCGGTGGTCCAGGATTTCTGTGGCATCGATGTCCACGCGGCTGCGGGCATTTCTGCGGTACTCAGCCTCGACTGGGCGCTGCTCCCGGCGACTACCGGAGGCGATTCTGAGCCCGCGTGTTTACCGGCTCGAGTCGCTTCCCTATGCGCTGAGCTGGGAGGACGTCCGCAAGCTTCTGACAGGCACCGTCTCCGCGAGCCCTCGCGACGTCCGTGACCGGGCGATCCTGATGCTCCTGGCCATCTACGGTCTGCGCCGCAGCGAGGTCGCCGCCCTCCGGCTCGATCAGATTGACTGGGCAGGGCACCGCCTCTGGATCGATCGGCTGAAGCGTCGGCAACCGCAGGTCTATCCATTGCAGAGATCCGTCGCCGAGGCCTTGTCCTGTTACGTGGATACGGTCCGGCCGCACGTGCCTTACCCACAGGTCTTCATTCGCCTGCAGGCCCCCCATCTGCCGATCGGCGATGGAGCCATCTATCACGTCGTGAGCGAGAGATTGCGCGCGTTCGGCATCAAGGCAGCGCACCTCGGCCCGCACGCGCTACGGCATTCCTGCGCGGCGAGACTCCTCGCCGAACGTCTGACGCTGAAGGAGATCGGAGATCATCTCGGACACCGCAGCACCGCCGCCACCAGGGTGTACACCAAGGTGGATCTGACCGCGCTGCGGGAAGTCGGCGACTTCGATTTGGGAGATCTGCCATGACTGCCCTTGAGGCTGTTGAGGCCTATCTGGCGGCGCGTCGTACGCTCGGCGTGCGCCTCGACCGAGCGGGGCGGTATCTGCATCAGTTCGTTAGGGAGACCGGCAATGCACCGCTGTCCGAGATTACCCCTGTTGCCGTCGAGCGCTTTCTGCGCGGCGGTGGTGCGCCGACGGCAACGTGGAGGACAAAGAGGGCGTATTTGGCGGGCTTGTATCGGTATGCGCTCGCGCACGATCTGGTTGCGGTCTCGCCGTTGCCGGAGCATCCGCCCAAGCTGGTACCGCCTCAGACCCCCTACGTGTACTCGACCGCGGAGCTGCAGAGGCTGCTCGAGGCGACCGCCGTGCTCAAGTATCACAACAGTCCTCTGCAGGTGATGACCTACCGAACGTTGCTCCTGCTGCTCTACGGCACCGGATTACGGGTGGGGGAAGCCATCTCACTCACCGTCGGCGACGTCGATTTGGTCCGACGGCTGGTCACAGTCCGGGACACGAAGTTCTACAAGACACGCATCGTCCCCATCGGGCCTCGCCTCACCCGGCAGCTGGCAGCATACCTGGACCGCCGCCGCCTATTGGTGCTTCCCGAGGGCGAGAGATCCGCATTCCTCTGTACGCGCACAGGACATGGCTTTTACTACCAGGAGGTCATCACCACATTCCAGCGCATACGATCCGCCGCCGGGATCACCTGTCCACCGGGCGAGCCGAGACCACCTCGACTTCATGATCTGAGGCACACGACAGCCGTGCATCGGGTGCTGGCGTGGTACCGCGCCGGCAAGGACGTCCAGCAGCTCTTGCCCCAGCTCGCAACCTACCTCGGTCACGTGGATGTCCGCTCGACCCAGCGGTATCTGCAGATGACCCCGGAGCTGCTGCAGGAGGCCAGTCGGCGCTTTGCTCAGTACGCCGGGCAGGGGGTGACCCATGATTGACCGTAATTTACTGGCACCCTGGGTTCGGCGATTCCTCCTTGAGCATCTGGTCGCCGAGCGCAACTTGGCGCACAACACCCAGATGAGCTATCGCGATACCCTGACCCTGCTCCTACCGTTCGTCAGCCATCGATCCGGCGTCAGCATAGATCGGCTGTCTGTTGCGGACGTTTCCCCTGCTGCAGTGCGGCACTTTCTGGAGCACGTTGAGCGAGAACGGCACTGCTGCGTCGCCACGCGCAATCAGCGTCTCGGGGCGATCCATGCCCTGGTTCGCTTCATCGGGACCCGGGCTCCGGAGCACCTCGCATGGTGCATGGAGATACGCTCCATTCCCTTCAAGAAGGCCGCCAAGACCGTGATCGGGTACCTCGAAAAGGCGGAGCTCGATGCGCTGTTGCGCGCACCGGACCGCCGTACGCCCCTTGGGGCCCGCGACCACGCGCTGCTTCTGTTCCTGTACAACAGCGGGGCCCGTGCGGATGAGGCCGCGCGGCTCGCCGTCAGCAACCTACAACTCGGAACCTCGGCGTCGGTGCGGATCCTTGGCAAGGGCAATAAATGGCGCGTCTGCCCCCTCTGGCCTGAGACCGTAGCCGCACTGCGCCCACTGCTCGCAGGCCAGAAGCCGCAAGACCCTGTGTTCCGGGGACGCACGGGCAAGCCAATGACGCGCTTCGGTATCCATCGCCTCGTTGCAGCCTACGGGAAGGCAGCCTCGGCTTCCATGCCGAGCATGGCCACAAAACGGGTGAGCCCGCACACCGCTCGGCATACGACCGCGGTCCACCTACTTCGAGCAGGGGTCGACATCAACACCATCCGCGCCTGGCTCGGGCACGTCTCGCTGGACACAACCCACGTCTACGCAGAAGTCGATCTCGAAATGAAAGCGAAGGCGCTCGCGAGCCTCGACATCACTGACCTACCGAGGCCGACACGTCGAAGGCGCATGCCGAGCCTGATGGAGTTCCTCCGGGGTCTGTAGCCAGAAAGCTTATGTGCCATGGCCCGGATGCTCGTCCGCACGGCGGCGGCTCTCTCGAGAGCTGCCGCCACATATTTTTTGGCGCAACATTTTTCGAAAATCCGAACACGATGCGCGCCGGACGCTGTCCGCGCACCGTCTCGGGTTGAACCCGGTATTGACCGCAGAAGCGGATCGAGGTCGAGTCATTGTGCAGCTCCTCGAACTTCACCGCGAAGCACTTGCCGACCGCAAGCACGACGGCGGTAAGGAGCGCACCGCGATCGGCATCGAAAAGCCGATCGAGGGCTCGGCCGAGTCGATCATCGCCCAGATGTCCGAGCTCTTGCTCTGCCAGGCCGTACATTGCCGGGGCGAAGCCGTGCACGGTCTCGACCTGGCGGTAGATGGACTCGCGCTCGACCACGATCGAGCGCAGCAGCACCCCGAGCGCCGTGGCGTGCGGCACCGCGCAGCGTCGATCGGTCGTCGGTACGTGCTGATCCAGCAGCTCGATCAGCCCGAGCCGTGAGATGAAGTGATTGACGAGGGAAAGAGGTCCCAGCCGCTCGGTAGAAAGAGCGAACTTCTCGGCGAGTGGCTTGCGGGGTTGCGTCTGCTGCACTCTGGCGATAATAATATCGCCAGTCCGCGACACCGTCAACTCCGTGCCCAAGCCCAATACCGCTCAAATCGAGGAGAAAATCGCCGAGATCCAGCGGGCAATCGGCACCATGCAGTATCTGTCCTCGGGCACGCTGCTCAAGCGCACCAAGGTCTGCGGGAACCCCAACTGTCATTGCGCGCGCGACCCGGCGGCGCGCCACGGACCCTACTACGAGTGGAGCTACCTCAAGAGCGGGCGGCTGCACCACCGCACCCTCACGCCCAAGCAGGCCGAACTCATGCGCCTGGCGATCGCCAACTACCGCAAGGCAAAGAAGCTCCTGCGGACCTGGGAGGCCCACACACAGCGGCTCATCGAGCTCAACGCGCCCGAATAGCCGTCGCCCGGTCGGCGGAAATTACCTGGAAATCACTCCGGCGATGTGCGGAACGTAAGACCCTGCGTATTGCAAGAGACCCTTTGGCGCCACCGCCCCCGCATGGGCCGCAATCGGCGCCGCTGCGAACGGCGCAGGCCAGAGCGCGCGGCGATGTTTCTTCTGGCGAAGCATGGATTCCTCCCGATGTGCCCCGCCCGACCCCCGAGGCCGTACGCAGGCTGCTTCCGGTCAGATGATGAGCGGACCACCGGCTAGAGCCGGCGGTTTCCGCGGACGCGCCTGAAGGCGCGCAGTCGGCCACAAGGGCCGACCGGGACTTCGACCGAAGGTCTGCGTCTTCAGCAGCTCCATCCTTCGCCAGCGCACGGACAGCGGGAAAAAAGAAGCCCTATTGCTGGCTATGGGGCACCCGATGCGCATTCGCCCCTTTCGAGGGACCTTGATCCGCCTGAAGGCGGCGGATTTACCGATCCGAGAGAGGGACTTTAAACCGGGAGCGCAGGGAACCGCTGACGACTGTATCGCGAGGCCCAGGCCCTCGATCGTGGCACCTCACGCGGTCGCAAGACCGCGCCGACACCGTCAGGAAACTTTACATGCCTGCGGAAAGAATATGACAAATGATCAATAACCGTCTGTTTCTACGATGAATAAATCTTTGGCGCAGCTTTTGCTTCAGTCCTGGTAACGCACCGGCCGCCCGAAGCACCCGAATCCGACGCGGGTTCGGCGAGCACCCGGGCCACGGCGGGAAAAAAGGCAAAACACGGAGACTGATCACGATGCGTACCCGAACCCCCGTCAGCCACGCTGCCCTGCTCGCCGGCGGCCTGGCCGCGAGCCTCCTCGCCACGAGCGCTGCCCTCGCCGGCAGCATGAGCGTGAACTACGATTTCAATTCGCTCGCCGCGAACGGTGCGACCTGCACCGCGGGCAACTGCATTCTCGGCAGCAACACCCAGACCTACACCTCGAACGGCATCACGCTCACCGCGCTGTCGTTTGCGGCCAGCGACGTGGGCGCTTGGCAGACCCCGTCGAAAGTCTCGCAGCGCTTCGGCGCCGCCGGCAGTGCCGAAGTCGGTCTCGGCGTGGCCTCGGGCGGCGACTCGACGAGCAACGGCAGCTCA